>DASVOF010000141.1:0-14624 GCA_036383495.1 Sphingobium sp. | reverse complement strand
ACCCTCGGTGCCGAATTCTCAGCACGACGGTTTAGCAAACCGTTGGTTTCAGCCACTCACCCACGTCTCCAAACATGGCCTGAACGCCCGCTTGGGGCGGGACAGCGGCTAGGCGAGTTGGGCTATAGCGGCGGCTTTCGCCCATGGCAACGGTCCTTACCCATGAAAAATTCGGCGCTTGCGTCCACGGGCGATTCGTTCCAGCGCGAAATCGACTCGGATCGCCGTTCGTTCATTGCCGTTTCAGCTTGAGCGCCGATAATCTGGTAGATGGTTGTGAACAGCGCGTGTTTCGGGGAGTTGCGGGCATGAACGGCACGGTAAAGCAGATGACGGTCCGCATGATGCGCGCGGGGGCTCTGGCGGCTGCGGTCGCGGGCCTAGTGCTGACGCCTGTGGTCGCGCAGGCGCAGGTCCGCACGGTCGATCCCAACACGGCGATCGACGCCGATCTGGCGCCCGTGCCGCAGCAGGGGAGCGCGCCCACCGATCCCGGCGTCGATTCCAATGTTCCGGCGGGGGCGGCGGGCGGATCGTCCGAGCCCGCGCCGCTGTCGTCGGGCTCCACGGCCACCGGCGCGCCGGTTACCGCCAGCTCGCCGCCCGCTTCCCCGGCTGAATCCTATCAGGAAGACGATCTGATCGGCGCGGCCGAAGGCGTGTTCGGCAAGGGCGCGGAAGGGTTGGCCGGCATGATCGAGAAGATCCTGAAGGATCAAGGCCGCCCCAACGCCTATATCGCCGGCCGCGAGGCTTCGGGCGCGTTCGTCGTCGGACTGCGCTACGGATCGGGGACGCTCAACCACAAGGTGGAGGGCAAGCGGCAGGTCTATTGGACCGGACCGTCGATCGGCTTCGACGTGGGGGGCAATGCGTCCAACACCTTCGTCCTCGTCTATAATCTCTACGACACGCAGGACCTCTATCACCGCTTCCCGGCGGCCGAGGGCACGGCCTATCTGGTCGGGGGCTTCACCGCCAGCTACCTGCGCTGGGGCAGCGTCGTGCTGATCCCCATCCGCTTGGGCGTGGGCTATCGGCTGGGCGTGAACGCGGGCTATATGAAGTTCACCGAAAAGCGGAACTGGCTGCCTTTCTAAAAGGCTCACAGCGAGAGGCTGAGCTGCTCGCTGACCTCTTCGCTCACCTCATGGTCGAGATTGTGGACGCCCAGCCCCAGCAGCCGCGCGCCCATGCGCAGCGGCAGCTGCGCCTGCAACAGCGCGCGTCCGGTTTCCGCCAACAGGTCGAGCGAGCGGACAGGCGCGGCGTAGCTTCTTGACCGGGTGATGATCCGGAAATCGGCGAACTTGATCTTGAGCACTACGGTCCGGCCATAGGCGCCGCTTTTTTCGATCCTGCCCCACAGGCTCTGCGCGATCCGGTCTATCTCGGCTATCAGCGCCTCCTCTGTGCTGAGATCGTCGAAGAAGGTGTCTTCGACGCTCACCGACTTGCGCTCCTGCCGTTCATGGACGGGGCGGTCGTCCTCGCCCCGCGCCGCGCGGTAGTAGAAGGAGGCGGAACTGCCGAAATGCTGCTGCAGAAAGGCCAGGTCGCGTTCGCGCAGGTCGGCTCCGATCTCGATCCCCAGCGCCTGCATCCGCCGCGCCGTCACCGGCCCCACGCCGTGGATGCGGCGGACCGGCATGCGCGCCATGAAATCCGCGCCTTCGCCGGGGCGCACGACGCAGACGCCGTCGGGCTTGTTCTGGTCGGACGCCAGCTTGGCGATCAGCTTGTTGTAGGACACGCCCGCCGAAGCGGTCAGGCCCGTTTCTTCAGCGATCATTCGGCGGATTTCCTCCGCGACGCGCGTGGCGGAGGCGATGCCGGGCTTGTTTACGGTCACGTCCAGATAGGCTTCGTCGAGCGAGAGCGGCTGGATGATGTCGGTGAAGCGCGTGAATATCTCCCGCACATGAACGGATACGGCGCGATAGACATCGAACCGGGGTTGCACGAACAGCAGGTCGGGGCAGAGCCGCCGCGCCCGCCCGCCCGGCATGGCGGACTTCACGCCAAAGACGCGCGCCTCGTAACTGGCCGTCGCCACGACGCCGCGCGGGCCTCCGCCGCCGACCGCGATCGGCTTGCCGCGCAGCTGCGGATCGTCGCGCTGCTCGACCGACGCGTAGAAGGCGTCCATGTCGATATGGATGATCTTGCGCGGGCCGGGCGGCGGGGATTCCATGGCGCGCCCTTATGGCACAGGGCGGAACGAAAGGGAAACAGCGGGGCCGAGTTCAGCGCCCGGCCACCGGGCGACTCAGGCCTTTTTGTCCTTGAGCGACAGCAGCGCGGCGAAGGGGCTCGCCTGCTCCTCGCTGATGACGCCGGCCTCGCGCAGATAGGCGTCGGCTTGTGGAGAACGCGGATAGGGCGTCATCGCCAGCGCGAGCGTTTCCGCGACCGCCTCGCCCATGTCGATGACCTGGCCGTCATAGCCGATGATGTCGGCGTCGTCGGTCTCGATCTCCAACTCCTCGCCCTCCACGTCCTCGTCGCTTTCGACGACGAAGCGCAGCAGGAAGTCGGTGTCGATACTCTCCGGCACCGCGACGCCGGTGGCTACGCAGGGCTGCGCCAGCGCCGCGCGGACCCGCCCGCGCGCGACGATCGCGCCATTTTCATCCGCCAGCGCATAATCGGCCTCCAGTCGGTCGAGCGCGAGCAGGTTGAAACGGCGCGCCAGCGCTTCGCGTTCGGTGGGCTCGGCGGCGATCGTCGTGCTTTGCGCATAGCGGGCCAGCTGGTCGACCCGGACCGGGCGCGAAAATTCAGGCGCAGGGGCGGCGCTCATCCGAGGTCTCCGCGCATCAGCGCATCGGACGACAGCGCGCCCAGCCTTATCCAGCGTGAACGCAGCGCCGATTCGACATGGGCGAGGGCCTCTTCCGCCGGCGCCGCGCCGCGATAGAGGTTGCGCTCGATTACCTCGCGCAGGTCGCCTTCGCCCGACAGCGCCGCGCGATAGGCCGACAGGCGCCCGCCGAGCGCGCTCACCATCCGGCCGATATGTTTGCCGACCACGACGTCGCCAATGCCCTCCTGCCGCAACTGGCCGTCCATGTCGTCCACGAACAATTCGGTCAGCCAGACGCTTTCCTGCGCGGAGCCCAGGTTTTCCAGCCGCATCAGCACTTGCGCCAATATCGCGACGATCATGTCGAACCGCCCGTCGATCGTGTCCGGCGCCTGGCCTTCCAGATACCAGTGGGGCTGCCGCCCTTCACGGACGACGGCGTTGTAGAGCGGCTGTAGCGCATCCTTTGGGTCGTTGCGCGCGAACAGGCGCTGGAAGAGGGTAGGCATCACGAAGCTGTTTCCTGGCTGAACCGATCGGGGGCCCTCTTGCCGGGGCCCACGCATTTCCATATTGATCGCCGGGCCGCGCGATGCAATGGCGGCTTTGGTTTTAGGGATTTCCGGGCCCATCCCGGCAGGAGAAGCGCATGCGTCAGTTCAGCCGACAGTCCCGCAGCGGGCGGATCCTGCTTGGCGTGGGCCTCACGGCGCTGCTTCTGGGCGCATCGGGCTGCACCCGCATCCGCACGCATCAGGGCTATCAGGTCGACAAGCTGCTGGTCGATTCGATCCAGCCGGGCGTCGACAACCGCGCTTCGGTGGAAGGCGCGCTGGGCCGCCCCAGCTTCACCGCCCAGTTCGGCGACCAGGACTGGTATTATGTGTCGCGCGACATGCGCGCGCTCGCCTTCTCCAATCCCAAACCGGCGTCGCAGACCATCCTTCATGTCAGATTCGACGCGGCCGGCAATGTCGTTGCGGTTGATCGCAAGGGGTTGGAGCAGGTGGCGAAAATCTCGCCCACGGGTGACAAGACGCCGACGCTCGGCCGCCACCGCAGCCTGTTCGACGAGATTTTCGGCAATATCGGCGCGGTCGGCGCCGGCGGCATGGGCGGAGCCGGCGCGGGCAGCAACACCGGCGGCGGGCCTAACGGCAGCTAAGCGCCTGGCGCCCGTCTCGCGGGGGATCACGCGGCGCACCAATGTCTGACTGGCCGGGCAAGAGCGGGAAAGTCTGCGTCCCTCGGGGGAGCGCGCCGGTGAACGACTGGCGCTTTTGAGCGAGCTATCATCAAGTTATTGTTATCATTTATTAAGCAATTAATCTTTTTGATTAATAAGCGAAGACTCGCCAGCTAGCCTTTCTAGGATTATGATGACTTTTGTCGATCGCACTACAACTAAAGTAGTAATTTCGTCTATTGCACCGTGGCATAAAATCTGAAGATTAGCAAATTTATTAGTGTTAACAGGCTCTTGGCAGGAGTCCTCACTAACCCCAAATATCTTTGCGTTCGTCAGGACTCCGGTTGCACAAATGTGTTAATCATAAGTTGTTGAAACAACTAGGAAGGGTCGCACTGCAGGCATTTGATCACTGGCCTTCTGCGCTTCGTTTAGGGCCTGCTAATGGAGCTGGAAGGGATCATGAGGGAAATACCCAATGACTTACCCAGTCAATGTGCGTCTGTTGTGTGGTAATACAATCGTTCGAGAGGGCCTGATCCGTATCCTGATGGAACGGGACTTCCAGGTTACGCAATATTCCAATATTGCCGCTGCACTTCAATTTGTAGAGACGCCTGAGGAAGAAGGGCCTTCGCTGCTCTTGGTCGACCATGGAACGGAAGAGTTGGACGGCGACACCATGTCCGCCCTGCAGAAACGCTTTCCCCGCTCCTATGTCGTGCTTCTGTCGGATCGCTTCGATTTCCAGATCATGCTCAAGGCGTTCCGGCTGGGCGCCCTGGGGTATATCGTCAAGGAAATTTCCTGTGATCGGCTGATCGCGACGTTGCGTCTGGTCGCCATGGGGGAACGTGTGCTGCCGCCGCAACTGGCCGACGAACTGCAATCGTGGCCCAGCCTGGCCGACGCGCTGGAAGTCGAGCGCCCGGTGGACGCGATCAGCCTGTCCGATCGGGAACTGGAAATCCTGCGCTGGCTCGTCATGGGATGCCCCAACAAGGTCATCTCCAAGCGGATGAGCATCAGCGAGGCGACGGTGAAGGTCCATGTGAAGGCCGTGTTGCGCAAGCTTCGCGTCAAGAACCGGACCCAGGCGGCCATCTGGGCGGCCAATCACGGCATGCGCGGCGGCGTCGAGATCGAATCCGACCTGCCCGTCGGCGTCACCATTCCCCACCCGGCTCAGCTGCCGTCGCTTGAAATGGCGGTCCCGCTCAGCCGCGTCTGACCCCGCGCCTCGAACCGGCGTCGGCCGTCATGGCCGGCCCGGTTCGCCGTGAGGCGTATGCGACGGGCCGGGATCGTTCAGCCTGTCGGGCCGACACCAAAGCTGCTATGCTGCGCGCGCCCAAGGACTCGATAGGGAGAGGTCCGATGACCCTCACGCGCTGGACCATCAAGGGTAAGGAATTCGTCCACTGCAATTGCGCCTATGGCTGTCCATGCCAGTTCAACGCATTGCCGACGCAAGGCCACTGCCAGGCGGTGGCCGCTATCGACATAGAGCAGGGACATCATGGCGAAACCGATCTGGCCGGGCTGCGCATCGGCCTTATCGTTTCCTGGCCCGGCGCTATCCATGAAGGGCGCGGCCAGGCCGTTCCCATCGTCGACGAGCGCGCCGACGCCGGTCAGCGCGAGGCTCTGCTGCGGATCATGAGCGGGCTCGACACCGTTCCCGGCTCGACCTTCTTCCAGGTGTTTTCGACCACCTTCGAGCGGGTTCACGATCCCGTCTTCGCGCCCATCGACCTCAGCATCGACATTGACGGGCGGTCGGCGAAGCTGTCGGTCCCCGGATGGATCGATGCGCGCGGCGAACCCATCGTCAATCCCGTGACCGGGGATGCGCATCGCGCGCGCATCGCCCTGCCGCAGGGCTTTGAATATGATGTGTGCGAGGTCGGGCGCGGATGGGCGCGGACGCAGGGGCCGGTCGATGTGCAGCTCAGCGATTCGCACGCCCAGTTCGCGAACCTCCATCTGACCGAGAGCGGCGTTGTCCATTGACGCGCGGGCCGATTGAACTCCGTTCTCCGGCCACCGTCGCCCTTCACCATGTCCTGTCGCGCAACAGCCTGATCGTCGGGCTCGCGCTGTTGTTGTTGGCGGCGTTCGCCTGGGGCTGGCTGTGGTTTGCGCCCGGCGGTGGGCAGGCGACGGGCGACATGGCCGGGATGGACATGGCGGGGATGGACATGGGCGCGATGGCCATGCCCGCCGATCCCTGGACGACGGCCTATCTAATGACCGCCTTCGCCATGTGGTCCATCATGATGGTCGCGATGATGGCGCCGTCCGCCGCGCCGATGATCTTACTGCACGCCCGCATCGACAGATCGGAATCGGAAGCCGCCCGCCTGTTCCACAGCGCGCTGTTCATCGCCGCCTATCTGCTCGTGTGGACGGCCTTCGCCGCGGCGGCGGTTGGGGCGCAAGCGCTGCTGCTGGATGGCGGGCTGCTGTCGGCGGCGACGCTCAGCATCGGCAGCCCGGCGATCATCGCCGCGATGCTGCTGCTGGCCGCCGCCTATGAACTGACTCCGGCCAAGGGGCGCTGCCTGGAAAATTGCCAGTCCCCCCTCATCTTCATCCATCGCCATTGGAAGCCCGGCGCGGACGGCGCGTTCCGGCTCGGTATTCGCCACGGCCTCTACTGCGTGGGATGCTGCTGGGCGCTGATGCTGTTGCTGTTCGTGGGCGGGGTGATGAACCTTGCCTGGATCGCCCTGCTCGCCATTGTCGCCACGCTCGAAAAGGTCGCGTCGCCGCGCTGGAAGGCGCATCGCTGGGTCGCGGCGCTGTTGCTGCTGGCGGCGGTTCTGGTGGCCCTGCGATAAGGCGCTACCCCACCGCGATCATGGAAATCTGCCGCCCATAGTCCGCCTCGCCTCGATGACAGGACCGGCGGTAGCTGAAAAATCGTTCCGGCTGGGAATAGGTGTCCTCGTCAAGCATCTCGACGCGCGCCAGTCCCGCGCCCGCCAGCCGCGCGGCGACATAGGCGGCGATGTCGAACTGCACATGTCCTTCCCGCCCGGCGGAGAAGAAGCGGGCGTTGTCGGCCTCGTCCTCCTCGAAACGGCGGGCGAAGTCGGTCGTCACCTCATAGGATGAGCGGCCGATGCAGGGGCCGATAGCCGCGCCGATCCGGCTCCGCTGCGCGCCCAACGCCTCCATCGCGGCGATGGTTCGGTCGGTGACGCCGGAAATCGCGCCTTTCCAGCCCGCATGGGCGGCCCCGACGACGCCGGCCTGCGCGTCCGCCAGCAGCACGGGGACGCAATCGGCCGTCAATATGCCCAGGATCAGTCCGGGCCAGTCCGTCACCATCGCGTCGGCGGCGGGCCGGTGCGCCTCGGGAAACGCTTCGGTTACCGTGACCACATCGGGCGAATGCACCTGATGCAGCGTCACCAGCGCCGCGCCCGGCATCAGCGCGTCGCGCGCCAGTTCGCGGTTGCGCAGGATCGCGTGCCTGTCATCGTCCGATCCAAGGCCGACATTCAGTCCGGCATGCACGCCCGTCGACACGCCGCCGCGCCGTCCCGCGAAGCCATGCGGCGCATCGCCCAGGCTCGCGGCCCGCAGCAGTTCGATCATAACCGGCTCCCCTTTGGTCAACTGTGTCGGCATCGCGCAATATACTTGCGCGCGCCATATTAGGCGATAGTCTCAGCGCCATATAAAAGGGAGCGGTCAAGCCGACCGCCTGGGCAAAAGACATGAAGATAAGGGCTCCATCATGATTTTCGGGCGCATCAAGCCTCTGGACGCCATTTTGGCCACGGCAGGGAAGAAATCCCTGGTCCGCACATTGGGACCGATCCAGCTGACTTTATTGGGTGTCGGCGCCATCATCGGCACCGGCATTTTCGTATTGACCGCCGCCGCCGCGCAAAAGGCCGGGCCGGGCATGATGTGGAGCTTCGTGATTGCGGGCGCCGTCTGCGCCTTCGCCGCGCTCTGCTATTCGGAACTGGCGTCGATGGTGCCGGTTTCCGGGTCAGCCTACACCTACACCTATGCCGTGGTTGGCGAACTGCTCGCCTGGATGGTGGGCTGGGCGCTGATCCTGGAATATGCGGTCGCCGCCAGCGCTGTCTCGGTGGGTTGGTCGGGCTATTTCATGGGCCTTATGAAAAGCATGACCGGGCTGCAATTACCGCAGGCGCTGTCCGCCGGGCCGGTGTGGACGCTGAACGGCCTCATTCCCCATGCCGATTTTACCCACGGGGTGATCAACATTCCCGCGATCGTCATCGCGCTCGCCGTCACCGCGCTGTTGGTGGTTGGCACGACTGAAAGCGCCCGCGTCAACGCGGTGCTCGTCACGGTCAAGGTTTTGGCGCTGACCGCTTTCATCGCGCTGACGCTGCCTGTGCTCGACACCGGCAATTTCTCTCCCTTCGCGCCCAATGGCTGGTTCGGGCCGCAAGGTAGCAGCGGCATGGGGATCGTCGGCGCGGCGGCATCCATCTTCTTCGCCTATGTCGGGTTCGACGCGGTTTCCACGGCTGCCGAGGAAACCAAGAACCCGCAGCGCAACGTGCCGATCGGCCTGATCGGCAGCCTTGCGATCTGCACCGTCTTCTACCTGCTGGTTGCGGCGGGCGCTGTCGGCGCGATCGGCGCGCAGCCGGTGCTTGGCCCCGACGGGTCGGTGGTGGCGCCCGGATCGCAGGGCTTTGCGGCCACTTGCGCCACCGTCGCCCATGCCCGCGATCTGGTCTGTTCCAACGAAGCGCTGGCCCATGTGCTGCGCTCGATCAACTGGACGGTGGTGGGCAATGCGCTTGGCCTGGCGGCCAATCTGGCCCTGCCTTCGGTCATCCTGATGATGATGTTCGGCCAGACGCGCATCTTCTTCGTCATGGCGCGCGACGGCCTGCTGCCGGAAAAGCTGGCCACCATCCATCCCCGTTTCAAGACGCCGCATGTGGTTACGATCGTGACCGGCGTCTTCGTCGCCATCGCCGCGGCCCTGTTGCCGGTGGGGCAACTCGCCGACATATCCAATTCGGGAACGCTCTTCGCCTTCTTCATGGTGTCGATCGCGGTGCTGGTGCTGCGCGTAAGGGATCCGAACCGGGTAAGGCCGTTCCGCACGCCGTTCATATGGTTCATCGCGCCGATGGCTGCGTTCGGATGCGTGTTCCTTTTCTTCAACCTGCCCGTCGACGCCCAGCTTGTGCTGCCGATCTGGGGCGGGTTGGGGCTGCTGCTCTATTTCCTCTATGGCTATCGCAAGAGCCATGTCGCGCGCGGCGTGATCGAAACGCATGAGCAGGATGTCGGCATCCCGCCGCAGCCTGTGCCGCCGCTGCCGGGCGCGCCGACGCCCGGCGGGCAGGACGCCTGAGGGACGACGCGAAGGGGACGGGCGACCGTCCCCTTTTTCAATGCAACGGTGGTTCGACCTCGGGATCGCGCAGCGCGTCGCGATAGGGCCGGGTGAAGAGCCGCCCCCCTTCGGCGATCGCGACGATCAGGAACGCGGCGACGCCGAACGCCAGCAGGCCCAGCGTCAGCGGCAGGGTGGAACCGTCGAAGGCCGCGCCTACCACGCTGCCCAGCGCGCTGGACACCGCCGTGGTGAGGAAGGTCTGAAAGGAAGACGCCACGCCCGCCCCTTTGGAGAATGGCTCCATCGAGATCGCGCTGAAGTTGGACGCAGTGAACGCTATGCTCAGCATCGTCAGCCCTTGCAGCAACATGAAGCTGACGATCGTTTCGCGTCCCGTCAGGATCACCGCCAGATGGACGGCGTTCACCAGGATCAGCCCCAGCACCGCGCCCTGGCTGAGGCGACGCGCGCCGAAGCGTGAAACAAGCCGGCTGTTCACCAGGCTGCCCACCCCCATGCAGCCGGCGATCGCGGCGAAGGCGAAGGGAAAGACGGCGGGGGCGGCGAACACATCAAAGAAGATCTGCTGGATCGACAGGATGAAGCCGATCAGGCCACTCATGATCACCCCGCTCGCCACCATATAGCCGATCGAATCGCGCGTGGTCAGGATCGCGCCCACCGAATGGACGATGGCGCGCGGGCTGATCGGCAGGCGGTTTTCGGGCTTCAGCGTTTCCGGCATCCGCGTCAGCATCCACAGCAGGATCAGCGTGGCCTGCATCGAAAGGATCCAGAAGATCCAGCGCCAGGGCGCGATCCACAATATCGCCTGACCCAGGCTGGGCGCCAGCACCGGGATCAGCATGAACACCGCGAAGATCAGCGACATCACCCGCGCCATCGCGTCGCCCCTGAAACGGTCGCGGATGATGCCGATGGTGATCACCCGGCTCGCCCCCGCGAAGAAGCCGGCGGAAACGCGCGCCGCCAGCATCATGGTGAAGCTCTGCGCCGCCGCGCACGCGATCGACGACAGGATGAAGAAGACCATCGCACCGCCCAGCACCCGCTTGCGTCCAAAGCGGTCGGATAGGATGCCGAAGAGGAGGGACCCGATGCCTAACCCTACGAAATAGACGCTGATGATAAGCTGCCGGTCATTGGGCTGGGCAATCGCGAGGTCCCGGGCGATGTCGGGCAAAGCGGGCAGCATGGGATCGATCGACAGCGCGTTCATCGCCATCAGGCAGGCGCACAGCACGACGAATTCGCGAAAGCGGATATCTTTTTCGGGGGAGGCGGTGACGACCGGTGCGGGGGAATTGGTCATGAAGGGGCTATGGGGATCTTTGCCGGCGGGCGCCACCCCCAGATGGGGCGCGGGCGCATCAGGCGGTCCATCGCTCGTCGACGCGCTTTCCTTTCATCGCATGGTCAAATTCACGTTAACCATTTTTTATCTCCCGCCGGTGCACCGTGGCGCTTGTCGAAAACCATTATGTCCAATCGAACAGGGGAATTCGGTCATGGCGAACAGTCTGAAGAGCGCGCAGTTTCTGATGGAAAGCCGGTTGGCGAGCGCGGAATGCGGAACGGCGGAAGCCTGTTTCGATCGGGGCGTCGCTTACAGCTGCGGCACGGGCGGCCTGCCGGTCGATCTGGTCGAGGCGCACAAATGGTTCAATCTCGCGGCGCTCAGGGGCAGCGAGGAAGGCCAGGCGATGCGCGCCGAAATCGCCGAGGAAATGACCGCGCGCGAAATTGTCGAGGCGCAGCGTCAGGCCCGCGCCTGGATCGCCGCGACTCAGCTGCGCGCCGCCTGACCCTCAGTCCATCTTCCTGAACGGCGCGCGTTCGGACAGCCAGGCGCGATCACGCTGCACGCCGGCCCGCTCGGCCATCAGGAAATCCGCCACCGCCCGGCGAAAGCCGGGGTTGGGAATGAAATGCGCGGAATAGGTCGGCTCGGGCGCATAGCCGCGCGCCAGCTTGTGCCCGCCCTGCGCGCCCGCCTCGACGCGGGACAGGCCGCGCGCGATGGCGATGTCGATCGCCTGATAATAGCATAGCTCGAAATGCAGGTTGGGCACATCCTCGGTGCAGCCCCAATAGCGCCCGTAGAGCGCATCCTCCCCGACCATGTTGAGCGCGCCCGCGATCGGTCTGCCGGCCCGCATCGCCAGCACTAGCAGCACGCTGTCCGCCATGCTTTCGCCCAGCATCGAAAAGAAGGTGCGGGTCAGATAGGGTCGCCCCCATTTGCGCGATCCGGTATCCTGATAAAATCGCCAGAAGGCGTCCCAATGCGCTTCGGTCAGGTCGCTGCCGGTCAGGTGGACGATCTCCAGCCCCTCCACAGCCCGCTCGCGCTCCTTGCGGATATTCTTGCGCTTCGCGCTCGATAGGCTGTCCAGGAAATCGCCAAAGTCGCGATAGCCCCGGTTGGTCCAGTGGAACTGGCTGTCCTCGCGGATCAGCCAGCCTGCCGATTCGAACAGCGCCACCTGATCGGGCTCCACGAAAGTCGCATGGGCGGATGACAGGTCATTGCGCTCCACCACCGCCTCGATTCCCGCGATCAGCGCTGGCCCCAGCGCCGGGTCGCGTAGCAGCAGCCGGGGCCCGGGCACGGGCGTGAAGGGGGAGGCGAGCTGGATCTTGGGGTAATAGCTGCCCCCGGCGCGCTCCCAGGCGTCGGCCCAGCCATGGTCGAACACATATTCGCCATGGCTGTGCGTCTTGGCATAGAGCGGGGCCACCGCCGCGATCCGGCCGTCCACGCCGTCGATCAGCAGCGGCAGCGGCTGCCACCCCGTGCCCGGACCGACGCTGCCCGATTTTTCCAGCGCGCTCAGGAAGTCCCAGCGCATGAAAGGATTGGCCGTGCCTGCGCAGGCGTCCCACTGGTCGCGCGGGATGTCCGCCACCCCGGCCGCCACCCGCGCCACGCACTCAGTCATGCGGCCGCTCGAAAATGATCTGGTCGGCGTGGATGGCGGCGCGATCATGCTCCTCCGCCGTGCGCACGGTCCACGTCAGCACGGGCAAACCTCGACGGCGGACGCGCGCGGCGAAGGATGATGGCAGGTCGCGAATGTCACAGGCTATAAAATCGGGTCTCGAAACGCCAAGTGCAAGGCCGCGCTGGATCGCGCCGCGCCAGCCGCGTTTTCCCTGCTCCGTCACCACCAGTCCGCGCACCGTCTGAGGCATGTGCTGGGCGAACCAGCGCAGGGCGAGGGGATTGAAGGACATGACGGCTGCGGGCGCCTGGGGATAGCGCGTTAAATCCCGCGCGACGGCGGTGCAGATGGGGCCGACGCTGCATCCCTTCACCTTGACCTCGATCAGCAGGGGGACATTGTCCCCGCAAAGGGCGAGCAACTCGGCGAGGCGAGGAATCGCGCCGCCATCGGGCAGGGCAAGGCGATCCAGCGCCTCAGCCGCGCAGTCGGACAAGACGCCTTCGACGCCCGTCATGCGCAGCAACCCGGCATCGTGAAATAGCATCGCCACGCCGTCGCGGCTGGCGCGCGCATCGCATTCGACGCCGCAGCCCTGCGCGATGGCGGCGCGGAACGCCGCCATGCCATTTTCGCTGACCCCGGCCCCGTGCAGCCCGCGATGGGCGAAGGGCCGGTCGGTCAGGAAGGAAAGGCGGTCAGGCCGCCGGCCGGACAAGGACGACCGCGTCGATTTCCACCGCCGCGCCTAGCGGGAGGACAGGCACGCCCACGGCGCTGCGGGCATGTTTCCCGGCCTCGCCGAACACCTCAACCATCAATTCCGATGCGCCGTTGGCGACCTTTGGCTGGTCGGTGAAGCCCGGCGCGCTGCTGATGAACGCGCCCAGCTTCACGATCCGTTCGACCCGATCGAGGCTACCCAGCGCCGCCTTCATCTGGGCGATGAGGTTGAGCCCGCAGGCGCGCGCCGCCTTGACGCCATAATCAAGGTCCCGGTCCTCCCCCAGCCGTCCGGTCATCAACTGGCCTTGCGACAGGGAAATCTGCCCGGAAATATGCAGCAGGCCATTGACCTCGACCGTGGCGACATAGGCCGCGACCGGGGCGGCGGCTTCCGGCAAGGTGATGCCGAGTTCGGCGAGGCGGGCTTCAACGCTCATGCAGGGGCTCCATGGGAGAGAGGAAAATCGGAAGGCGCAGGACCTTCATTCAGCCGCGCGCTGATCCATGCTTCGGCCGCCGCCCAATCGTCGATTCGGGCATGGGCGAAACCGGCGGCGGGAACGTCGGCTGCGATTTCGGGCTCGCCGACCATGTGCAGGCGCCAGACCTCCGGCGCATGGTCCGCGACCGATTCATGATGTTCCGCTAGATCGTCGATGAACAGGGCGGCGGCAGGCTTGCGTTCGGCAAGGATGGCGGCGAGCGCCGGCCCCTTGGGTCCGCCATTCCAGTGGACAGGCAGGTCGAGGCCATGCGCCGCCAGCTGCTCCACGCGCTTTTGGTGGTGCCGCTCGCCGATATTGGTGAGCACGACGATATCGGCGATGCGCGACAGCCGACCCAGCGCATCGATCGCGCCCGCGATCGGCTTTTGCCGGCGCATTTCCGTATCGAAGAAGCCGATCAGCAGCTTCCACACCAAAGCGCGCTCCAGCGGCTCGCCGCTGTCCTTGTGGCGCAGCGCCTCGGTAAAGCCGCGCTCCCGCATGTCGAAATGCACGGCATGATGCTCGTCCAGCCACTCCCGGAAGGGAACGACCATGTGCAGCAGCACCTCGTCGCAATCGGTGATGATGAGGGGACGGGTCATCGGCGAAGCAGGTCCTTTGCGGCGATCAGCTCGGCAGGCGTCGCGTCGATCGCATCGGCGCAGGCGATCAGGTCGGGTTCGTGATCGGACAGGAATTCCAGCACCGCGCTCAGCACCACCGGATTGCCGACCCCCGCCCGCAGCGCGTCGGCGTCCAGCCCGGTCAGCGACAACAGCCGATCCGCGCGCCGCTCATCGCCCAATGTCCACGCCAGAGCGAGCAGCGCCAGCGTCCCGGGATCGGAGCCATGGACAGGGCTATCCTGCTTGCTATCGGGACTGTGGGGACGCATGATTGATTCTCGGGCTATGCTGGCTTAAAGGCGCACTTTCCTGTGCGTATCATGGAATCGCGGGTGACAGGTGGCAAAGCGCGTGCTCGTTGTCGAGGACAACGAACTCAATCTCAAACTTTTTTGCGATCTGTTGCGGGCGCACGGGCATGAAGTGCTGCCTCTGCGCGACGGGCGGGATGTCGTCGCCCAGGCGCTGGAGTT
>DASVOF010000140.1:0-11938 GCA_036383495.1 Sphingobium sp. | reverse complement strand
TCTGGAGCCGCTATTACAGCGCCTTCGTCCCCGCTCCTCCCGGCCCCGGCTTCGTCGATCGCCTGAAAGCGGCCAGCGGCGCGATCGGCGGCATCGCCATCACCGGCCTGCTGTGCGGCCTGATGCTGGGGAACGGCATCGCCCATCCATTTCTGGTCGCGCCCATGGGCGCTTCGGCGGTGTTGCTGTTCGCCGTGCCCGCCAGTCCTTTGGCCCAGCCCTGGCCAGTGCTCGGCGGCAATGTCATTTCCGCACTCGTGGGCATCACGGTCGCGCGGCTGATCCCCGATCCCACGGTCGCGGCGGCGGTGGCAGTCGGAGCGGCCATCGCGGTCATGTCGCTGCTGCGCTGCCTTCATCCGCCGGGCGGCGCGGTCGCCCTGTCGGCGGTGCTCGGGGCGAGCGGCCATGCAGCGCCTGAATATATCTACGCCCTCGTGCCGGTCGGCATGAACACGGCGCTATTGCTGATCGTCGCTATCCTCTTTCATCGCATCGCCGGGCACAGCTATCCCCATGTCCCGCCCAAGGCGGCCAGCGCGCATGGCGCCGCCGACCCGGCCCCGCTGCTCAGACCGACGCCGTCGGAACAGGATGTGGAGGAGGCGCTCAACGCCTATGAAGATGTTCTGGACGTTGATCCGGCTGATCTTCAGCTTGTGCTCAACGATGCCGAAGTTCGCGCCGCCGAACGGCGCCATGGCGACATCACCTGCGGCGAGATCATGTCGCGCGACGTGATCACCATCGGCGAGAACCAGCCCGTGCAGGACGCGCATCGGCTGCTGCATGCCCGCCGCCTGCTCTCGCTCCCCGTGATTGACGATGCGGGCCGGGTCCGGGGACTGGTCGGCCCGCTCGACCTGTTGCGGGAGGGCGACAATGTGCGCGACATCGCTTCGGAACCGCTGCTCGTTTCGGCGGACACGCCCGTCGCGCAGTTGCTGCGCCCGCTCACCAGCGGCATCCGGCGCGAAGCCATCGTCGTGGATGGCGACCGCAGGCTGCGCGGCCTCGTCACCCAGACCGATCTGCTGGCGGCGGTGGCCCTGCGCGCCTGATCAGCGGGCCTTTTGCAGCGCGGGCGCTTCGGGGCCCGGAATGGCGGAGATGGCGACATTGGCGAACATCACCAATCCGGCTATAATCATCAAAGCGCCGCGTTTGCGATCGCCTCTTTTCGCGATCGCGTAGACGCCGCCGCCGGTCAGGAGCAGTCCCGCCAGCATCAATATGGATAAAATCGTGCCTGCCATGAAGCAGGCCATAGGCGGCCAGTTGGACTGTGGCAATTGCGCGCCTCACCCCCTAAGAGGCGCGGGAACGAATCACCTGCGGGGTGAAAGGACAATTTCAACGTGAAAATCGCCATCGCTTCCGATCATGCCGCCGTTGATCTGAAGGCGGAACTTGCCGACTGGCTGCGCGCGGAAGGGCATCAGGTCGACGATCTAGGCCCGGCGACCGCCGACCGGGTCGACTACCCGGATTTCGGCTACAAGCTGGCGACCGCCGTGGCTTACGGCGCGGCCGAGCGCGGCATTGCGCTCTGCGGATCGGGCATCGGCATTTCGATCGCGGTGAACCGCAACCCGGCCTGCCGCTGCGCGCTGGTGTCGGAGCCGCTCTCAGCCGCGCTCAGCCGCGAGCATAATGACGCCAATGTCCTTGCACTTGGCGCGCGCCTGACCGGCATCGACATGGCGAAAGCCTGCGTGACCGCTTTCCTTTCCACCGAATTCGGCGGTGGCCGCCATAGCGGCCGTGTCGAAAAACTCTCCCAGCCCGCGCTTTAAGGAGCCCGCCCTATGAGCACCGCCACCCTCGCCGACCTCTCCGAAATCCGTTCGGAAGGCTATTTCACGCGCAGCCTGGCCGATGCCGATCCGGCGGTCTTCGCGGGCATTGCGCACGAACTGAAGCGCGAGCAGAATCAGATCGAACTGATCGCGTCGGAAAATATCGTGTCGAAGGCGGTGCTGGAGGCGCAAGGGTCCGTCTTCACCAACAAATATGCCGAAGGCTATCCGGGCAAGCGCTATTATCAGGGCTGCGCGCCTTCGGATGAAGTCGAGCAGCTCGCCATCGACCGCGCCAAGCAGATCTTCAACTGCGGCTTCGTGAACGTGCAGCCCCATTCGGGCGCGCAGGCGAACGGCGCGGTGATGCTGGCGCTGACCAAGCCGGGCGACACGATCATGGGCCTGTCGCTCGACGCTGGCGGCCACCTGACCCACGGCGCCAAGCCCGCGCTGTCGGGCAAATGGTATAATGCCGTGCAATACGGCGTGCGCGAAGACACGCACGTCATCGACTATGACGCGCTCGAAGCGCAGGCGATCGAGGCGAAGCCGACCCTCATCATCGCGGGCGGTTCGGCCTATCCGCGTCATTTGGACTTCGCCCGCTTCCGCGCGATCGCGGACAAGGTGGGCGCGCTGCTGATGGTCGACATGGCGCATTTTGCCGGCCTGGTTGCTGGCGGCGCGCACCCGACGCCGTTCGGCCACGCCCATGTCGTCACCACCACCACGCACAAGACGCTGCGCGGCCCGCGCGGCGGCATGATCCTGACCGATGACGAAGCCATCGCGAAAAAGATCAATTCGGCGGTGTTCCCCGGCTTGCAGGGCGGCCCGCTGATGCACGTCATCGCCGCAAAAGCCGTGGCGTTTGGCGAAGCGCTGCGTCCCGAATTCAAGACCTATGCGCAGGCGATCGTCACCAATGCGAAGGCGCTGGCGGCCAAGCTGGAACAGCGCGGCCTGGCCGTGGTTTCGGGCGGCACCGACACGCACCTCGCCCTCATCGACCTGCGCCCTTACGGCATTTCGGGCAAGGACGCGGACGAGGCGCTGGAGCGCAGCTTCATCACCTGCAACAAGAATGGCGTGCCGGGCGACCCGTTGCCGCCGACCAAGACCAGCGGCATCCGCGTGGGTTCGCCCGCCGGCACGACGCGCGGGTTCGGCGTGGCGGAGTTCGAGGCGATCGGCGACATGATCGCGGACGTGCTTCAGGGCCTGCGCGACAAGGGTGAGCATGGTGACGCTGCCGTGGAGGCCAATGTGCGCGAGCGGGTTTCGGCGCTGTGCGCCCGCTACCCGATCTACGAAGGCTGATCTTTCTCCGTTCGTGTCGAGGCTGGTCGAGACACGGGTTTCTGTGCCATCTCGTTTCTCGACTCGTCCCGACTGAACGGAGTTACTTGCTGAATGCGCTGCCCCTTTTGTGCCCATGACGACAGCCAGGTGAAGGACAGCCGTCCGACCGAGGACGGCGCGGCCATCCGCCGCCGGCGACAGTGCGAGGCGTGCGGGGCGCGCTTCACCACCTTCGAACGGATCCAGCTCCGCGACATCTGGGTGGCAAAGAGCGAGGGGCGCAAGGAATCGTTCGACCGCGACAAGCTGGCGCGCTCCATCGACATCGCCTGCCGCAAGCGGCAGATCGACCCGAGCCGCCTCGAAAAACTCATCTCCGGCATCCAGCGGCAGTTGGAAACCAGCGGCGATGGCGAAGTGCCGGCGCGGGCGATCGGCGAAATGGTGATGGAAGGGCTGAAACGCCTGGACAGCGTGGCCTATATCCGCTTCGCCAGCGTCTATAAGGACTTCACCGACGCGCGGGATTTCGAGGATTTCGCGAGCACGGTGAAGGAGGTGGGGAGTGAGTGAGGGGGGCTCATACCCGCCCCGTTCGTCCTGAGTAGCCATTGAGCGAAGTCGAAATGGCGTATCGAAGGACTTCAGGATGACGTTTCACGCCTATATGTTACGCTGTGCGGACGGCAGCTATTATCTTGGCCATACAGATAATCTCGATCAGCGCATCGGTCAGCATCAATCCGGGTCCATTCCGGGATATACGCAAAAGCGCTTGCCCGTTGATTTGCTATGGTCGCAGGAGTTTGGATCGCGCGATGAGGCGCTGGCCGCAGAATTGCGGATCAAGGGTTGGTCGCGGGCGAAGAAGGAAGCGCTGATCGCTGGTGATTGGGACTTGGTCTCGAAGCTGGCGCGAAAGTCCTTCGATACGGGGCTTCGACAAGCTCAGCCCCTACTCAGGACGAACGGAAATATGTCAGACGTCAATTCGCCCCCCCCCGTCGTCGTCCTCGTCCGCCCCCAGTTGGGCGAAAATATCGGCAAGGCCGCGCGCGCCATGCTCAATTTCGGGCTGACGGAAATGCGTCTCGTCAGTCCCCGCGACGGCTGGCCGAATCCCGATGCGGGACCGTCGGCAGCGGGGGCCGACATTGTGCTCGACAAGGCGGAGGTCTTCGAAACGCTCGCCGACGCCGTGTCCGATTGCGCGCATGTCTATGCGACCACCGTGCGCAAACGGGGCGTCACCAAGCCGGTGGTGACGCCGGAGGAAGCCGCGCGGGAGATTCATGGCGCGACGGGTCGCTGCGCCTATGTGTTCGGGCCGGAGCGCTCCGGCCTTGAAACCGAAGATGTCGCGCTCGCCCGCAAGATACTGACGGTGCCGATCAATCCGGAGTTCGGGTCGCTCAACCTGGCGCAGGCGGTGATCCTGTGCGCCTATGAATGGTCCAAGCAGGCGGCGCTGGAACAGCCCACCCTCACCGACCTTGGCGAACCCGCCCCGCAGGCCGAGCTGGAGGGAATGATCGTCCAGTTCGAGACGCTGCTGGAAGGCGCGGGCTATTTCTTTCCGCCCGACCGCGCGCCGGCGACCAAGCGGACGCTGCGCAACCTGCTGACCAAGCCGGGCTGGAACCATCTGGAGGTCCGCACGCTACGCGGCGTGCTGTCAGCGCTGAAGAGTCCGCGAGCGCGCTGACCTTCAGGCCGTTCGGGTGCGGTCGAACTCGGTCATTTCATAGGCGATCGAGGCTTCAACCAGCTGTTCCCAAAGTTCCGCGATCACATCGGCGGGCGCACCGAGGCGTTCGGCTTGCGCGCGGGCGTTTCCGATAACCTCAGCCTTGCGCGCCTCGTCCCGCACGGCGCTGCGGTCAGGCTTGATCCGCGCCGCCGCGCGCATATGGGCGAAGCGCCGGTCGAGGAGCGCGACAAGCTGGCGATCGATCTCGTCCACGCCCGAGCGGACCTGCGCCATCGTGCTGTAGTCTTCGGGGTTCATGAAATGGCTGACTAAGGCCCTAGCGCCGCCCTGTCGAGGGTTGACATAACCGCCCCCTTTGGCCATAGGCGCGCCTTCGCGATTGGCCCCGTATCCCGGTGAAACGGTGGCCCTGCCCCTGAAATATGGATCGCAGGCGATACCGGGAATAACGTTGTTAGCGATTGTTAAGGAAATATCATGTCGAAGCGTTCCAGCGCCAAGTATAAACTCGACCGCCGCATGGGCGAGAATATCTGGGGTCGCCCCAAGAGCCCGGTCAACAAGCGTGAATATGGTCCCGGTCAGCACGGTCAGCGCCGCAAGGGCAAGATGTCGGACTACGGCATCCAGCTCAAGGCGAAGCAGAAGCTGAAGGGCTATTATGGCGACATCACCGAAAAGCAGTTCAAGAAGAACTACACCGAAGCCGCCCGCATGAAGGGCGACACCGGTCAGAACCTGATCGGCCTGCTGGAGCGCCGCCTCGACGCCGTCGTCTACCGCGCCAAGTTCACCCCCACCATCTGGTCGGCTCGCCAGCTGGTTTCGCACGGTCACGTCTATGTGAACGGCGTGAAGTGCAACATCGCGTCGCGTCTGGTGAAGCCGGGTGACGAAATCACCCTGGGCAAGAAGGCGCAGGAAATGGCGCTGGTTCTGGAAGCGCAGGGCCTGCCCGAGCGCGACATCCCCGACTATGTCGCTCCCGACGGCGCCGCCAAGGTCACCTATGTCCGCGTGCCGACGCTGGATGAAGTGCCCTATCCGGTGAAGATGGAACCGAATCTGGTCGTCGAATTCTATTCGCGCTGATCCTTTCGGCCTCAAATATGTGACAAAGGGCGGTCCTGCGGGGCCGCCCTTTTTCTTTTGTACAACAATCCTTGTCTGCGCGAGGGGCTACTGGCATCACCCCTGTATCCATTGTCTTTCAAGGCCCTTGTGATGCGCCCTCGCCTCCTGCCGCTCGCCATGCTGATCGCCCTTGCCAGTGGAGGAGCGGCTTTTGCCGCTTCGCCCGATGGCGGACCTTCGATCGAGACGATGAAGGAGGTGGTGAAGGAAATCTCCTCCGACGCCTATGAAGGGCGCGCGCCGGGCACGGCGGGCGAGGAAAAGACGCTCGCCTATCTGGTCCAGCGGTTCGAAGCGCTGGGGCTGAAGCCCGGCAACAAGGGCAGTTGGTTCCAGGATGTGCCGCTGGTCGAGATCACGGCGAAGGACGTGTCGCCGCTGCGTTTTACGGGCGGCAGGAGCGTGGTTTCGGCAACCTACGGCCCCGACATGGTGATCGCCACCCACCGCACCGGCCAGCCGCATGTCGAGGTGAAGGACAGCCCCGTCGTCTTCGTCGGATATGGCATCAACGCGCCGGAAAAGAAGTGGAACGACTATGCCGGCGTGAATGTGAAGGGCAAGACGGTCATCATCCTGGTGAACGACCCCGACTATCAGACGCCGACGCTTCGGGGACCGTTCAACGGCCGGGCGATGACCTATTATGGCCGCTGGACCTACAAGTTCGAGGAAGCCGCGCGGCAGGGCGCGACGGCGGCGATCATCGTGCATGACACCGTGCCTGCCGCCTATGGCTGGAACGTCGTGCAGTCGAGCTGGACCGGCGCGCAGCATGTCGCCGACAGCGCCAACGGCAACGCCCACCAATCCGCCGCGATCGGCTGGCTTCAGAAGAACAAGGCGGCGGCGCTGATGGCGAGCGCCGGGCTGAACCTCGACACGCTGATGGCGGCGGCGAAGAAGCGGGGGTTCAGGGCGATCCCCCTGAAAGGGGTGAAGGCCAGCGTCACCTTCGACAATGCGATCCGCAAGCACAGGTCGAAGAATGTCGTGGCCCTCCTGCCCGGCAAGGCGCGCCCCGACGAGTATGTGCTCTATACGGCGCACTGGGATCATCTGGGCCATTGCGAGGCTGCGCCGGACGGAGACGACATCTGCAACGGCGCTATCGACAACGCCACCGGCACAGCGGCGCTCGTCGCTCTGGCGGAGGCTAATGTGAAGGCCGGACCCACCGACCGCAGCCAGCTGTTCCTGGCCGTCACCGCAGAGGAATCCGGCCTGCTGGGGTCGGCCTATTATGGCGATCACCCCGTGTTCCCGCTGCGCGCGACGGTGGGCGGCGTCAATATGGACGCGCTCAGCATGACCGGGCTCGCCAGGAATGTCGTCGTGGTCGGCAAGGGCAAGTCGCAACTCGACACCTATCTGGACCGCGCGCTCGCGGCGCAAAAGCGCGTCGCCAGCATGGAGCCTACGCCGGAAAAAGGCTTCTACTACCGCTCCGACCATTTCAGCTTCGCCAAACATGGCGTGCCCATGCTCTATTTCGAAGGCGGGCAGGATCTGGCGAAGGGCGGCGCAGAGGCGGGGGCGGCGGCGGCCAAGGATTATGAGGAACATCGCTATCACGGCCCCAAGGATGAATATGACCCAAATTGGGACTGGAGCGGGGTAAAGGCGGATCTGAAACTTTATTATGATGTGGGGCGCGCGCTGGCCGATACGGCCGACTGGCCCAACTGGATATCAGGCGATGAATTCCGCGCGATCCGCGATCGGAGCCGAACTGGAAAGTGAGCTTTTCAGCGCCTCCGGCAGGAGGCGACCGCTGTTACCGGGCGGCCATTGAGGCCAGCGTCCAACTGGCTGGGCGGTGAAATCCGACACCAAACTTCCCCGACCCGCCGCTCGCAGCATACAGATTTCATGTAAAATTCAATAACATAATTTAGGTTTACGTTACGAAAACCTTGCGTTTAAACCCCGCAAGAATCAAAAAACAAAATGGGGGGCGCAGATCATGACGATCAGCAACGCGATAGCAAAATCACATATCGGCAAGCTGGTGACATCCGACAGGCAATGCCTTTGCCTTGTCCACGCCTTGGCTCCCACAGAAGCGATGGTCCAGGCGAGCCTCCCCCTTGCCGTCGGCCAGAGCGTCACATTGGGGTTACGCAATGGCTTCACCGTTCCAGCCATTATCAGCATCATCCAGGGCGAACAGGTTTCGTTGATGTTCGAGGAACGGATTGCGATCTCCACGATGCTGGCGGAGCAGAGACGCGGATTGGACGAACGGGAATCTGTTCGGCTGACAATCTCCGCGCCGATTTCAATCGTCGATCAGGACCAAAAATATCCCTGCATTCTTCAGGACATATCCCTGCTGGGCATCAAGGTGCGCGACGACGCCGCTATCCTGAATGAAGGGAAGCAGGTGCAGGTCCTCATCGAGGGTCTGGGGAAGCGGGACGCCGAGGTGCGTTGGAGCAACGCCAGCTATGCCGGTCTGTGCTTCCAGGTGCCGCTGGGCTACAGGATGCTGGACGAGTGGACCCTCCAGCAAAAGGTCTGAACGCGCACCGCTTTTACCGAATTTTGCCGCTGCCATCATGCCCCTGATCCTGTAGAGGACCGCTTAAGGACCCGCCTGCACAGGAGCTTGTCATGACATTTCACATGCCCGCCGAATGGGCGCCCCATGACTGGGCCTGGATCGGCTTTCCCACCAATCCGGAGGAATGGCCCGGCGCCTTTGACGCCGCGCGGCGGCAGATCGCCGACTTCGCCACCGCGCTGCACGCGGACGGACGCGGCGAGGAAGTTCGGCTGGTAGTCGCCAGCGAAGCGGACGCGGCGGTCGCGCGAGGACTGGTCGGCTCGGGCGTCGCCATCGTGGTGCAGAAGCTGGGCGACGTATGGCTGCGCGACACCGCCCCCATCGCCGTTCTGCGCGGCAGCGAGCGCGCGCTCGTCGATTTCGGCTTCAACGGCTGGGGCGGCAAATATCAGATGCCCGGCGACGAGGATATCGGCGCGCGGCTGGCGGCGAGCACCGGCTTTCCCACATCGACCCAGCATTGGATATTCGAAGGCGGCGCGGTCGACACCGACGGAACCGGCCTGTTCGTGACGACCGAACAATGCCTGCTCAACCCCAATCGCAACCCGGAACTCGATCGCGGCAAGATAGAGACGCTGCTGGCCGGATCGCTGGGCCTGTCGGACCTGCTCTGGTTGGGGGATGGGCTGATCAACGACCATACGGACGGGCATGTCGACAATCTGGCGCGGTTCGTCGCGCCCGGCGTGCTGGCGCTTCCGGAAGCGAGCACCGACGATGATCCCAACGCAGCCATCTATGCCGATGCGCGCGCGCGCGCGCAGGCGTTCGGGGTTGAGGTGGCGTCCATCCCCTCCCCCGGCCGCGTCGTCGTGGACGGCGAAATCATCCCGGCCAGCTACATGAATTTCGCCGTCGGCAACGCCGCCGTCATCGTGCCGATCTATGACCGGCCCAATGATCAGGCGGCGATGGATGCGCTCCGCCCCTTCTTCCCCGGACGCGAGATCATCGGGTTGCGGAGCGACGCGATCCTTTCAGGCGGAGGCAGCTTCCATTGTTGCAGCCAGCAGATGCCGTCGGCATTGGGATGAGCGCCATGCTGGCGCTGCGCGCGCTGCTCTCCGGCATCATCATCACCATCGTTTCGGTGGTGTCGCGGCGTTATCCCGCCCTTGGCGCGCTCATCGCCTCGCTCCCACTGATATCGGTGCTAGGGATGATATGGCTGTGGACCGACAAGCCCGACCCGGAGAATATGGCGCGCCATGCCGAGGCGACATTCTATTATGTCATCCCCTCATTGCCGATGTTCCTCCTGATCCCCGCGCTTCTTCGGAAAGGCGTTTCTTTCACCCCCGCGCTGATCGCCGGTTGCGTGACGACAATCCTGCTCTATCTCGCAACCATCGCCATTGCCGCCCGGATGGGCATTCGTCTCTAGGGACCCGTTAGAGAAATGACCAAAGTCACTGTCGCCGCGCTCCAACTCGCCTTTTCCGATGACATGGCGGCCAATATCGCGATGGTCGCCGACCATGTGGTGAAGGCGTCCGCGCGCGGAGCGAAGATCATCCTGCCGCCTGAACTGTTCGAAGGCCCCTATTTCTGCAAGGTCGAGGATGAAGCCCTGTTCGCCAACGCGCAGCCTTTGGACCAGCACCCCGCCGTCCAGGAAATGCGCAAGGTCGCGAAGGCCGAACGCGTCTATATCCCCACCAGCTTTTTCGAGCGGGACGGACAGCATCATTACAACTCGTTGGCCATGATCGACGATGAGGGCGAGATCATGGGCGTCTATCGCAAGAGCCACATTCCCGACGGGCCGGGCTATGAGGAAAAATATTATTTCCGCCCCGGCAATAGCGGCTTCAAGGTTTGGGAAACCCGGCACGGCACGATCGGCGTCGGCATCTGCTGGGACCAATGGTATCCCGAAACCGCGCGGGTCATGGCGCTGATGGGCGCGGAAATGCTCTTCTATCCCACAGCGATCGGCTCAGAGCCTTATGACGCGGAACTGGACACCAGCCGCATGTGGCGTCGCGCCATGATCGGCCATGCGGTCAGCAACTGCATGCCGGTGATCGCCGCCAACCGCATCGGCGAGGAAGATGGCCAGAAATTCTACGGCCACAGCTTCATCACCGACGAATGGGGCGACTTCGCCGCAGAGGCCGACGCGCGCGACAATGGCGCGCTGGTCGCGACGCTGGACCTGGCGCAAGCACGCAAGCATCGCGCAGGCATGGGCTTCTTCCGCGATCGCCGTCCGGAACTTTACGCCCGGATCGCTCAGGACATCTGATCGGCGAGGTCCACCGCGCGGGCGACCACCGCTTCGAACATTTCCGCCGTCAGCCGTCCGGTATTCTGATTATATCGGGAGCAGTGATAGCTGTCGATCAGCACACGCCCGTCCGGCATCCGATGCTCGGCCAAATGGGCGAAGCGCGCCTTGGGCAACCTGCCGCCCAACGTCTTGACCGCAGACTGATGCGCGACCTGCCCCAGCGCGATGAACAAGCGCGCCTTCGGCAGGGCGTCCACGCCAGCCTTCAGGAATTTGCGGCAGGTCCGCACTTCCTCCGGCAACGGCTTGTTCTGCGGCGGCAGGCATTTGACCGCGTTCAGGATGACGACGTTGCGCAGCGTCAGCCCGTCGTCCAGCCTCGCCTCATAGCTCCCCTCCGCCAGCCCGAACTTGGCCAGCGTCCCGAACAGCAGTTCACCGGCATGATCCCCGGTGAAGGGCCGCCCCGTCCGATTGGCGCCATGCTTGCCCGGCGCCAGCCCGATGATCGCGATCCTCGCAAGAGGATCGCCAAAGGCCGGCACGGGAGCGTTCCACCAATCCGGATGCTCGGCGCGGCATTCCTGCCGAAGGGCGACCAGTCGTGGGCATAGCGGACAATCGCTGGGCGGCTCGACATGCGGGATAGGGCTTTGCAGCGTCATGATGAGCCGATAGTCGCTAGCCGATGGACAAGACAAGCTCTTCCCACCTCTATGCCCTGGCGCTGGGTTCGAACCGCCCGCTTTCAGGCAAGCGGACGCCCGCGCGACTGCTCCAGGAAGCTGCGGCGCGGATCGGGGAACTGGGCGATGTCCGGGCGATGGCCCCGATCCTGACAACGCCCCCGCTGGGGCCCTCGCTCCGCGTCTACGCCAACAGCGCCCTGCTGGTCGCCAGCCCGCTTTCTCCTGAGGAAATGCTGGTTGAGTTGAAACGGATCGAGCGACAACTCGGCCGCCAACGCCACCGCCGCTGGGGAGCACGACGGATGGACATAGACGTCATCTTGTGGTCCGGCGGCCGCTGGAACAGCCGTTCGCTCCATATCCCCCACCCCGCCTTTCGCGCCCGCGCCTTCGTCCTGAAGCCGCTTCATGCGGTCGCCCCCGCATGGCGCGATCCGGTTTCAGGGCTAACGATCCGCCAACTTTTCGTCCGTCTGCAAAAAGCGACGCCTTTGC
>DASVOF010000139.1:0-3467 GCA_036383495.1 Sphingobium sp. | reverse complement strand
GCGACCCGGCTCAGCGCCGCAGGCCGCCAACGCCGGAGTATCATAAATGACAATGCGTATGCTGATCGATGCGCGCCACCGGGAAGAAACCCGGGTCGCGGTCGTCAAGGGAAACCGGATCGAGGAATTTGATTTTGAATCGGCCGAGCACAAGCAGCTCAAAGGCAATATCTATCTCGCCAAGGTCACTCGCGTAGAACCATCGCTCCAGGCGGCTTTCGTCGATTACGGCGGCAACCGCCACGGCTTCCTGGCCTTCAGCGAAATTCACCCCGACTATTACCAGATCCCGCGCGAAGACCGCGAGGCGCTGCTGCGCGAGGAACGCGCCCACGCCGAGGAAGAAGCGGCGTTGCGCGCCGAAGTCGACGATGAGGACGACGATGGCGCCGGCGACGGCGGGCTCGAACTGGTGGAAGCCACTCATCACCATGAGGATGAGGAAGGCGCCGAGGGTGACGCCGCCGAGGGCGCCGAAGGGACTGACAGGCGCGGCCGTCGCAAGCGCGGCGGTGGCGACGAGGCGGCTGACGAACTGCGCCGCAAGCGCATGGCGCTGCGCCGCCGTTACAAGATCCAGGACGTCATCAAGCGCCGCCAGGTGCTGCTGGTGCAGGTGGTCAAGGAAGAGCGCGGCAACAAGGGCGCGGCGCTGACCACCTATCTGTCGCTCGCGGGCCGCTATTGCGTGCTGATGCCCAACACCAGCCATGGCGGCGGCATTTCGCGCAAGATCAGCAACGCCGCCGACCGCAAGCGGTTGAAGTCGATCGTCGCGGAAATGGCGCTGCCCTCCTCCATGGGCTGCATCGTCCGCACCGCGGGGCTCCAGCGCACCAAGCCGGAAATCAAGCGCGATTTCGACTATCTCGCACGCCTGTGGGACGAGATCCGCGAAAAGACGCTGAAGTCAGACGCGCCCGCGCTGATCCACAATGACAGCGACCTCATCAAGCGCGCGATCCGCGATATCTACAACAAGGATATCGACGAGGTCATCGTCGAGGGCGAGGAAGGCTATAAGGCCGCCAAGGACTTCATGAAGCTGCTGATGCCCAGCCATGCGCGCCGGGTGCAGCAATATGCCGACGCGGTGTCGCTGTTCCAGCGCGCAGGCGTCGAGGAACAGCTGGCGGGCATGTATAATCCCGTCGTGCAGCTGAAATCGGGCGGCTATCTGGTCATCAACCCGACCGAAGCATTGGTGTCGATCGACATCAACTCGGGCCGTTCGACCCGCGAACATGGCATCGAGCAGACCGCCGTAGCAACGAACCTGGAAGCAGCGCGCGAGATCGCGCGTCAGTTGCGCCTGCGCGACATGGCGGGTCTGGTCGTCATCGACTTCATCGACATGGAGGTGAACTCCAACATCCGCAAGGTCGAGAAGGCGATGAAGGAGGCGTTGAAGGACGATCGCGCCCGCATCCAGGTCGGCCGCATTTCGGGCTTCGGCCTGATGGAAATGAGCCGCCAGCGCCTGCGCACCGGCGTATTGGAAGCATCGACCCGCCAGTGCCCGCATTGCGAAGGCACCGGCCTGGTCCGCACCGCCTCGTCCGCCGGCCTCTCCGCTCTGCGCATGCTGGAAGAGGAAGCGGCGCGTGGTCGCGGCAACCTCATCACCCTGCGCGCCAGCCAGGAGGCGGCTTTCTACGTCCTCAACAACAAGCGCCGCGAACTGGACGAGATCGAGCAGCGCTATGGCGTGCGCATCGCGATCCTGCCCGATGGCGAGGTCGAAGGCGCCCGCATGTCGGTCGAGGCCAGCGGTCCCCGGCCCGAGCGCGTGGTCGACTATACGCCGCTGCCGCAGGATGAGGACGATCTGGAGATCGTCGAGGAGCTGGACGAGGAAGAGATCGAAGAGGTCGAGGCCGCAGCTGATCGTGAAGAGCGCGGCGAAGGTGGCGAGGAACGGGAAGGCGGCCGTCGCCGCCGTCGCCGTCGCCGCCGTCGTGGCGGCCAGCGCGACGAGCACCGCGCCGAGGGCGAAGGCGAAACCGCCGAGGACGAAGGAGCCGAGACCGTCGAAGGCGAAGGCGAAGCTGAACCCGTCGCTGCTGAAGCGGAAGCAGAAGGCGACGAAGCGGGCCGTCGGCGTAGCCGTCGCGGGCGTCGCGGTGGTCGCCGCCGGCGCGAAGGCGAGCAGGCTGAGGAAACCGTGAGCGACGCCGTCGAGGCAGCGCCCGAGGCCGAGCCTGTCGCCGCCGCCGAAGCGACGCCCGAGGCTCCGGCCGAGGAAGAAGCGCCCAAGACCCGCCGCCGTCCGCGCGCTCGCAAGGCCAAGGAGGCCGCCGAACCGGTGGTCGAGACCAGCGAAGCGCCCGTCGAAGCCCCCGCTGAGGAAGCGCCGGCCAAGCCCAAGCGCGCCCGTCGGAAGAAGGCCGACGTCGAAGCCGAAGCACCGGTCGAGGCCCCTGCGGTTGCAGAAGCGGAGGCTCCGGCCAAGCCCAAGCGTCCCCGCCGGAAGAAGGCCGACGCCGCGGCAGAAGCGGCTCCGGCCGCCGAGTCCGCTCCGGCGGAAGCCGAGGCGGTCACCCGACAGGTCGGCGCTGACGTCACCGAAGCGGTGGCGCTGGACGGTGCGGACACGGCTGAAGCCGACGACGACGGCACGCCGCGCCGTGGCTGGTGGCAGCGCACCTTCGGTCAGTAAGAAGGATCTTTTTCAGGTCATGAGAAGCGCCGCCGTCTTGCCGGTTTCCACCGGAGGACGGCGGCGCTTCCGCGTCACGCCGGGTTCATGGGCGTGCTGGCATGCGATGTCGCCCATGCTGTCTCTCCATCCGCTTCGCCGGGGCCGCGCATGACGCGCCGCTGGCTCCGCATGGCGGCGATCGCGGCGACGGGCATGTCGCTGCTCGCTCATCCGGCCGCCGCCCAGCAGATCCTGCGCGACGCCGAAACCGAAGCCTTCATGGCCGACATGTCCGGCCCGCTGGTCAGCGCGGCGGGCATGGAACCGCGCAACGTCCAAGTGCTGGTGATCAACGATCGCGAGATCAACGCCTTCGTCGCGGGCGGCCAATATGTCTGGGTGCATAGCGGGCTGATCGCGCAGGCCGACAATGTAAATCAATTGCAGGGCGTGGTGGCGCACGAACTGGGCCATATCGAGGGCGGCCATGTCATCCGGTCGGGCGAAGGCATCAAGGAAGCCACCAGCGTCACCATATTGAGCCTGGTGCTGGGCGCGGCGGCGATCGCGGCGGGCGGCGCAGAGGCCGGCATGGAGCCGAAAAACGTCCAGGTGATGGTCATCAACGACCCGGAGATCAACGCCTTCGTCGCGGGCGGCCAATATGTCTGGGTGCATAGCGGGCTGATCGCGCAGGCCGATAATGTGAACCAGATACAGGGCGTGGTCGCGCACGAACTGGGCCATATAGAGGGTGGCCATATCATCCGGTCGGGCGAAGGGATGAAGGCGGCGACCGGCATCACCCTGCTCAGCCTGTTGGTGG
>DASVOF010000138.1:0-3135 GCA_036383495.1 Sphingobium sp. | reverse complement strand
TGGGCCTCATGACCTGCGAATTGCTGCGGCAGGAGGGGCCGAAGCTGCACAGCCGCAAGTTGCGGGCGTTTAACGAGCCGCCGTTTCGCTAGGAATGCCGTGCTCCTGCGAAGGCAGGAGCACGGACTCGCCGCTTGAACTGGGCTCCTGCCTTCGCAGGAGCACGACGTTCCTCGTCAAGCCGTCAGGAAATCCACCATCGCCTGACCAAGCTCCTTCTTCGTCACCGCAGCCATGTGATTACCCGGAATTTCGACATAGCGGCCATTCGGCAGCGCATCGGTCAGCTCCTGCGCCACGCCATTATCCTGATCGTCGGCCCCGCAAATAACCTCTGTCGGCTGGACGAAACTCGCGATCGTTTCTGCGGGCGTATCGACGAAGGTGTTGAGGATGTGGAGCATCGCCACCGGATCGCCCTTGGTCGTCTTGAGGAAGGCTTCCGTCATCCATTCCGACGTGCCGCGCTCGAACGTGCCCAGATTGGTCAGCACATTTTTATAGTAACCACCCTTGTCGAGCGTCTGGGTAAGGCCGCGCAGGCCCATCCCGGCTAGGATCACGCGACGCGGCGCTGCTCCGCGCGCCAGCATCCGCACCGTGGTCCGCGCGCCCAGCGAATAGCCGCCAAGGTCATAGTCGGTAAGGCCCAGCTGCTCGATGACCGCCAGATTATCCTCGGTCAGGGCGTCGGGCGGATAGGCGGAGGCGTCGTGCGGCTTCCCGCTTTCGCCATGACCGCGCAGGTCCGGCATGATGAGGCGGAATCCCGCCTCCACCAGTCGCGCCGCATGGCCATAACGAATCCAGTTGGTCCACGCGTTGGAGAAATAGCCGTGGATCAGCACCAAGTCCCTGCCCTCTCCCGCGACATGCACCGCGATCGGCAATCCTCCGAGCCCCTCGATCTCCCGCTTTTCGGTCTTGAGGTCGGTCATGGGCTCACTCCTTGGGCTGATGCGGCTTGCCCGATATGGTGTCCGCCGCCCCTTGTCGAGAGCCGCGCAGGCAGAGGATGAGGATAGCCAGGGCGCTGCCGATCTGCGCCGCCGCCATATCCTTTTGCGGGTCCCACACATCGCCCTGCTGGCCATTATACCAGTCAGCGGTTTCGCCAGCCGCGAGGAGGGTCAGCAGCCATTCGAACATTTCATAAAGCGCGCCCACGAACCCCGTCATCGCGAACGCGAAAAATAGGCTTAATCCGAAACGCAGACCGCCATAGCGCCGAACGATCTCCCCGAAAGGCGCGGTCAGCAAGGCTCCGAAGGCGAAATGGACCAAGCGGTCATAGCCGTTGCGCCGCCAACCGAAGCTGCTCGAAAGGTCATGGCCGGTGATGACGCGCGTCCAGTCATCATAGGGCACATAGGAATAGATATAACGGCCGCCCAGCGTGTGCAGCAGCAGGAACGCCAAAATGCAGCCGACCGCTCCATTGGACAGAGGCCAGCGTCGAAGGAGCCATGGCGCGGCGAAGGCCAGCGCTATGGTCGGCCCGTGCTGAAGGGGTGCAAGTTCAGGATAGGGCTGATCAATTTGCGCGACGGCGATGGCCGCGATCAGCAGCAGGATCATCCGGCGCTGCGCGGCTGGAATGGCTTTCCAGACAGCGACAGCGCCGGAGATCATCAAAAGGCTCAGCCCTTCTTGAGGTGACGGCGGCCCAGCAGTTCCGCGATCTGCACGGCGTTGAGCGCCGCGCCCTTGCGGAGGTTATCGCTGACGCACCAGAGCGACAGGCCGTTGTCGACGGTCGAGTCCTCACGAACGCGGCTGATGAAGGTCGCATAATCGCCCACGCACTCGACGGGGGTGACGTAACCGCCGTCCTCACGCTTGTCGATCAGCATCACGCCCGGCGCTTCGCGCAGGATGTCCTGCGCTTCCTTGGCCGAAATCTCGTTCTCGAACTCGATGTTCAGCGCTTCGGAATGGCCGACGAACACCGGCACGCGAACGCAGGTCGCCGTGATCTTGATCTTGGGATCGAGGATCTTCTTGGTTTCCACGACCATCTTCCATTCTTCCTTGGTCGAACCATCGTCCAGGAAGACGTCGATATGCGGGATCACGTTGAAGGCGATCTGCTTGGTGAACTTCTTGGCCTCCGCCGGGTCGCCGACGAAGATGTTGCGCGACTGTTCGAACAGCTCGTCCATGCCCGCCTTGCCCGCGCCGGAAACCGACTGGTAAGTGGCGACGACTACGCGCTTGATCTTCGCGGCGTCATGCAGGGGCTTCAACGCCACGACCATCTGCGCGGTCGAGCAGTTGGGGTTGGCGATGATGTTCTTCGCCTTGTAGCCGTCGATCGCGTCGGGGTTCACCTCGGGCACGATCAGCGGCACGTCGGGGTCCATGCGGTAGAGCGACGAGTTGTCGATCACCACGCAGCCCGCGGCGGCCGCCCGCGGGGCATGGATCTTGGTCGGCTCGGAGCCCGCGGCGAACAGCGCGATGTCCCAGCCGGTGAAGTCGAAATGCTCGATGTTCTTGACCTTGAGCATGCGGCCGGTGTCACCGTACTCGATCTCGGTGCCCTGCGAGCGCGACGAGGCGCAGGCGGCGATTTCGTCGCAGGGGAACTCGCGCTCGGCGAGAATGTTCAGCATCTCGCGGCCGACATTGCCCGTCGCGCCCACGACAACTACCCGGTAACCCATGGTCTTTTCCTCGAAGAATAAAGAAAAGGCCGGTCTCCGCAGACGGGAGCCCGGCCCTTTCGGTCTCTGTGCTGGACTGATCTAGGTGCGATCAGCCTCCGCGCAACCTCAGCCGGCGTCGCCGGTCCGAACGTCGCGGCGCTCGGCAATGCGCGCGCGCTTGCCGGTGCGGCCGCGCAGGTAATAGAGCTTCGCACGACGCACCACGCCCTTGCGGACGACGGTGATGCTGTCGATGTTCGGCGAATAGAGCGGGAAGACGCGCTCGACGCCCTCACCGAACGACATCTTGCGCACGGTGAAGTTCGAGCCGATGCCCTTGTTCGAACGGGCGATGCAGACGCCTTCGTAGGCCTGAACGCGGGTGCGCTCGCCTTCGACGACGCGGACGCCGACGCGGAGGGTGTCGCCCGGACGGAATTCCGGAATATCCTTGGCGGCCTTGGCGATTTCCTCGGCCTCGATCTGC
>DASVOF010000137.1:0-8097 GCA_036383495.1 Sphingobium sp. | reverse complement strand
GAAGTCAAGACGTTACAGGGGTCAACGTGGCAGAATCCGGCAAAATCGATCCGATGCACCAGTTTGCGATCGAACCGCTGTTCGGTACGGATCACCTGTCGCTTGGCGGCTTCAACATCGCCTTCACCAACAGCGCGCTCTACATGGTGGCGTCCGCCCTGGTGCTGTGGATCTTCGTCGTCGGCGGGCTGAAGCGGGAACTGGTCCCCGGCCGGTGGCAGATGGCGGTGGAATATTTCACCGGTTTCATCAAGAGTCTGCTGATCTCCAACGTGGGTGAGGGCGGCAAGAAGTATATCCCCTACGTCTTCTCGCTGTTCATGTTCATCCTGCTGGCGAACCTGCTTGGGTTATTGCCGCTGGGCCTGATCGGCCTGCACCCCTTCACCTTCACCAGCCATTTCACCGCGACCGGCGTGCTGGCGATCCTCAGCTTCTCGATCGTGCTCGCGGTCGGCTTCTACAAGCATGGCCTGCACTTCTTCTCGCTGTTCGTGCCGCATGGCACGCCGCTGCCCATGATCCCGGTGATCTTCCCGATCGAACTGGTGTCCTTCATGGTGCGTCCGTTCAGCCTGGGTCTGCGACTGTTCGTTGCGATGACCGCTGGCCACGTGCTGCTGAAGGTGCTGGCGGGCTTCGTCATCAACAGCTCGAACGCGGGCGTCGGCTTCGGCCTGACCGTGGGTTCCGCGAGCTTCATCCTGATGATCGGCATCAGCGCGCTCGAAGTGCTGGTCGCGGTCATCCAGGCCTATGTGTTCGCGCTGCTGACCTCGGTCTATCTGAACGACGCCGAGAACCTGCACTGATTTTTTGATATTTCTTCAACGTTATTGAATTTTAAAAAGGGAGTTTACGACTATGGACGCAGAAGCCGCAAAGCTGCTCGGTGCTGGCCTGGCCGCGATTGGTGCGGGTCTCGCATCGCTCGGCGTGGGCAACGTCTTCAGCTCGTTCCTCGAAGGCGCGCTGCGCAATCCGGGCGCTGCTGACGGTCAGCAGGGCCGCCTGTTCATCGGTTTCGCCGCTGCGGAACTTCTGGGTCTGCTGGCGTTCGTTATCGCCATGATCCTGGTGTTCGTGGCCTGATAGCTGCTTGGCGAGCGGGCGGGATCGCCATCGGCGTTCCCGCCCGCTGCTGAAATAACGGCGCCCTGATCGAACGGACATACAATGCCTCAAATCGCGCAAATCGCCGAAACCTACGCATCGCAGATCTTCTGGATGCTGATCACTTTCGGTTTTGTCTTCTTCGTCATCGGCCGGGGCATGGTGCCCAAGGTTCAGGCGACGGCCGACGCGCGCGACGCGCAGATCACCGGTGATCTGGACGCCGCCAAGGCAGCCTTCGCCCGCGCCGATGAGGCGGAGGCGGACTATCGCGCTCGCGACGCCGAAAGCCGCTCTACCGCTCAGGCGACTTTGGCCCGGGCCAAGGCGGACGCCGCCAAGGCCACCGAGGTGAAGCTGGCTGCCGCTGATGCGGAGATCGCTGACCTGATCGGCGCCGCCGACGCCCGTATCCAGGCTGCAACCACCGCAGCCATGGTAGAGATTGAAACCGTCGTCGCCGATGTGGCGCGCGACATGGTGGCTCGCGTTTCCGGCGTGGAAGCGTCTGACGAAGCGGCCCGCCACGCAGTAAAGGCGGCACTGGCCCATGCCTGAGGCAGCAGCAGTACAGCATGGCGAAGGTGCGCCCCCGCACCTCGCCGAAGCGATCAACTCCGAGGGGATGGAGCCGGTCGGCACCGTCGCTCATGAAGGCGTCGCTCCCCACACGGACCCCAAGGCCGTCGGTCTGGACGCAACCGCGTGGGTCAGCCTGGCCATGGCGGTGTTCATCGGCATCCTCCTCTTCAAGAAAGTGCCCGGCCTGATCGGCGGCGTGCTTGACGGCCGGATCGCCCAGATCAAGAGCCAGCTCGCCGAAGCGTCCAAACTGCGCGCCGAAGCCGATGCGCTGAAAGCTGAATATGAGGCGAAGCTCGCCGCTGCCTCGGGTGAAGCCGAAGCGATGCGCAAGTCGGCGGAGAGCGAGGCCGCAACGCTGCTGGAAGACGCCAAGGCGAATGCAGCTGCGCTCGTCGTGCGTCGCCAGAAAATGGCCGAGGACAAGATCGGCGCTGCGGAGCGCGCGGCGATCGCCGGCATCCGCGCCAGCGCAGTGAACGCCGCGACCAATGCCGCGACGGCGCTGATCGCGCAGAATCATGATGCAGCCGCCGACAAGGCGCTGGTGGATGGCGCAATCAAGGGCCTGGCCCCGAACGCCTGAGCCATCCTGCGTGTGAGTTGAAAGAAGCCGGTGCGGTTCGTCGCGCCGGCTCTTTTTTGTTGGGGGTATCGGCGATAACCGGACCTGCCTTCTCCCTTGAGGGAGAAGGATACGGAGCCTTGGCGACGAAGGAGCTTAGGCGGAGTTGGATGAGGGGGAGCGGGCCTGCGGCCCGCGCGATCCGATGGATCGCATCCCCCTCACCCAGCTACGACTAAGGCAGCAAGCTGCCAAGTCTGCGCAGCCCTCTCCCTCAAGGGAGAGGGGTTAGAACGTCCGCCATCCACCCATTCTTACCTGCCCTCATCCATGGCCGCCATTGCGATCCGCCCCCGTGCCGCTATCTCTGCCTGCATGTCGCATCCCCAGTCGCCCGATCGTTTTCATGAGGACAAGGCCAGCTACACCGTGCGCGGGGCGGGTGCGCCCGATATGGAGGCGGGAGTCGAGGCGATCCGCACCACCTTGAAGACCCTTCCTCCTCGACCCGGCGTCTATCGCATGCAGGACGCGCGGGGCGATGTGCTTTATGTGGGCAAGGCGCGGGCGCTCAAGAACCGCGTCGCCAATTATACGCAGGTGGATCGGCTGCCCAAGCGGTTGCAGCGCATGGTATCGCAGACGCGGTCGATGACGATCGTCACCACCAACAGCGAGGCGGAGGCGCTGTTGCTGGAGGCGCAGCTGATCAAGCGGTTCCGCCCGCCCTATAATGTCCTGCTGCGCGACGATAAAAGCTTCCCCTTCATCCTGTTGCGTGAGGATCATGGCTTTCCGCGCGTGCAGAAGCATCGGGGCGCGCGCAAATATAAGGGGCGCTATTACGGCCCCTTCGCCAGTGCGGGTTCGGTGACGCGGACGATCAATGCGCTGCAAAAGCTGTTCCTGTTGCGCAGTTGCACGGACAGTTTCTTCGCCAACCGGTCGCGGCCCTGTCTGCTCTACCAGATCCGCCGCTGTTCCGCGCCCTGCGTCGGGCGGATCGACGAGGCGGGCTATGCAGAGTTGGTGAAGGACGCGCAGGATTTTCTGGGCGGCAAGTCCACCGCCGTGCAGAAGAAGCTGGGCGAGGCGATGGAGGCCGCGTCGGCGGCGCTGGATTTCGAGCAGGCGGCGGTTCTGCGCGATCGGTTGAAGGCGCTGACCTACATCCAGGGGAGCCAGGCGATCAACGCCGAAGGGCTGGGCGACGCCGACATCTTCGCGCTGGCGACGAAGGGCGGGGCGATGTGCATCCAGGCTTTTTTCATTCGCGGCGGGCAAAATTGGGGGCATCGCAGCTTCTTCCCGGTCCACACCGCGGAGGTGGCGGAGGATGAGGTGCTGGCGAGTTTCATGGCGCAATTTTATGAAGAAGTGCCGCCGCCGCGCCTGATCCTGTCCGACCGCGCGCCGGCGGAGTGCGACTTGATCGCGCAGGCGTTGGGCGAGCGCATCGGCGCGAAGGTGCGGATCGAGGTGCCGCAGCGGGGGTCGCGGACGCGCCTTATCAAGCAGGCGGAGCGCAATGCGGTGGAGGCGTTGGAACGCCGCCTGGCCGAGACGACGACGCAGGCGAAGATATTGGAGGAGATGGTCGAGACGTTCGGGCTGGACGGCGTGCCGGATCGGATCGAAATCTACGACAACAGCCATATCCAGGGCACGAACGCGCTGGGCGCGATGGTGGTGGCGGGGCCGGAGGGTTTCCGGAAAAGCGCCTATCGCAAGTTCAACATCAAAAATCCCGACACCGCGCCGGGCGACGATTTTGCGATGATGCGCGAGGTGTTCGAGCGGCGCTTTGGCCGGGCCGCGCGGGAGGATCCCGACCGGGACAGTGGGGAGTGGCCGGACCTTGTGCTGGTGGATGGCGGCAAGGGGCAGCTGTCCGCCGCCCGCGCGATCCTGGAGGATATGGGGATCGAGGATATCTGCATGATCGGCATCGCCAAGGGGCCGCATCATGGGCGCGACGGGCGCGAGGTGTTCCATATGCCGGACGGGCGGGAGATCAGCTTCCCGCTCAACCACCCGGTGCTGTTCTATCTCCAGCGGTTGCGGGACGAGGCGCATCGCTTTGCGATCGGGGCGCATCGGCAGAAGCGGAGCAAGGCGATCACCGTCAGTTCGCTGGACGAAGTGCCGGGGATCGGACCATCGCGCAAGAAGGCGCTGCTGATGCATTTCGGAACGGCGAAGGCGGTGAAGAGCGCGGCGCTGGAGGATTTGCTGAGAGCGCCGGGCGTTTCGAAGGCGGTGGCGCAGCAGGTTTATGACTATTTTCATGGGTGAAATAGCGGAATGATCGCGTGTCTGACGGTTGGCCAGCTTGCTGTAGCAGCCTTACTTGTATAAGTAATAAAATTACTAAATACTAGAAATATAACTAATAATATAATCCGTATGATCGAGGGGAATGGCGCAGCGTGATGCACGGGCATGCCGAACTGGCGGGGGCGTTGAAGAGGCGGCGGGCGCTGGCCCTGTCGGCGCTGCGGCCGTGGCGCATGCTCGATATCACCCGGCTGGCGCTGGCGACGACCTATGTCCTGGCCACCTTCAGCTTCGCCAGCTCGCGTTCCTGGGCGGAAGGGGCGGAGCATGGCGTCATCCTGGCCATGCTCGCGCTGGCCGCCGGGGCGCTCTTCCTTTCGGCGCGGTCCTGGGTCGTGGAGATGCGCATCCGCAAGCCCGTCGTCCTGCTGGACGCGCTGCTGTTCCTGACCCTGCTGATCGTCACCAATCCTTCCAGCAGTCCCTATTTCCCCGGCAGCCTGTTCATTGCGGTCGAAGCAGCGCTGATCGTGCAGCGGCGCTTTCACCTGCTGGTCGGGCTGTTCGCCGGGATGGCCGCGATATTGACGGTGTGGGTGGATGACCTGGCGACGGTGCCCGAAGAGCCGGACGTGGAGCGTATCGCGCTGCGCGTGCTGTACCTGGTCGTCGTCGTGGCGATCACCGGCATGCTGATCGGCCCGCGCCGCGAGACGTTGTTGGAGCGGGAGCGGGCCAAGCGGCTCGCCGACGCCAGCTTTCCGCTGGGCAAGAGCAGCCCCGGCGCCTTCCTGATGCAGGCGTTGAAGATCGCAAGCGGCGGCGACAAGGCGGCTGTGCTGTTCCGCACGGCGAATCACGAGCCCTATCGTTTCGCATCGACCAGCCAGGGGGACAGGTTGCCCGAAGGCGCGGGCGGACTGCTCGCCGTTGAGACCGGATGGCACGACCGGCGCCGGCGCGCTTCGATCTCGCTGTCGGGCGACGGCGTCAGCATGCTCCAGCCCCTGAGCGCGGCGGGGCGGGCGTGGATGGACCTGCTGCGGGTCGAAACGCTGATGTCCATCCATATTTCGCTGGGCACGTTCGAGGCGCTTGGCGCGGTCCACCTGAATGATCCCAGCCATGAGGATGCGGTCGCTATCGCCCAACGGGTGTTCGAGAGCGCCTGCGAGGATTTGATGATACGCAACAGCCTGGACCTGGCGCATGTCATCGCCGGCGCGCGCGAACGCGAACGGCTCCAGAGGGAGTTGCATGACAGCGTGTTGCAGGCGCTGGCCAGCATCCGATTTCAGGTCGCGCCCGTGCTGAACGGCGCGATCAGCGACGCGCGGCCCGTGATCGAGAATGTCGACCGCATCGCCAAGGACCAGATCGCGACGCTCCGCTGGATCATCAACCCGGACATTGACGAAGAGGATTTCGCCTATCTGCCCGAGACGCTGTCGATGGTCGTGCGGTCGCTGGGCGAGCAATGGGGCATCCAGTGCGCGTTGAAGGTGGAAGACGGCAATTGCGCGACCAGCGCGATGATCGGCCGGGAACTGAGCTTCGCCGTGCGGGAGATCGTCGCCAATGCGGTGCGGCACGCCCATGCGCGCGGGGTGGAATTTTCATTGCAGCCGGCGGGGAACCGGATCGCGCTGCATGTGACGGACGATGGCGAGCCCAATCTGGCGCGGCTGGGATCGAGCGGGGCGGCGCCTTCGCGATCGCTGATGCGGCGCATCCAGGCGCTGGGCGGAGAGGTGTTCCTGCGCAGCCTGGGCGGGCGGACGATGATCCAGATCACCGTGCCGCGGAAATGAGGGGGGTGTGTAGGAGGATGACTTCACTTTGATCCGCCACCGTTCGTCCTGAGTAGCCACTGAGCTTGTCGAAGTGGCGTATCGAAGGATTGAGGCTTGGTGCGAATGCTTCGATACGGGCCCCTTCGACTGCCTGCTTGCAGCAGGCGCTCAGGACAGGCTTCGACAAGCTCAGTCCCTACTCAGCACGAACGGATCAAAGTGAAGTCATCCTGCTTTAAGTCGGCTTGCGGCAGAACCTTTCCGCCGCTCGCGCATTTACGTTGCGTTTACTATGGTGGCGCATAGTCGCGGATGATTGGCGGTAGTCCGAGCGGAGGTCCTGGTTTCCATGGTGCGAGCGGTGCAAGATCATCTCTACCGGAAGAGCGTGGCTCTGGTGCTGGCCATGCAGGTCGATTTGCGGCGCATCCTGGCGATCTGGGTGATCGCCGCCGCCTTTGCCTGCGGCGTGCGGCTGGCCTTCCCGGTCACGCCCTATGCGGGCACGCCCTGGGCGAGCGGGACCGGGCTGTTGCCTTATCTGATCGTCGTCGGCGCGCCCGTGGGCAGTCTGCTGTTGGGGTTGAAGCTGTTCCCGGCCGGGCGAGTCCATGCCCAGCCCGCCTTTCGGCTGGCGCAGGTCGGCCGCTGGCGCCATGTCGGCTGCCTGAAGGCGCGGGAGATGTCGCAGTTCGGGCTCTACGGGGTGATGGCGTCGCTGCTGATGGGCATTGCGCTCAACGTGCCGGTGCGGACGCTGGAGTTTTTAAGCGCGGTGCCGGCTTTGGGCAGCTTTTCGCCGTCCTGGTATATCAGCCTCTATGCGGTGATGCTGGCCGACGTCGTGCTGCTGTCCAGCCTCTATATGTTCGCTTTCGCCATGGCGCTGCGAATGGCGCCGCTCTTCCCCCGCTTTCTGGTGATGGTGTGGGGCGTGGACCTTCTGGCGCAGGTCGGCATCGCCCAGATGGTGGCGCGGATCGACAATGTCCCCCATGCGGTGGACATGGCGCTGCTGGACCTGCTGACCGGCAATGTGAAAAAGGTGCTGATCAGCGCCGCTTTGTGGTTGCCCTATCTGCTGCTGTCGGAACGGGTGAATGTGACCTTCCGCAATCGGGTGAGCGCTTGATCGGGGCGTGTGGTGGCACTGAAGTTCGTTTCCCTGTTGTCATCCCGGGCTTGACCCGGGATCCCGCTTTTCTTCAGTCAGTGCGCGTGAGGAAGCGGGACCCCGGGTCAAGCCCGGGGTGACGAATGCAATGGGACGGTCGCAGGAGCATGCAGCCGCATTTGAACCGAACGGGTCCATTCCCAAGCGCGGTGAATGTCTGAGTCGCGGCGAAGGCGCGACAGGTCGAAACCGATTCGCGGCGAAGCGAGTTGGCTCGCTTGTTCCGGGCGGTTGAGAAGGACGCTCCCGGCTCCTCTTACCTTAGTGGTATTTCCATTGAAGCGCGCCGACAGGTGCGGACTATTTGCGTCGGCTATATATCTAAAATTGACTTGGCACATTTCAGATGTATGCTGAAAAATCCATAATTAAAATGAGATTTACTATTATTGAGAATTGTTATATTGAAAAATTATCAAATGATAATGAAGTAAACCTTGAATTTTATTTGCTTTTCCAATAAGCATATACCGAAAGTTATACTGTAATTCCAGATTTTTTACTTTCCCAAAGAAAGATGGAAACCAAAAATGGTTAACAAAAAATCACCATAAGTTCATGAAAAATAAAGACTATTTTTACCTTGTTGACAT
>DASVOF010000136.1:0-24643 GCA_036383495.1 Sphingobium sp. | reverse complement strand
GACCGACATGAAGATGACGATCGACGCCATGGACCTGATGGCGAGCGGTCGAGTGACAGGCTTTGGCCTCATGTCCAGCGACAGTGACTTCACCCCGCTCGTCACGCGCCTTCGGCAGCAGGGGATACCCGTCTACGGCTTCGGATCGGACAAGACGGCGGACGCCTTCCGCGCGGCCTGCACGCGGTTCATCGACGTTGCGGCGCTTATCCGCGAGCAGCGGCTGGAACTCACCTCAAACAACAATGAGGATGAGGAGGATGATGGGGAAGACGGCGGAACCGAGGTATCGCCCGAACTGCTGAAACTCCTGATCGACGCCTATAATGCGGTGAAGCGCGATGAGCAGGGTTTCGCACGGCTTAGCGAAGTCGGCCAGCTTGCGGGCAATCGCTCCAGCTTCGACACGCGCAACTACGGGTTCAAGCGACTGTCGGACCTCGTCCGATCGATAAAGAATTTCAAGGTGGAAACCCGCGACGGCCAGACGTGGATCAAGCGGGTGCATTGATGCCCCTCGCCGCCCGACATTTGATGATCCTCGGCCGGGTGCAGGGCGTCTTTTACCGCAACTGGACCATGAACGCGGCCAGCGGCCTTGGCTTGGCGGGTTGGGTCCGCAACCGCATGGACGGCAGCGTCGAGGCATGGGTCGAAGGCGCGCCGGAAACCATCGAGCAGTTCATCACCCTCGCCTATCAAGGGCCGCCCGCCGCGAATGTCGCCCGCATCGAAGCGCGCGACGTGGAGCCGGAGGGTTTCAGCTCTTTTCAAAAGCGCCCGACCGCCTGACCTTCCACCTGCGAAGGGGCGCGCACCGACTTCGAAAAAAAAGGCCGACCCATGAAGGGCCGGCCGGAAAGTTTTAGGAGAGGATGCCTGAAAGGCCCTTCCTATGTGCAGTGCAGCATATTTCTTCGCAAGTGCAAAAAATAAGAGCCGTGTTGCAAAGCATGCAATTGATTGGATCTGACTGAACGAACCTCAGCGCGTAAGCTTCTTATAGGCAAGCCGCGTCGGCCGATCCGCCGCATCGCCCAGACGGCGGCGCTTATCTTCCTCATAGGCGTCGAAATTGCCTTCGAACCATTCGACATGGCTGTCGCCTTCGAACGCGAGAATATGAGTCGCCAGACGATCGAGGAAGAAGCGGTCATGGCTGATGACCACGGCGCAACCGGCGAAATTCTCGATCGCTTCCTCCAGAGCCGCCAGCGTTTCGACGTCGAGATCGTTGGTCGGTTCGTCGAGCAGCAGGACATTGCCGCCCTTTTTCAGCATCTTGGCGATGTGGACGCGATTGCGCTCACCGCCCGACAGCTTGCCGACATTCTTCTGCTGGTCCTGGCCCTTGAAATTGAACGCGCCGACATAGGCGCGGGTCGACATGTCGTGACCATTGACCTTCACATAGTCGAGCCCGTCCGAAACCTCTTCCCAGACATTCTTAGAGGCGTCGAGATGGTCGCGGCTCTGGTCGACATAGCCCAGACGCACGGTCGTGCCGATGTCGATCTCGCCCGAATCCGGGGTGTCCTGCCCGGTGATGAGACGGAACAGCGTGGATTTACCCGCGCCATTCGGCCCGATCACGCCGACGATGCCGCCGGGCGGCAGCATGAAGGACAGGTTTTCGAACAATAGCTTGTCGCCATAGGCCTTGGAGATGTTCTTCGCCTCGATCACCTTGCCGCCAAGGCGTTCGGGCACCTGGATGACGATCTGCGCCTTGCCGGGCGTGCGGTTTTCCTGGGACGCGACGAGCTGCTCGAACTTGGCGATACGCGCCTTCGACTTGGTCTGGCGGCCTTTGGGCCCCTGCCGGATCCATTCCAGCTCGTCCTTGATCGCCTTCTGACGGCCCGATTCCTCGCGGGATTCCTGCTCCAGACGCTGTGACTTCTTTTCCAGATAGGTCGAGTAATTGCCCTCGTAAGGAAAATACTTCCCGCGATCGAGTTCCAGAATCCAGCCGACGACATTGTCGAGGAAATAGCGGTCGTGGGTGATCATCAGCACCGCGCCCGCATATTCCTTCAAGTGATTTTCCAGCCATTCGACGCTTTCCGCATCAAGATGGTTGGTCGGTTCGTCAAGGAGCAGGATGTCCGGCTTCTGGATCAGCAGGCGGGTGAGCGCGATACGGCGCTTTTCACCGCCCGACAGGCTCTCCACCGACCAGTCCGAAGGTGGGCAGCGCAACGCTTCCATCGCGATTTCCAGCTGGTTGTCGAGCGTCCAGCCGTCGACCGCGTCGATCTTCTCCTGCAACGTGCCCATTTCCTCCATCAGCGCGTCGAAATCGACGTCCTCCGGCGGATCGGCCATGATCATGCTGATCTCGTTAAAGCGGTCCATCTGGTCCGCGATCTCGCGCGCGCCGTCCTTGACGTTTTCCAGCACATTCTTGGTCGGGTCGAGCTGCGGTTCCTGCGGCAGATAGCCGACCGTGATGTTCTCGCCCGGCCATGCCTCTCCGGTGAAATCCTTGTCGATGCCGCCCATGATCTTGATCAGCGTCGATTTGCCCGCGCCGTTGGGGCCGACGATGCCGATCTTGGAGCCGCGATAAAATTGCAGGTTGATGTTGCTCAGCACCGGCTTCTGGGCGCCGGGAAAGCTCTTGGTCATGTTTTTCATGACGAACGCGTATTGCGAGGAGGCGGACATGGTTCGCGTAGCTCCGAAGGACAGATGATGAAAATCCCGGCGGGGTTAGCGAAGCCCGGACGCATTGGCAAATGGCGGCGGCGCAGATAGATCATCAGCCATGCAGAAAATCCGATCGATCTCGTTAGTTACCGCCGTGCTGGCCGGTCTGGCGCTTCCATCCGTTGCGCTCTCCGCCTCCCCCGCACAGATGGATGCGATTCGCGCATCGGCCCTGACCGACCAGGTGGCGATGGACTTTATAGAGGGCCTGACCACCGAAGTCGGCCCCCGCCCCGCCGGCACGCCGCAGGAGGCCCGCGCGCGCGACTGGGCCGTGGTGAGGCTCAAGGCGCTTGGCTTCTCCAATGTCCGCGCCGAACCCTATGCAATGAACGTATGGCGGCGCGGCCGGGATGAGGCGCGGATCACCTTCCCCTTCCCCCAGAACCTCGTCCTCGCCGCACTGGGCAACAGCGCGTCGACGCCCGCAAAGGGCATTGAGGGCGAAATCGTCTATTTCCCGACGCTCGCCGATCTGGAAGCTGCACCCGAAGGCAGTCTTAAAGGAAAGATCGCCTTCGTCAGCCATGCCATGCAGGCGACGCAGGACGGCTCCTCTTATTCCTATTTCGGCGGAACCCGCCGCAGGGGCCCCAGCGTCGCATCCAGAAAGGGCGCGATCGCGATCCTGATCCGGTCGATCGGCACCGATCATCATCGCCAGCCCCACACGGGCGTCCAGATATGGGCGGAGGGGGTCAAGCCCATCCCCGCCGCCGCGCTCAGCATTCCCGACGCGGACCAGTTGATGCGGATCATCGCGCGGGGCCAGCCCGTTCGCCTGCGCCTGACGCTCACGTCCAAAATGCTGAAGGACCAGCCGTCGGGCAATGTCATCGCCGAAATCCCCGGCAGCGATCCGGCAGGCGGCCTTGTCGTCGCGGCCTGCCATCTCGACAGCTGGGACCAGGGGACCGGGGCCTTCGATAACGCATCGGGCTGCGGCATTGTCTCGGCGGCGGCGCTCCAGGTCGCCAAAACCGGCGCGCCCCGCCGCACCATCCGCATCCTGATGGCCGGCGCGGAAGAAGTCGGCGGCGATGGAGCCCGCGCCTATTTCACCGCCCATGGCAAGGAACCCCACGCCATGGCGATGGAATCCGATTTCGGCGCCGATCGGGTCTGGCGCGTGGATTTCAGGCTCCCGCAAAATCATGACGCGCTGGCGCAACGCATCGGCGCGGCCCTCGCGCCTCTCGGAATCGCGACCAGCCGTTCTCCGGCGGGCGGCGGATCGGATATCGAGCCATTGGTGCAGGCGGGCGTCCCCGTGATCGACCTTCAACAGGACGGCATGCGCTATTTCGATATTCACCACACGCCCGACGACACGTTGGACAAGGTGAATTTGGCCCCATTGCAACAGAATGTCGCGGCCTGGACAGTTGCATTATTCGAAATCGCCAACGCTGCGGAATCACTGGGCATCAACTGAACTTTTATAGTAGACAACGTTCCGTCGCGTGAACATGTCGCTTCACCGACGTTAGAAAAGCATTGATTTGTGCAGCGCACACGTTAATGCGGGTCGCTCGCGTATGTCATGTTTTGAAACGTGTCAGACGCGGCAATATGCTATGGGAGCCGTACACAATGAAGAAGATCGCTGTTGTTTTCGCTTCGGCCGGCCTGCTGGCCCTCGCCGCTTGCGGTGAGAAGCCGGCCAACGAGACCGCGAACGCTTCGAACGCTGTCGTCGAGAACGTTGTCGAGAACGCCGCTAACGCTGCTGACAACGCTGCGAACGCCGCGAACGCTGCTGGTAACGCTGCGAACGCCGCTGGTAACGCTGCGAACGCTGCTCATTAATCTCAGCGTCAGCTAGATTTTTGAAAGGGCGGGCCGTCTAACGGTCCGCCCTTTTTCGTTTGAGGAATGGCTCCGATGGCAACCGTAGAGCGTTAGCGAATATATCGAGCAATGGACTTTACGCAGGCGATCAGGGAAATAAGCGTCCAGCACATATGGGCGGGACGACGATGGAAATTCGGCATTGGGGCGCAATACTTGCCGCGATAGCACTTGCATTCGTTTCATTCGGTTTAGGCGCATACTGCGTGAGCACTTCTGCGCCTAATGGCGTTCCAGCCAAAGAATGGCTACCATTACTATCAACTATCGCAAGCGGAGCGGGAACATCTTTAGCACTCGCAATCGCTTACCAAGCAAATAAAATATCGCGTGATAGCGCAGAAGCGCAGTTACGACCGCATGTTTATATATCAAAAAATAAAATTTATACGGTCGAAGATGTGATGTATATCGGATGCGAGTTCAAAAATTTCGGAATTAGCCCCGCTATTGATGTTCAAATTGATTTCCAATTTTTAATTGGACCTTTGAACTCGCGTATTCAAGACGGCGACATGGTTAGCTTCACTACCGCAGGCACAATCGCCCCCGGAGGAACGAGCAGCGTTGATCGGCCAATGAGGCTTTTTACCCCTGAAAATGTCGCCTTGATCCGGAACGGGGAAATGGGCGTGTTCATGCGCTCCATTGTTTCTTACAGTTGGGCAAACGCGGCAGGCAAACGCGACGGTTTCGATGTCACCCATTTATGTGATGGCGATTATCTAGATCGCGGCCTCTTTAGGCACGTCCGCCGATAAACCGGCGCGCACGATTCTATGCGATTTGTTACCCGTGCGTTACCCCAGAGCGAGAACGCAGGCTCAACTGGATCGGAGAAAGCGCCATAAGTTATTGAAAATAATTGGTCGGGGAGACAGGATTCGAACCTGCGACCCTCTGCTCCCAAAGCAGATGCGCTACCAGGCTGCGCTACTCCCCGACGAAGGGGGCCTTAGCGGTGAAGCATGTATCCCGTCAATCGAACATCAGCGGAACAGCAGCCACAGGATGATGATTACGGGAATGGGAATCCCAATCAGCCACAGCAATATGCCCTTGCCCATCGTTACGCTCCTCAATCCTTTTCAGGCGAGGGGAACGGATGAAAGGAGGCGGATGTTCCATTTTCCCGGCTTGAGCGCTCTCGGCTCCGCCACTGGCAAAGGCGATGGGCCGACCGTCCGGTCAACCCACCCCTGATCTTCCATCGGAAACGCCGCCGCATTGTCCCTGCGGCGGCGCTCCTCTTTTCGGTCTCAGAGCGCGTAGTCGATCTGCGCCCAGAACTTCTTGGTGTCGGCGTCGCCGGTGAAGCTGGCGATGCCCTTGCGATCATAGTCCGCATATTTGACGAGCGCGCTCAGATGCTTGTCGATCTTGAGCGTGACCTGCGCATCGATTTCGTCGCCATAGTGGATCGACAGGCGATCGCTGTTGAACCGGCGGTAGAGGAAGGAAGCGACCAGCGGCCCCATCTTGCCGACCTTCGGCACGGTATAGGCGATGCTGGCGTAGCGATCCTGCAGGCCGGTCGCCGGCGTGGTCAGGAACTTGTCCGCCCAGCCGTTGAACTTGTGCAGCGTCGCGAAGGGAGTCTGTAAGGCGAAGCCGCCCGCAATCCCCGTGGCGTTCCCGTCCGATCCGCGCAGTTCGTAACCGGCGGTCAGCTTGATGGCCGAAACCTCCAGCCCCAGTTCGCCCGCGGCGTAATCGGCGGCATAATCGACCGGATTCTTCGCATAGTCGCTTTGACGCGCATAGCTAGCCAGGTAGCTCAGCTTCACCTTCTTCGCGAGCGGCACGGCTCCCGCAAAACGCGCGCCATAGGTCTGGCTGCTGTTGCGCAGCAGCGCCGCGATCGGCTCATCCTCGTCGATCAGATAGGCGAAGCCGGTCAGCGTGCCATATTTCGTCTTGTAGGAGACGTTCGCGAAGATATTGTCGCCGTCGATCTGCGTCGGGCGATTGGTGGAGCCGAACTTGCCGCCGTCGATGCCCCAGATCGTCCGCGCCGAAATCGCATAGGTCAGGTCGACCTTCAGATTCTTGACGCCCATATATTCCACGCGCACCGCGTCGAAGGTCTGCTCATTCTGCCGCCACGCGACCGATCCCACAAAGCGCTGGTCGTCCAGGTTGATGCGCTGCCGACCCAGCGTCACGACGAGCGGCTTGGTGCGATATTGCAGCTGGACGCGGTTGACCTCGACATTCTGCGGATCGGGGACCATCGGATAGAGCGTCTTCCCGTTGACGCCGCTATTATAATTCTCGTCGATCGCCAGCGTCCCTTCGGCCTCGGCCAGGAAAGCGAACGGCCCCTTGGACAGTTCACCGCCGGCGCGCATGCGGATAGTCACCGCATCTGCATCGCGGTTGCTGGTCAGCGGCGCCGGCCCAGCCTGATCGACTGTTTCATAACGCAGCCGCGCCTCGACGATCGGCTTGAACGTCACGTCCTGCGCCAGCACCGGCGCCGCGATGGCTGACAGCGTCGACGCTGACAGCAGAAAACAAATCTTATTCATAATTCCCCCTTCTTGTGCTCCCGATGGCTTGGGCCATTTCAGGGCATTCTCTCCGATCCCGATATTATTGAGCCCCCTCTCCGGGCGGCTTTAACTTGGTTCAGGCGGCCAGCGTGGCCGGGTTCCGATAACGCTCGTGCAGGAAGTGGATCACGGCCGAGCGCGCTTCGGCATATTCGGGCATGTCGATCACCTCGATCCGATTGCGCGGCCGCCCCAGCGACACCGTCCGGTCCTCGCCGATCCGCGCGGCTGGGCCGTTGGTCATCATCACCACGCGGTCGGCCAGCAACACGGCCTCGTCCACGTCATGGGTGATCATCAGCACCGTATTGTTGAGCCGCGCCTGAAGATCCATGACGACATCCTGCAACGCCGCCCGCGTCAGCGCGTCGAGCGCGCCGAAAGGTTCATCCATCAGCAGGACGCGCGGGTTCATCGCAATGGCGCGGGCGATGCCGACGCGCTGCTTCATGCCGCCGGACAGCTCGCCCGGCCGCTTGCCCGCCGCATGCGCCATCTGGACCAGTTCCAGATTGTGCATGACCCAATCCTTGCGCTCGGCCTTGCTCTTGCTCCGCGCCGTCTTGTCGACCGCGAGCCGCACATTCTCCTCGACCGTCAGCCAGGGCAGCAACGAATGGTCCTGGAATACCACCGCCCGGTCCGGCCCCGGCGCGTCGACCGCCTCACCGTCGAGGAAGATGACGCCCCGGCTGGGTTTGACGAGGCCCGCCACCGCGTTGAGCAGGGTCGACTTGCCGCAACCCGAATGGCCGATCAGCGCCACGAACTGGCCCTTGGCCACTTCCAGGTCGATGCTGTCGAGCGCGCAGAATTTACCGGCCTTGGTCGGAAACTCGACCGTGATGCCTTCCAGCGCGAGATAGCTGCGTTGTTTCATGAAAAGCTCTCCCCTTAACCGGCCCGGCCGATGATGCGGCCCGCCAGCGCGACGATGCGGTCCAGCGTGAAGCCCACAAGGCCGATCCACACCAGCGCGACGATCGTGTCGGTCAGCAACGAACTATTGTAGCTGTCCCAGATGAAGAAGCCGACGCCTGTGCCGCCCTGCACCATCTCGGCCGCGACGATGGCGAGCCAGCTCATGCCCACGCCGATGCGCAGGCCGGTGAACATGTGCGGCACGGTGGCGGGCAGCATGATGCGGACGAAATATTCGATCGGGTTGAGCGCCAACACCTTGGCCACGTTGCGATAGGCCGCCGGAATGGTCTGCACGCCCGCTGCGGTATTCAGGATGATCGGCCAGATCGCCGTGATGAAGATCAGGAAGATGGCCGAAGGTTGCGCCTGCTGGAAGATCGCAAGGCTGATCGGCAGCCAGGCGAGCGGCGGCACGGTGCGCAGCACCTGGAACAGCGGGTCGAGCGCGCGGAACGCAAAGACGCTCTGCCCGATCAGGATGCCCAGCGCCACGCCGATCACCGCCGCGATGCTGTAGCCGATCAGCACGCGGCTAAGGCTGGTGAGCACATGGCCGGCAATGCCCACATCGCCCGATTCCGCGATGCTGAAATGGCCCAGGCCAATCTCCACACCTTTGAACGGATGAGTGATGACGTCATGGCTTTCCTGCCAGACCTTGACGGGGCTGGGGAAGGTCGCATCCGGCGATCCGCAGAGCAACTGCCAAAAGGTCAGCAGCGCCGCGATCATCACCACGGTCGGCAGCGCGCTGGCGGCGAACGACCGGGCCATGCGCAACAGCGGATGCTCGGGCTTGGCGACGGGCTCGAAACTGCGCCGCGCGATCGCTTCTTCAGGATAGGGCACGATGGTGGCGGAACCGCCGGCCAAAGCCGACGGTCCTCCATTTTTGCCAGTGGGCGATGGTGAAGCCATGGCTCTCTCCCTCGTCATCAGACGCGCTTGATCGCCAGGCTGGCCAGATAGGCCTTCGGATTGGCGGGATCGAACTTCTTGCCGTCGAAGAATTTCTCCACGCCCCGACTGTCGCTCGCCGGGCCCTTGCCGCCCAGCATCGCGGCGGCCTTGCGCCAGATGTCGGACCGGTTGACCTTGCCGATCACGCCCTTGGTGTCGAGCGTCATGGGCAGCTTGCCCCAGCGTTGGTTCTCCGTCAGGAACCACAGGTCGTGGCTCTTATAAGGGAACGACGCAAAGCCGTTGAAGAACTTCATCTTGAACGCGGCGTTCGGGAATTTGCGCCCGTCGCCCATGTTGAAATTGCCCTGCAGGCGGTCGGCGATGTCGGTGATCGGGCATTTAAGATAGTCGCGGCCCGCGATCGTCCCCGCCAGTCGCGTGATGTTGCCCGGATTGTCCGCCCAACGCTGCGCCTCGATGATCGCCGCCGTAATCGCCACGGCCGCGCGCGGGTTCTTCGCCACCCAGTCGGACCGCATGGCGAAGCTCTTTTCCGGGTGGTTCATCCACATCTGACCCGTCGAAACGGCGGTGTAGCCCAGGTTCTGCGCGACCAGCTGATCGTTCCACGGCTCGCCCACGCAGAAGGCGTCCATCGTGTCAGCCTTCATGTTCGCGACCATCTGCGGCGGCGGAATGGTGATCAGTTCGACGTCCTTGTCGGGGTCGATGCCGCCCGCCGCCAGCCAGTAGCGGATCCACATGTCATGCGTCCCGCCGGGGAAGGTCATGGCCATGGTGATCTTCTTGCCCGCCGCCTTACGCTGCGCGATGACGCCCTTCATCTTCGCGGCGTTCAGGTCAGCCTTGGCGCCCAGATATTCCTTGGAAACGGAGATCGCCTGGCCGTTCACGTTCAGACGGGCGAGGATGCTCATCGGCGTCGCCTTGCCGTTCGCGCCCAGCGTCAGCAGATAGGGCATCGGCGTCAGGATATGCGCGCCGTCAATGCCGCCGCCGCCTGAACCCAGCACCAGATTGTCGCGCGTCGCCCCCCAGCTCGCCTGCTTCACCACCTGCACGTCGGGCAGGCCATATTTGGCGAAAAAGCCCAGCTCCTTGGCGATGATCACCGGCGCGGCGTCCGTCAGCGCGATGAAGCCCAGCTTGGCACCCGTCACTTCCGGCCCTGCCCCCGCTGCGAAAGCGCCCGACGGGAAAGCCTGATGCACCGCAGCAAAAAGCGCCGCCGTTCCGCTCGTCTTGATAACCCCGCGCCGGCTGACGCCGTCCGGATTGTCCCCCTTTGCCATTCCCCAATTCCTTCCCTGTCATGTCGTCGGCGCTGCGATAGGCACGCAGCCAGCCCTCGCCGAAAGCAGGTTTCGACGTGCGAAAGTTGATGATGGGTGACCATGGCGCGCCTTCGCGTCCACGGTTGAAAACCAATAAAAAAGCCGCCAGGACGACGGTCCGTGGACCTGTCCGGGCGGCATCATTGCCATTTCGATCCATGTCGGGATCGAAAACCGGTCCCCACCGTCGTCGGCTGGTTCCAGTCTATCTGCCGAAGCGTCTCTGCTCCGACAAAAAGGAAGCTGTCACCGATTCGCGCGAGTCGCAAGCAGAATTTTTGCGTTGCACAAATTGCAACTGCTCACCATTCGACACACTCGGCAACAGAATGGCAAAAAAGTGACGCAGCGCCATCCGGGTGACGCTGGCGCAGCTGATCGCAATTGGGCTCAAGGAATGGAGATGGTGGGCCCGGCAGGACTCGAACCCGCAACCTAGCCGTTATGAGCGGCCAGCTCTAACCATTGAGCTACAGGCCCCACCTGTTGGTCCGGATAGGCAGCATCAGGCCGCTTTGCAAGCCCGTCCACGGCTCTGCGCCGCGTCGATCAACTGATCCAGCGTAGCGGCTCGCACCTTCCGGCGGTCCAGATGCGCCAGCACCCCATCCCACCAGCGATAAAAGGCCGTCCGGTCGCTTTCGTCCCGCACATAAGGCGTGTGCCCCGGCTCAAGCGTCGGCGAATGGAAGCTGAAATTCAGCACCCGCACCCCTTCCTCGATCAGCGCGTCGATCGCCCGGATCGCGTCATTCAGCGGCACGCCTTCGGGCGTCAGCGGCACACGGCTCAGCATCCTCGCCCGCGCCATGGCGCCCGCCACCGGGCCCATGCCTTGGGCGGCGCGGTAAAGCCGCTCGCCACCGCCGCGCAGCATCCCGATGAACGCCGTCGACAGCGGCAGTTCGATCAGCGTCCGCTCCGGCCCCGCCCAATAGGGGTTCAGCGGCATGCCCTGAAAATCCGGTCCATGCTGCGCGCTATAGTCGAAGCGGCTGCGCACCGAACTGTCGACCCGGAACCCCGCCTCCTCCAGCAACCGGGCGCTGTTTGGCCCGACCCCATAGCGCCCCGCCCGGTAAGCGATCGGCCGTCGCCCAAACCGTTCCGCGATCCGTCCGCACAGCGCATCCAGCTTCGCCCGCTCCACCGCTTCCGGCAGAAACCCGACATAGCTGTTCGCCGCCGTCACTTCCTCCACATGCGGCGGATTGACCCAGGGATGGAGATGCGCGCCGATATCGGCCGCGCCATCGGTCATCCAGCGGCCCATCATCGCCGCCGCCGCATCATTGTCGATCACAGGATAGTCGGTCACATAGACCGGCTTCACCCCCGCCGCCGCGAAATAGCCCTGCCCTCGCGCCATCCCGGCCAGCGCCGTCACGCCATGAGCGGTCCGGCTGAAGGGCGCGTTCCAGTCAAACTCTTCCTCGGTATCGACGAACAACATGAAGCGCGTCCCGAAGGCGGGATCGAGCGCGATCATGTCTTCCTGCGCCGGGGCGCGGAGCAGATCGCCGTCATGGGGGTTCGGGGTCATTCCCCGCTCCTATCGCGCAATGGTTGCGATAGGGTTTCGCGGGTTCAGGCGTTGCCCGCCTGATCTTCCGCCAGCATCATGGCCGGGATCGACAGCAGGAACCGATCCGCTTCGATCTCCAGCGTTCCACCACATCCCGCCGCCAGGCTGCGGATCAGCCGCAACGAAAAGCCCAGGCCCAGCAGCGGCCCGTCAGCCCAGTCCCCATCCGCCGTATAGCCCGGATCGAGCAGCCGCTCCTCCTCCAGCCCCGCGAGCGTAGCGGGACGGTCAAGGGCGATCACCACCGAACCGTTCGCGCCGTCGGGCTGGAACCAGCAGCCGCCCGTCAACGCCTCGCCCGGCTCCGCCACGGATATCACGGTGCGCATCATATGCTGCACCATCCGCTCGCCCTGCACCGGATCGATCCGCACCAGCGGCAATCCGCGCGCCATATTGATGTCGATCTGCGCGCCGCTCCCTTCGCCCTGCTCCCGGAAGCGGGCGGCGACCTGCGCCACCAGCAGTGCGGGATCGACCGCGCGCGGGGCTTCCGCGCCCTCGCCGCGCGACACCCGCGCCGCCAGGTCCAGATCGTCAAAGGCTGCGAGCAGATGCCGGGCGTCGACGGCGATCTTCCCCGCCATCTCCCGATATTCCTGCCCCGTCGGCCCGAACAGCTCCTGCTCGATAATGTCCGCAAAACCCAATATCGCGTTCAGCGGCGTCCGCAGTTCATGAACCAACTGCCGCAGCGAGTCCGCCGAAAGCCCCGCCACCGACACCGGCTCCGCGCGAGGCGCCATGGCGACCTCGTGCAGATAGGGCCGCCGCGCCTGTCCGCGATAGCCCTGAAAACGGCCGGAACGCGGATCGAAGAAAGGCGTCGCCGACAGCCGCCATTCCCCTGCCATAGCGCCGCCCACGACCGTGAAGCGCCCATTCTGGAAGCCGCTGCGCCGCATGAACGCGCCCGCGACGCTGCCGTCCGGCCCGCTCGCGCCTGCAAGCGCCGTCTCGCCCAGTGACAGGCCGATCAACGCCGCGCGCGGCCCCTGGTCGATCCACACGATCATACCCATCGCGTCGGTTTCGAAAGCGAATGCGCGCACAACCGGGGCCTCGTCCGCCTCGGTCTCAGCAGACATCGCGTCCGGAACGCGGCGTTCGCTGGTGTAGCGCTCGATCCGGTTGACCAGATTGCGGATCTGGTCCTCGCTCCGGACAGTCAGATGCTTGGGCGTGAACTCGGATATCACGTCGTCGCCCGGCGGCTCATCCGCCGGATCGAAGGCGGTCGCCTCATCCATCGGCGCGACCATGTCGGGGGTCAGCAGCATGTCGTCGGGCTCAACGGCGTCGAACGCATCCTTCCGATCTGTCGTCAGCACAAAGTCGGCCGGCCCGAACGCCTCCAACGCCTTGATCGTTTCCGCCCCCATGTCCCGCCGCGCCCGCAGCACCCCGCGCGCCGTCGGCGTCAGCCGCGGCAGCAACTCCACCCAGGCGTCGTCCGGCAGCCGGGCGCGCGACATGGCGGCGGCCGCGATGGAAGGACGGTCATTGGCGAAAAACTGCACCAGCGTCGGCGACCGCAGCCGCCCGCCCAGTTCCACGACGGTGGCGATCCGCTGCGTTTCCGACAACATCGGCCGCAACTCCCCCAGCCGGTCGAGCAACGCCGCCCGCTCGCCAGCGGACAGCGACTGGCGCTCGGGTCGATCATTTTGCGCCAGCAGATCCACGCACTGACGCCACAGCGTTACCGCGCCGAGGCCGCTTCTATTCTCAGCGGCAAGAACCGTCTGCATCAGATCGTTGAAGCGCACCCTGTTCCTCGCAAGAGTCCCGGCGAGGCGCAAAGCGTCATCGCCGGGGGAAATTGTCGCTTAAGGAATAGGCCCTCCACCGGCACAATGAAAGGGTCTCCGCGGGATCATTTGGGAACGTTGCATAGTGGGACAATTGCATTACGCTGAAATATTATTATGATAGCGGGTAAGGAAACAGTAAGGAAATAAGCGTAATAATGGCTGGCCCCAATATCGACGACATCGACCTGCAGATCCTGGGGGAGCTGCAACAGGAAGGTCGGATGACCAATGTGGAGCTGGCCCGCAAGGTCGGACTGACCGCGCCACCCTGTCTCCGCCGGGTCCGCGCGCTTGAGGAAAACGGAGCGATCAACTCCTACCATGCCGTCGTGAACCCGGCGATGCTGGGCTATACCATCACCGTTTTCGCCATGGTCAGCCTCAAGAGCCAGGCCGAAGCCGACCTCAAGGCTTTCGAGGATCATGTCGCCACCCTGCCCGAAGTGCGCGAATGCTACATGTTGAACGGCGAGATCGATTTCATCCTGAAAGTCGTGGCCAGGGACCTTCAAAGCTTCCAGCAATTCCTGACGTCAAAACTAACGCCCGCGCCCAATGTGGTGAGTGTGAAAACCTCCCTCACCATTCGCGCATCGAAGAGCCTGCCGGGCGTTCCGCTGCCGGTGTGATGGTAGACATTCTAACCCCTCTCCCTTGAGGGAGAGGGCTGCGTAGACTTGGCAGCTTGCTGCCCTAGTCGCAGCTGGGTGAGGGGGATGCGATCCGTCGGATCGCGCGGGCCGTGGGGCCGCTCCCCCTCATCCAACTCCGCCTAGCCAGCAAAGCTGGCAAGGCTGCGTATCCTTCTCCCTCCAGGGGAGAAGGGATATCTTCGGACCCTCAACCCGCCGGCGTCACACCAACCGGCTTAAACGCCGTCTTGCGGCTCTGCTGATCCACCCAAACCGACCAGAAGCCCGCAACATTGGCCCAATTGCCGCCAGCCTGCGCCAGCGCCGCCTTCGCGCCGCCCAGATCGCCCGAACGCGCCAGCGCGATCCCCAGCCGGGCGTTCGCCTTGCCCTGATCGACGCCGCCCTTGCTCAGCGCCAGCCGATAATATTCCACCGCCTGCGGAAACTGGCTGAGCGAGAAATAGCCGTCGGCCACGGCCATCGCCGCCGATCCGTCCTTGGCGCCGGTCGCCTTCTTGGCGGCGGCGGGCAAGGCCGCGATCTCCTTGGCGGCCTTGGGCGCGACGCTCTTCATCAGCGCCGACGTCACCGTCTGGGTCGGCGTCAACTTGCCCGCCGCGCGCCCCGCTTCGATGATCGCCTTCGCCTCGGCATGGTTGCCCGCCTTTTCCGCGAACTGCGCATAGCCCTGATAGTCGCGCTCGCTCGCCATCGCGCCGTTGGCGGCCTGGAGGCGATAAAGGTCCAGCTGCACCTGGCTGTCCATGCCCGGCGCGGTCAGATAATTGACCAGCGCCGAACGCCACTCGCCCGCCGAGTCATAATGCGCCAGCCGTTCGCGGTAGAGCGAACCGACCTCGGCCCAGTCGCCCGTCGCATAGGCCAGGGAGATCGCCCGGTCATACCAGGCCGCCGGAACAGCCTGCCCGGACGCCTTCTGCCGCGTCAGCGCCTCCTGCACATAAGGGCGCGCGTCCCTTGGCTTGTTCTTGCGCAGATAAATGTCGGCGCGCAGCATCGTCGCGTCGACCGCGTCGTAGCCCAGCGTCTTCGCATAATCGAGCTGCGCCAGCGCATCGGCGTAATTGCCGACGACATAGGACAGGTAGCCCGCAATATAGCGCAGTCGCGGCGCATCCTTTTTCGGCGCCGACGCGGTCTTGAACATGTCGGTCAGCGCCACACGCTCCGCCTGAAAGTCCCGCTTCAGCACCGCCAGTTCGAACCGCAGCGCGGCGGCCGCATAGGCTTCGAAATCGCTCGTCGGCGTCAGGCCCGCGATCTGGCTCTGCGCGGTGGCGACATCTCCGGCCTTGATCGCGCTGTCCGCCGCTTGCGCGGCTGTGCGGAATCTGTCCGACATGGTGATGACGGACCCGCTCGCCGCCGGCTTCTTCGCCAGCGCGGGGGCTGACGCCATCAGCGCCCCCGCCATCGCGAGCCCGCCATATGTCAGCATGGATTGACGCAGCCTGCCCATCGGCCGTTCCCTTTTCTTTGTCCGACGCCCGGCGCCGGTCCCTGTTGCAGTCGATGTCGAGGAAAATGGGCGCGCTGCCCCTTCCGGCGGCGCGCCTTATCTTCAGGCCGTCAGGCCTTGGTCGCCAGATAGGCGAGCCAAAGGTCGGCGATCTTCTTGCGCGTGCCCGCCTGCACCGACTGGAACGCGGCCTTGGCCGAAGCGGTGTCGCCGCCCAGCGCCTTGGCGATGCCCAGACGCGTGTTCACTTCGTCGGCGTCCACGCCGCCCTTCTGCTTGGCCAGTTCCAGCAGCGACGCCGCCTTGGCATAGTCGCCATAGCCCAGATAAGCGTCGGCGGTCGCCGCGGCGATCTTGCCGGTAGCGGCCTTGCGCGCGTCGGCCTCTGCCGAACCCAGCGAGCTCTTGTCGCCCGCGATCTTCGGCGTCGCCGTCTGGTAGAGGTCGCCGCCCTGTGTGCCCTTCAGCACACCCTTCGCGCGGCCGGAATCGATCGCCGTCTTGACCTCTCCATAGATGCCCGTCTTCGACGCCATCTCGCCATATTCGAGGAAGTCCCCGGCGACGATCAGCCCGCCCGAAACCGCCATCAGGCGCAGGACGTCGAGATTCTCGCGGGTGGAGATGTTGGGATTGCCCTGCTGGAACAGGCGAATGAGCGTGCGGAGATTTTCGCCGCTGGGCGCCGCCTGATAGGCCAGCGCAGCCCACTGGCTGACTTCGGGCAACTTGGCCGCAGCCGCGCGGCTGACGCCGATCTGATACCACTGGGCGGGCACCTGGCCGCCTGCGGCCTTGGTCGCATCTATGCCCGCCTTCAGCGCGGCCAGACCCTGCTGGTTCAGGCCGCGCGCCGGCTCGGCGGAAGGATTGGCGCTGCCTGCCTTGGCGAAATAGGCCTGCGCCAGCATCGCGTTCAACGAATCCGGCTTGTAGCCTGCCTGGATTCCCGCCTGGCTCCGCTGGATCGCCAGATCGTAATTTTTCGCCTGCATGGCCTGTTCAGCGGATACGGCGCTCAACTGCCCCAGCTGCTCGGGCGGAGCCACCCCGCTATCGAGCATCTGCGTGATCGCCTCCGCCTGCGTCGCCGTGTCCTGGGCGGCGATCGCCGCGTTCAGCTTCATAGCGCCGATCTGATATTTGTCGTCGTTCGACTTGGCCTTGCTCTCCGCTTCGGCCAGCGCGACCTTGGCGGCGGCGTAATCATTCTTCTGGGTGGCGGCCTGCGCGGCCTGGAGCGGCTTGATCACGTCGGGGGAAAGGTTGAGCTTGGGCGCTGCGCCCTTCTTGTCTTCCTTCTTCGCGGCCATCGACGGGGCGGAAATCGCGCCGCCTGTCAGCGCAAGAGCCAGCGCGAGCGCCACCGGGGTAACAAAACGCATGATCATCTTCTCCATCTGCGCCCGGGGGGACAGGCGACCTTGATTGAGCACCGGTTAGGGGGCGGCGCGTGAATGACGTTTGAATAGCTATATGCACCACATTCCCGCCTGTCAGCCCCTTCTTGCGGCTCGGCCTTCAAGCCAAGCGCGCGCGTACGCGCGAGGGGTGACAGGAATGTTTCGCTCCGCTAGTGGATGGATGACACAACCTCTCCATCCAAAAAGAGAATCGCATTGACCGACGAGACTGCCCTCGCCGACCCCTCGGACATCAGCCCCATCTCCATCGTGGATGAGATGAAGGCGAGCTATCTCGACTATGCGATGTCGGTGATCGTCGCCCGCGCCCTGCCCGATGTGCGCGACGGGCTGAAGCCCGTGCATCGCCGCATTCTCTTCTCGGCCAACGAATCCGGGTTTCACTATAACAAGCCCTATCGCAAGTCGGCGCGCATCGTCGGTGACGTGATCGGTAAATATCACCCCCATGGCGACGCCTCCATCTATGACGCGTTGGCCCGCATGACGCAGGATTGGTCGATGCGGGTGCCGCTGATCGACGGTCAGGGGAACTTCGGTTCCATGGACCCCGATCCGCCGGCGGCCATGCGTTACACCGAAGCCCGCCTCGCCAAGGTGACGAACGCGCTGCTGGAAGATCTCGACAAGGACACCGTCGATTTCCAGCCGAACTACGACGCTTCGGAAAGCGAACCCCAGGTTCTGCCCGCCCGCTTCCCCAACCTGCTGGTCAATGGCGCGGGCGGCATCGCGGTCGGCATGGCGACCAACATCCCGCCGCACAATCTGGGCGAAGTCATCCGCGCCTGCCTGGCCTATATCGACAACACCGGCATCACCATTGACGAACTGATCCAGATCGTCCCCGGTCCCGATTTCCCGACTGCGCCGCTGATCCTCGGCCAGTCCGGCGCGCGCAGCGCCTATCACACCGGGCGCGGCTCGATCATGATGCGTTCGCGCTACAAGATCGAGGAAGGGCGCGGCGATCGCCAGTCGATCGTCCTCACCGCCATCCCTTATCAGGTCGGCAAGAACGGCCTGGTTGAAAAGATCGCCGAAGCCGCCAAGGACAAGCGGATCGAGGGCATCAGCGACATTCGCGACGAATCGAACCGCGAAGGCGTCCGCATCGTCATGGACCTTAAGCGCGACGCGACGCCCGAAGTCGTGCTCAACCAGCTGTGGCGCAACACCCCCGCCCAGTCGAGCTTCCCGGCCAACATGCTCGCCATTCGCGGCGGCCGCCCGGAACTGCTCAACATCCGCGACATCATCGAGGCGTTCGTAAAGTTCCGCGAAGAGGTGATCACCCGCCGCACGAAATACGAACTCAACAAGGCCCGCGACCGCGCGCATATCTTGCTGGGCCTCGTCATCGCGGTCACCAACCTCGACGAAGTCGTCCGCATCATCCGTGGTTCCGCCAGCCCCGCCGAAGCGCGCGAAACGCTGCTCGCCCGCGATTGGCCGGTGGCGGAAATCGCGTCCTATCTCAAGCTCGTCGAAGCCATCGAGACCGAAGCGTCCGGCGACACCTATCGCCTGAGCGACACGCAGGTCCGCGCCATCCTCGACCTGCGCCTGCATCGCCTGACCGCGCTCGGCCGTGACGAAATCGGCAAGGAACTGGCCGAACTCGCCGCCGCCATCGCCGAATATCTCGCCATCCTCGGGGACCGGCAGAAGCTCTACGCCGTCATGCGCGAGGAGTTCGAGGTCATCGAACGCGACTTCGCCACCCCGCGCCTCTCGGAGATCACCGCCGCCGCCGACGGAATCGAGGACGAAGACCTGATCGAGCGCGAGGAGATGGTCGTCACCGTCACCGTGCAGGGTTATATCAAGCGCACGCCCTTGGAGAGCTTCCGCGCCCAGGCGCGCGGCGGCAAGGGCCGCTCCGGCATGGCGACCAAGGATGAGGACGCCATCACCGAACTGTTCGTGACCTCCACGCACACGCCGGTCCTGTTCTTCTCGACCGCGGGCAAGGTCTATCGCCTGAAAGTCTGGCGCCTGCCCGAAGGCGGCCCGGCCACGCGCGGCCGCCCGATGGTCAACCTGCTCCCGCTTGGCCCCGGCGAAACGATCCAGACCGTCCTGCCGCTGCCCGAGGATGAGGAAAGCTGGAAGGACCTGCACGTCATGTTCGCGACCGCGAACGGCACGGTCCGCCGCAACAGCATGGACGCCTTCGCCAACGTGCCCAGCAACGGCAAGATCGCGATGCGCTTCGACGATGAAAGCACCGACCACCTGATCGGCGTCGCGCTTCTTTCCGAAGAGGATGACGTCCTCCTCGCGACCCGCCAGGGCAAGGCGATCCGCTTCGCCGCCACCGAAGTGCGCGAATTCCAGAGCCGCACCTCCACCGGCGTACGCGGCATGACGCTCAAGAAGGATGACGAGGTGATCTCCCTCTCCATCCTCACCCGCTCCGGCGCCAATCAGGAGGAGCGCGAGGAATATCTGCGCTTCGCCCCGTGGAAGCCGGAAAAGGAAGGCGAGATGAAGGATCAGGCGCAGTTCGCCCTGATGCGCGACCGCGAACAGTTCATCCTCACCGTCTGCTCCAACGGCTATGGCAAACTGTCCTCCGCCTATGACTATCGCCGCACCGGACGCGGCGGTCAGGGCATCACCAACATCGACAATATCGGCCGCAACGGCCCCGTCGTCGCCAGCTTCGCCGCCCGGCACGAGGATCATCTGATGCTCGTCACCGATCAGGCCAAGCTCATCCGCATGGGGCTAGACAGCCTGCGCGTCATCGGCCGCAGCTCGGCCGGCGTGCGCCTCTTCAACGTGTCCGACAACGAACATGTCGTCAGCGCCGCAAAGATCGAGGAAAGCGACGAAGCCGAAGAAGTGACGGAAGCGGTAGCGCCCGAGGAATCCGGCGAAGCGTGACCGACCTCTTCGCCTACAAGATCCTGACAAAGGATCAGTATGACCACCTAAAGACCGACGGCGCGTTCAAAGGCGCGCCCGTCGATCTGGCCGACGGCTATATCCACATGTCCACCCGGCAGCAGGCGGCGGAGACTGCCGCAAAACATTTCGCAGGCCAGGACAATCTGGTGATGGTCATGATCGACCTCGCCCCCTTCGGCGAGGCGGTGAAATGGGAAGAATCACGCGGCGGCGCGCTTTTTCCGCACCTCTATGGCGACCTCCCGTTGAGCGCAGTGGCGGGCAAGGTGGTGTTGCGGCTGGACGAACGGGGTAGGCATCTGTTCCCAGCGGGCTTCTAACCCACCTCCGTTCGTTTCGAGCGAAGTCGAGAAACGCTCACCCAAGCCTCTCCACCTTCGTCATTCCCGCGAAGGCGGGAACCCATCTCCTGACGTTTCATCTTAGGCTATGGCGTGAGATGGATTCCCGCCTCCGCGGGAATGACGATCATGGGTCTGGAGGTCGGAAAAGATAGGGTGGACCAGCGTCAACGCTATATACACTGGCAATCTGGATTTGGCACGAATAGCCCCCCAAATGGCCGAAGTTACCTGGGCGTCTAGCAATCCGACCTGAACCTTCAATCCAGACTTCACCGCCCTCAAGCATGTCATCATCGTTCGGCCTAAGCTTCGATAGCTGTGCAAAGCCCTCTTTTGTAAATTCAATCCAGCAACCAGCACCATTCAGTGGCGCCGTCGAAACGCATCGCTTCCGCGTCTCGCTGCAAAGATAAAATGCGCTGGTTTCAAAACCCCACACATAATTTCCCTTTATGGAAACTTCATCACCATAAGCAGGTTCGTCGGGTTCTACGATAAGTTCTGCATTCTGTGGGTCGCTCGCCTCGTCCGCGCGACAAGCGGTGGCAGCGAACAGGAATATAAAGCAAGAGCAGATATTCTTGAGCCAAATGCCTCTCACAGTTTCACTCCCCCACCCTCTCCATCCGCACGACCTTCCCTCGCCTCACCCAATACTCATACCCGCCCCACCTGATCCGCCGCGACCCGGCCGCTGCCAACTGCATCCCCATATGCGTCCAGCACACCGCAAAGGGCGCCAGCACATCCCACCAGAGCGACCGCCGCGCCTTCCGCGCCTGTCCCTGCTCCACCACGCCCGCAATAATCCGCCGCCGCACCAACGCCCGCCCCACAGCCGCCGCATAACCCACCGCCACCGCGCTCAATCCACCCCAACCGAGCGCCCAGACCCAGCCCGAAGCCTGCACCCCGACCACAACAGAAGCGACCACCCACATCCCCGCGCTGTTGGTCCATATGTGCCGATACTGCCGCACCCCGAAGCCAATCGCCCCGCGCCCCTCCAGCGGACTCGCCACCAGCAAATCCCGCACCGGCCGCAACCGCAACTTCGCGCGCCACCCGGCCAGCCCGATCGCCATGTCATCCGACAAGCGCCCTGCCAGAGCCGCATCCAGATCCAGCCGCTTCGCCACCTCCCGCGTCAGCGCCATGGCCCCGCCCCAGGGCATCGTCGCGCTCGCCGCACGCGGCAGCGTCGCCAACTGCATCTCCACCGCCCCCACCAGCGCGGCGACAGCGCCGGCCTCCGGCAACAACAGCCGGTATCCGGTCACAATATCCGCCTTCCCCCGCACCAGGGGAAAGAGCAACCGCCCCACCAGCCGCGCCGGCGGCTCGATATCCGCGTCCACGAACACCAGATAGCGGTCCCCCTCGCGCAAGGCCCGCAAAGCCGCCCGCAATTTATGAACCTTCTGCCCCTCATCGCGCGCCACCCCCGCGCGAACGATCTGCACCCATTCCCCCTCACGCGCCGCCAGAGCCTCCGCTCCCGCACACGCCCCGGAAGTCGCAATCATCAACCGAAACCGCACCGTCTGCGCCTTCAACCGCGCGATCAGTGCCCCACCGCCGTCCCAATCATCCCGCACCGACAGCAGCACGACGACGCCATCAGGCCCTTCCTCCCGCCGGTCCACCGGCAGATGCCGCCAATAATTGAGCACGCCCAGCAACGTCAGCCCCTGCAACGCCACCCAAAGCCCCAAGGCCCAACTCATCGAAAATCCGCCCTCTTTACCGCCCCGACCGCTGCTGTATGACGGCAGGCGCGATGCTCTCCAACCCCTTTCTCTTCACCCTCCTCCGCCTCCTCCCCGCCCGCGTGGCGTCATGGCTGGGCGGCTGGCTGTCGCTGAACATCGCGCGGCGGACCATGAAACTGCGCGACCAGCGCGCCCGCAACAACCTCGCCATCCTCCGCCCCGGCCTCGATGAAGCGACCCGCGAGGCGATGCTCACCCGCCGCTGGTTCAACCTCGGCCGCACCATGGCCGAACTCACCAACATCGACCGCCTGATCGAAAACAACCACATCACGGTCGAGGACCAGCCCGGCTACAAGCAAGTGCTCGACGGCCCCGGCCCGATGATCGCGCTGGCGGTGCATCTGGGAAATTGGGACCTGCTCGCCGCCCATATCAAGGCGTCCACCGACCGCCCCGGCCTCGGCGTCTACGCCCCGCCGGAAAAGCCGGAACAGGCCGCCCAACTCAAACGCGCCCGCACCAGTTACATGGGCGAGGCGATCACCGGCGAAGGCGCGGCGCGCGGCATCCTCAAGCACCTCACCACCAAAGACCGCGCCACGCTCTACATATTGCTGGACGAGCGCCGCGACCGCCAGGTCTGGTTCCCCCGCTTCGGCCGCGATCTGCCACCCTCGGGCAACCTCTCCGTCGCCCTGCGCCTGGCGCGTAAGGTCGGCGCGAAATTCCTGCCCTTCTACATGATCCGCACACAGGGCCCGAACTTCCGCGTCCACTGGCATCCCCCGCTGGACCCGGCTGCGCTCACGGACGATCAGATCATGGATCAGGTGGATGCTTTCCTGGGCGCGGCGTGTATCGACCATGCCGACCAATGGCTGGCGCTGCACGATATGGATTTGACCCAACCCACCCCTTGAGCACAACGTGCTCCTGCGCAGGCAGGAGCCCAGTTCAAACGGCGGGACTGGACTCCTGCCTGCCCAGGAGCACGCGGCATATGGTTCTAATGCACCTCACCCGCTAAAGCCCCCCCATGTCCCGACTCGCCATCAAAATTTGCGGCCTTTCGACGCCCGAAACAGTCGGCGCCTCCATTCAATCAGGCGCAACGCATCTGGGTTTCAATTTCTTTCCCAAAAGCCCACGTTACATTGAAGTGGACCAGTTGCGCGCCCTCGCCGCGCCGGTTCCTTCCCACATCGGGCGCGTAGCCGTCCTCGTCGACCCAACCGACGAAATCCTCACGGAACTCGCCGCCACCAACGCCCTCACCGCCTTCCAGCTCCACGGCAAGGAAAGCCCCGAACGCGCCGCCGCCATCCGCGCACGCTTTGGCCTCCCCGTCTGGAAAGCCATCTCGGTCAAGACCCGCGCCGACATAGAAGCCGCAAAGGCCTATGCCAGCGCCGCCGACTTCCTCCTCTTCGACGCCAAGACGCCGGAAGGCTCCGCACTGCCCGGCGGCATGGGCCTGCGCTTCGACTGGACGCTGCTGCGCGGCGTTCCCATATCCGCGCCGTGGGGCCTGTCTGGCGGCCTTGGCGTCGACAATGTCGCGCAAGCCATCCGCATCACGGGCGCCCCGCTGGTGGACATTTCTTCGGGCGTCGAAAGCGCGCCGGGCATCAAGGATGTGGACAAGATCATGGCCTTCTGCAAAGCGGCTCAACCATCATGACCATAAACAACTCCCTGCGCTCCCAACCCGACGCATCCGGCCATTTCGGCCCTTTCGGCGGCCGCTATGTCGCCGAAACGCTGATGCCGCTCATATTGGAGCTGGAAAAGGTCTACCGGGAAGCGAAACAGGACCCCGAATTTGACCGGGAGTTCACGGAGCTGCTGCGCTCCTATGTGGGCCGCCCCAACCCGCTTTATTACGCCGGACGCCTGACCGAATCCCTCCGCGCCGAAGCCCCTGCGGGCAAGGGCGCGAAAATTTACCTCAAGCGCGAGGAACTGAACCACACCGGCGCGCACAAGATCAACAACTGCATGGGCCAGATCCTGCTGGCCCAGCGCATGGGCAAGACCCGGATCATCGCCGAGACCGGGGCCGGCCAGCACGGCGTGGCCTCGGCCACCGTGACGGCCCGCTTCGGCCTGCCCTGCGTGGTCTACATGGGCGCCGTCGACGTGGAGCGGCAGAAGCCCAACGTGTTCCGCATGAACCTGCTGGGCGCGGAAGTGCGGCCGGTGACGAGCGGCTCGGCGACCCTCAAGGACGCCATGAACGAGGCGCTGCGCGACTGGGTGACCAATGTCCACGACACCTTCTACTGCATCGGCACGGTCGCGGGGCCCCACCCCTATCCCGGCATGGTCCGCGACTTCCAGTCGGTGATCGGCACGGAAGTGCGCGAGCAGATCAAGGAGGCCGAGGGCCGGCTTCCCGACGCGCTCGTCGCGGCAGTCGGCGGCGGCTCG
>DASVOF010000135.1:0-17139 GCA_036383495.1 Sphingobium sp. | reverse complement strand
CCACCGGCGAGTTGCGGCCCGTCGAACGCACCCTGTTCGACTTCCGCAGCCCCCGCGCGATCACCGACGGCGTCCGCGACGGCCACGACCAGCAGATCGCCATCGGACGTGGCTATGATCATAATTGGGTGCTGGACAAGGGCGCGACCGAGCAGCCTCAACTGGCCGCCCGGCTGAAGGACCCCGTTTCCGGCCGCGTGCTCGACGTGCTGACCACCGAGCCGGGCATCCAATTTTATTCCGGCAATTTCCTCGACGGCACGCTCGTCGGTAAGCAGGGCCATCTCTACCGCATGGGCGACGGCGTCGCGCTGGAGCCGCAGAAATTCCCCGACTCCCCCAACAAGCCCGGCTTTCCGTCGGCGCGCGTGGACCCGGGCAAGCCCTATCGGCATATCATGGTGTATCGTCTTTCCGTGGAGCGTTGATGATGGTTGAGTGGCGGAAGATCGATCGCGATGCGCGCGATACGCTGGGTGAGGGCACGCTTTGGTCGGCGCGGGACAATGCGGTCTATTGGGTCGACATCCTCGCGCCGGCGCTCAATCGCCTGTCGCTGGCCGACGGGCGGATCGACCGCTGGGCCATGCCTGAACCGCTGGGCTGGGTGGCGGAACGCAAGAGCGGCGGCTTCGTCGCTGGTTTCCAGAGCGGCTTTGCGCAGCTGACGCTTGATCCGCTGACCATCACCCCCATCGGCGACCCGGAACCGGACCTCCCCGGCAACCGCATGAACGACGGCAAGGCCGACGCCGATGGCCGCATCTGGTGCGGGACCATGGACATGGCGGAGGAGCAGGACAGCGGCGCGCTCTACCGGCTTGATCCGGACGGGCGCTGGACAATGATGGACAGCGGCTATGGCGTGACGAACGGCCCCGCCTTCTCGCCCTGCGGCCGCTGGCTTTACCATAGCGACACGATGCGACGCACCATGTATCGCTTCGCCCGCACCAGCGACGGCGGCATCGCCGATCGGCAGCCCTTCATCCAGTTCGCGCAGGAGGATGGCTATCCCGACGGCATGACCGTGGATGCGGAAGGCCATGTGTGGGTCGCCCATTGGGGCGGCGGCCGCATCAGCCGCTTCACGCCCGAAGGAAAGCTGGACCGCGCCATCCCGCTGCCCGCGCGGCAGGTGACGAACATCACCTTCGCCGGCCCCGATCTGGATCGCATGTTCGTCAGTTCAGCGGCGATCGGCCTGCCCGAAACCGAATATGACGGTGCCTTTTTTGAGGTGGATGCGGGCGTCAGGGGCCTTCCCACCCATTTGTTCGCGGGCTGAACGGAGGTTTCAGCCGGCGGCCGGACCGCAACTGTCGCGTTCCACCAGTTCGAAGAGGAAGTCGGGCGCATCGGCGGAGCCGTTGACCAGCGCGTCGATCACCGCTTCGCCCATAAGCTCCAGCGGTTGGCGCACGGTGGTGAGCGGCGGCCATGCCGTCAGGCTCGCCGGCGTGTCGTCGAAGCCCACGACCGACAGATCCTCCGGCACGCGCAAACCCAGGCGGTGAGCGATCGTCAGCACGCCCAGCGCCATGTCGTCATTGGTGGCGAAGATGGCGCTCGGCGGCTGGGCGAGTCGCAGCAACGCCTCGCCCGCCACAATGCCTGACGGGAAGTCGAACGCGCCCTCCACGCATAGCGCATCGTCCAGGCTCACTCCGGCGGCCGCAAGTCCTTCCCGAAAACCCTCGACCCGCTGCCGCGCCGCACTGTGGCTGGGGGGCGGCGCGACGACGCCGATGCGCCGGTGCCCCAGGCCGATCAGATGATCCGCGACCATCCGCCCCGCCGCTTTTTCAGGCGTCTGGATATTGAAGCTTTCCGCCACCGCCGCCGACCCGGCGATGCGCGCGCAGGGCAGCTTCAGTTCCGCCAGGCGCTGGAGCATCTGCGGGTCGTCCGACAGCGGCGGGATCAGGAACACGCCGTCCGGCCGCAGCGCCGCGACCAGCCGGTCGAGAAGCGCATATCGCTCGTCGCCCGCAAGCGGCACGGGCTCGACCACCAGATGATAGCCCAGTTCCCGGCACCGGCTCGCGGCGCCCCCCTGGATGCCGCCAGTATAGCTGGGCGCCGGATTATTGTAGAGAAAGGCGATCATGAAGGATCGGCCGCCCGCCAGCCGGCGCGCCGACTGGTTGGGCCTGTAATCCAGCTGTTGGATCGCGGCCGTCACCCGGTCGCGCAACTGCGCGCTGACATTGGGCGCCTTGTTGACGACGCGCGACACGGTCTTGATCGAAACGCCCGCAAGCGCTGCGACATCGTGGATGCTGGGCATGATAGTCAGCTAGGCGCTCCCGCCGCCATGCGCGGCGGTCAATTGCTGGCATGGAAAGAGGGGATCGTCCGTCATGCCGCCGCCTTGCCATGGAAGACGGTGGAAGAAAACAGGCTTTTGCCCGAGCGCCGCTATCCGGGCCAATGGCGGGGCGCGACCCATTATTGATCCAGTTTAGAATCTGCTTGATCCCTTCAGAGGAGCGAAATATAGGGAAGACAGCGTTGTCATACTCTGCACATGACGACCATGACACCCCGGGTGGGGGCAGGCGAACTGCACACGTCCGTCGCCGCCCGGGGTGCGCTTTTCCCTACAGTCCTGACTGTCCAAGCTGCTCTAGGCGCATGCGTAGTAAAGCTTGAAAGACAAATCTCTACCATAATAATAGATAAGCCCGATCGATTCGGCTGGGAGAGATGACATGGCATGGCGAGTGGCTGTCAGGAGGAACTGGAGCCGGCTGTGCGACAGCCTGAAGCAGGAATTCCTGCGGGAGCCCCACCGGGTTCTGATCGACCGTGGCCCCGATGGCGTCCCTGCGCGCCTTCCCGATCGCTGATTGAGCGCCCGGCCTTGTCCGCCCTGCCGGCTGGACCAATATAGCGACTTATCCCTGCCAACCCCCACGCCTTCGGGAGATATTATGACGTCACCATCCCGCGTTCTGACGCGCGCCGTCGATCCGCTCTTCATCGAACGCTGGTCGCCCCGCGCCTTCGATGGTTCGTCCATTCCCCAGCAGGATCTCGACACGATCTTCGACGCCGCGCGCTGGGCTCCGTCCGCTTTCAACTATCAGCCCTGGCGTTTTCTCTATGCGCATCGCGACAGCGCGGACTGGCGCCGCTTCGTCGACCTGCTGCTGCCGTTCAACCAGTCATGGGTCGAGCGCGCGTCGGTCCTGATCTACATCCTTTCCGATACGCTGATCAGCCGCCCCGGATCGGACGAGGCCAGCCCATCGCACAGCCATAGTTTCGACACGGGCGCGGCCTGGGCGCTCATGGCGCTTCAGGCGACGCGGCTGGGCTATCACAGCCATGGCATGACCGGCCTGGATTTCGATCGGGCGCGCGCTGAACTGGCCGTGCCCGACCGCTTCCGCGTCGAGGCGGCGGTCGCCATCGGTCGGCGGGCGGACCGATCGGTCCTGCCCGAAGCGCTTCAGTCGCGCGAGGAACCCAGCGGCCGCCACGACATCGCCGCCTTCGCCGCGGCCGGCAATTTCACGGGGTGACGAAGGGCGGGGGCGGCGCGTTCGTCCTGGCCACGGTCATTCCTCGACCCGCCAGCCATGGATGCCGATCAGCGGCACGAAACGCACCGCCTCCAGTTCCTGCCTTGCGAACCTGTCCTGCGTGGTCCGGGTCAGGCGTATCAGCCTTTGGTCGCTGGTCCCTCCCACCGGCATGACCAGCCGCCCGCCGATCGCCAGTTGCTCGCACAGCGGCAGCGGGACGTCAGGGCCGGCGGCGGCGACCAGTATCGCGTCGAACGGCGCCTGTTCGGGCCAGCCTTCCGTGCCGTCCCCCGCCCGGACGGAGACATTGGTATAACCGAGCCGCGCCATCCGCTCCTGGGCCAGGTCGGCCAGTTCCTCATGGCGGTCGATGGCGAAGATATGGCCGCCCAGCCGGCTCATGATCGCGGCGGCATAGCCTGACCCGACTCCCACCTCCAGCACCCGGTCGGCCGGCCCGATCGCCGCCGCCTCGATCATCACCGCGACAATATAGGGCTGGGAAATGGTCTGCCCCGCCTCGACCGGCAGGGGCATGTCGTCATAGGCATGGTCCTGCAACTGTTCCGGAACGAAGCAGTGGCGCGGCACGTCGCGCATCGCGGCCAGCAGCCGGTGGTCGCTGACGCCCCTGCGGGCGATCTGGCGGTCGACCATCATCCGGCGCAGGCGTTCCATGTCCGCCATGCCGCCTCCTGCCTGCATGTCCGTGCCCGGGCGCGACTCGCCCGCACCGATCATAGCCCTATCAGGCCCCGTCTGCTTGGCGCGATCCCCTGCCCTGAATCAGTCTGTCCCCATTTCGGCGGGTTAAGGGCCGCGCGCTTTAAAACGGTATCGCATCCTCCCGTTCGCCCTGAGCCCTTCGACAAGGCTCTCCTGAGCTTGTCGAAGGGCTCAGGGCGAACGGAAAACTGATCCCGATTCAGCCCTTCCGTCCTCCACCCCGCTTGCATCCCCGCGCCCGTCGCCCGATACTCCCCTCATGCGCACAACCTATAATTCGGCCACCGTCCGCCTCTATCATCTGAGCGATGCGCAGGAGGGCGGCGCGGCGAACACCCTCTTCTACGGCTCGCTCGACGAGGCGCTGCGGCTCGCCGCGCAACAGCCGCAGGATGTGCAGGACGGGCTTTTCCTCGCCACCGACAATGATGTCGTCGCCTATCTCGACCTGATCGAGGACTGACGCACAAAAAAAGGGGCGCCCAAAGGACGCCCCTCTCATTCGTCAGAAGCTTTTCAGCCTCAGAAGCGGTAGCCCAGGATCAGAGCCGCCTGATGGCGTTCCGGGTTCACGCTGCCCAGCCGCTCATAGCGCGAATAGCGATATTCGGCGCGGGCGGTGAAGCCCTGGAACGTGGTTTCCACGCCTGCGCCCAGACGGTAACCGTCCAGCTTCAGGCTGTCGCTGACCACGGTCGTGCCGTCGTCAAGAGTGGCCTTGAAGCGGGCGTTGGTGTAGCCGCCCTTGGCGTAGACGAGGACGTTCGGGGCGATCTGGCCGCCGATGCGTACGCCGGCGTAAAGGTCGCGGCTCGTGCGGACCGACAGGCTGTCGCCGGGTGTCGGAACATCGGTCTCAGTTTCCTTGACGTCGGAATCGGCATATTCGCCTTCGAGGCCGAACACGGCGCCGTTGACGTTGATGTCGTAACCGACAACGCCGCCATAGAGCAGGCCGCTGTCATGGCTACGGGAGTCGAAGTCGACATGGTCCAGGCCGACGACGGCGCCGACATAGGGACCCGAAAAAGGCACGGCGTCCTGCGCGAAGGCGGGGGCCGAAACGCTGGCGAGCAGCAGTGCGGAAGCTAGGATTTTCTTCATAGGGGGTTCTCCTCCTCATATAAATTGTTGGAGCGGAATGCCCTCTACGGTTTCGCGGTTGCGGCAGTAAAGGCGGGGAAACAGGATCTTGGCCCCTTTGCGCCGATAGATGTGGCAATAGTGCACCACGCCTTGAAATATATATTGGCGATTCCTAGTCGCCCTGTTCGATGGTCAAATAGAGCCTGACGCTATCTTGATCGCGCGACTTTATCGGGATGCAGTTGAACCGGAATATCTTGTGGGAGAAGAAAGAAGATGAAGCCGTTGCGGATCGGGGTGTTGGGCGCAGCGCGAATCGCGCCGACGGCGTTGATCGCGCCCGCCCGCTCCATGGAGGGCGTGGAAATCGCCGGGGTTGCGGCGCGCCAGCCGGATCGCGCGGCGGCATTCGCCCGGCGGCATCGCATCGCCGGGGTCTATCCATCCTATGAAGCGCTGATCGCCGATCCGGCCATCGACGCCGTCTACAACCCGCTCCCCAACAGCCTGCATGGCCGCTGGACGATCGCGGCGCTCGAAGCCGGCAAGCATGTGTTGTGCGAAAAGCCGTTCACGGCGAATGCGCAGGAGGCGGAGGCCGTCGCCGCGGTTGCGCGGCGCACGGGGCTGATCGTGATGGAGGCGTTTCACTATCGCTACCACGCGCTCGTCGCGCGGGCCCTGTCGATCATCGCGTCGGGTGAGTTGGGCGACGTTCGCCATATTGCGGCGACGTTCCGCTTTCACCTGCCGGGCAAGGACGACATTCGCTGGCGATTGCCGCTGGGCGGCGGGGCGACCATGGATGCGGGCTGCTACGCCATTCACATGGTCCGCACACTCGCCGCCGCCGAACCGACGGTCCGCACTGCTCGGGCAAAGCTCCACAGCCCCGGCGTGGATCAACTGATGCAGGCGGAGCTGGACTTCGCCGATGGCCGGACGGGAACGATCACCGCCGCGATGCGCGGCTGGCCGCTGTTCGCGATCGCGGCCCGGGTCGAAGGGACTGCCGGAACGCTCAGGATCGCCAATTTCGTCATGCCGCAATTGTGGAATCGCCTGACGATCGAGACGCAGGCGGGCCGTCGCAAGGAACGCGCGGCGTCGCACCCCTCCAGCTACGCCGCGCAGCTCGCCGCTTTCCTGACCGCCGTTCGCACCGGCGTTCCGCCGATCACGGACGCCAGTGACGCGATCGCCAATATGCGCGTGATCGACGCCTGCTACGCCGCCGCCGGGCTCGAACCCCGCGCGCCCTTCATGAACTGAGCGGCGTCACCCGTCCGCAAAGCCAAAGGGCGCATAGCCCCGCCGGAAATCCTCCGGCAGCATGTCGCGCCCGATCGGCGGGGCGGATCGGGCCATGCACTGACTGCGGTGGCACAGGCGGCACGTCACGCCGATCGGAGTCGGCTCGCTCGCGGGAAGGTCCTGCGTATAGACCAGCCGGTGCGCATGTTCCGCCGCGCAGGCGAGGGCGACTGCTCGTTCAACGCGTGGCGCGCCCCAGCCGCCGCCGCCAGCCGTCACCGTCCGCGCGATCGAGAAGAAGCGCTGCCCGTCCGGCAACTCTAGCCATTGCGTCATCACCTCGCGCGGTCGCTCGAACACATGATGGACGGACCATAAAGGGCATGATCCGCCATGGCGCGCGAAGGGAAAGCCTGCGCCGTCGAGACGCTTGCTGACATTGCCCGCCTGGTCGACCCGCAGAAAGAAGAAGGGGACGCGCTCCTGCCCCGGCTTCTGCAACGTGGTCAGTCGGTGCGCCGTCTGTTCGAAGCTCGTCCCGAACTGCCGCCCCAGCGCCTCCACATCATAGCGCCGCGCCTCGGCCGCCTTGGCGAAGGCGGCATAGGGCATCAGGATCGCCGCCGCGCCATGACTGGCGAGCGCGCGCCGGGTCAGCCGTCGCCCGCTTTCGCTCGCGAACTGCCCGTCCTTCAGGATCGCGTCGAAGTCGCGCCGCATCTCCAGATAGGCGATCTGCAAGGCGAGTTGGAAACTGCCGCTCGCGCCGTCCAGCGTGTCGTCGATCAGCACGGCGTCCCGGTGCCGGTCGAGCCGCCGCATCGATCCCGCCATGACGTCGGGGGGGAGCCGTCGCACACGCAGACCATGTTTCGCTTTCAGCCAGCCGGGAAGGCCGCCCGCCTGTTCGATCTCGGCGGCCAGCTTTTCGCCCGCATCGTCCAGCAAGGGGAAGCTGTTGCGGCGCGCGGCCAGGAAGCGCCGGGATTCCGCGACCGGATCGGGCGCTTCGGCGGCGGCGGGGCCGCTCTCCACGCCCCGGTCGGCCAGCGCCATCTGCTCCTCGCGATAGGCGGTGTGCAGCCGCAGCAGCGCCTCGGTCATCCCCGGATAGTTGATCGCGACATCCTGCGTCGCGAGCGCGGGCAGGTCGATGTCGGCGAACATCGGGTCCTTCAGCACCGCTTGCAGCCGCGCCGTCTGCTCCGCGCCGCCGTCGCCCGCCAGTTCGCCCATGTCCATGCGGTAGGTGCGGGCGAGCCGCAGCAGCATGTCGGCGGTCAACGGCCGCTGGTTGCGCTCCAGCAGCGCGACATAGGATGGCGATATCTCCAGGTCCGTCGCCATGTCCGCCTGCGTCAGCCCCAACTCACGCCGCAACCTCCGCAGGCGCGGGCCCATATAGACGGGACGATCCTTGGCCATCGGCTGCTTCACTCCTGTGCAGGTCATTACAACTATACACGCAAAATTTGTAAAGATCGACAACTGAACCGCGCAGCCTCTCCCCCACGCCGGAACCTTCCCTAAAACTCCTCCCATCTCGTCACTTCATTCACGGATTCGACCCGCATGACCTATGCCCAGGAAATCACGAAGGCCGACACATTGCTTCAAGGACAGCGCAACTGGGATGGCGTCGCGCCCGAAGCGGTCGCCCGCATGCGCCTCCAGAACCGCTTTCAGACCGGCCTCGACATCGCCCGCCACACCGCCGCGATCATGCGCCGCGACATGGCGGCCTATGACGCCGATCCCGCCAACTACACCCAGTCGCTGGGCTGCTGGCACGGCTTCATCGGGCAGCAGAAGCTCATCTCGATCAAGAAGCATTTCGGCTCGACCAAGGGGAAATATCTCTATCTCTCCGGCTGGATGGTCGCCGCGCTGCGCAGCGAGTTCGGCCCGCTCCCGGACCAGTCGATGCATGAAAAGACCAGCGTCCCCGCGCTGATCGAGGAACTCTACACCTTCCTTCGTCAGGCCGACGCACGCGAACTGGGCATGCTGTTCCGCGACCTCGACAAGGCGCGGGAAGCGGGCAACGAGGTTGAGATACAGCGCCTGACCAACGCCATCGACAATCATGAAACCCATGTCGTCCCCATCATCGCGGACATCGACGCGGGTTTCGGCAATGCGGAGGCGACCTATCTGCTCGCCCGGAAGATGATCGAGGCGGGCGCTTGCGCGCTCCAGATCGAAAACCAGGTGTCGGACGAAAAGCAATGCGGCCATCAGGACGGCAAGGTCACGGTCCCGCATGAGGACTTCCTCGCGAAGATCCGCGCCTGCCGCTATGCCTTCCTGGAACTCGGCATTGACGACGGCATCATCGTCGCGCGCACGGACTCGCTGGGCGCGGGCCTCACCAAGCAGATCGCCTTCAGCCGCGAAGCGGGCGACCTTGGCGATCAGTATAACGGCTTCCTCGACGTCGAAGAGGTCGCTGACATCTCCACCCTGCGCGGCGATGTCGTCCTCGCCCGCGACGGCAAGCTGTTCCGCCCGAAGCGCCTGCCGTCGAACCTCTACCAGTTCCGCTCCGGCACGGGCGAGGACCGGGTCGTGCTCGACTGCATCACCTCGCTCCAGAATGGGGCCGATCTCCTCTGGATCGAAACCGAAAAGCCGCATGTCGAGCAGATCGCCGGCATGGTCGACCGCATCCGCGCGGTCATCCCCAACGCCAAGCTGGTCTATAATAATTCGCCCAGCTTCAACTGGACGCTGAACTTCCGCCAGCAGGTCTTCGACAGCTGGCAGGCGGAGGGCAGGGACGTGTCGGCCTATGACCGCGCCAGGCTGATGAGCGCGGACTATGACGCGACCGATCTCGGCCGGGAAGCTGATGAGAAGATCCGCACCTTCCAAAGAGATGCGGCGGCGCGGGCTGGCATCTTCCACCACCTCATCACGCTGCCGACCTATCACACGGCCGCGCTGTCGACCGATAACCTCGCCAAGGAATATTTCGGCGACGCCGGCATGCTCGGCTATGTCGAGGGCGTCCAGCGCAAGGAAATCCGCCAGGGCATCGCCTGCGTGAAGCATCAGAATATGTCCGGCAGCGACATCGGCGACGACCACAAGGAATATTTCGCCCGCGAAGCCGCGCTCAAGGCTGGCGGCGCGCACAATACGATGAACCAGTTTGCGGCTTGAGGGTTGCTGGCCCATCCCGGCCTGCGCGCGGTCTGATCGGCCCTTGGCTTTCGGCGCAAACAGGAAAAATTGGGTCTATTCCCTCTTCCGCCGGACCCTGTCTGGGTCTAGGGGGAGAGGGTTATGGTCAAGCCCCGCACGCTTTACGAGAAGATCTGGGACGCGCACGTTGTCGAGCGCCGCCCGGACGGAACCTGCCTCATCTATATCGACCGTCACCTTGTGCATGAGGTGACGAGTCCTCAGGCTTTCGAGGGCCTTCGCCTCGCCGGGCGCAAGGTGCGTCGTCCCGACCTGACGCTGGCGGTGCCCGATCATAATCTGCCCACCACGGCGCGCCGCGACGCGCAGGGCAATCGCATTCCCATCGCCGACCCGGAAAGCGCGCAGCAGCTTGCGGCGCTGGAAAGGAACGCGCCCGAGTTCGGCGTGCGCCTGATCGGTGACGCCGATGTGGAGCAGGGCATCGTGCATGTCGTCGGCCCGGAGCAGGGCTTCACCCTGCCGGGCACGACTCTGGTGTGCGGCGACAGCCATACCAGTTCGCACGGCGCCTTGGGTGCGCTGGCGTTCGGCATCGGCACCAGCGAGGTCGAACATGTGCTCGCCACCCAGACGCTGCTGTTGAAGCAGTCGAAGACGATGGAAGTCGTGGTCGAGGGTGAACTGGGCTTCGGCGTCACGCCCAAGGATGTGGCGCTCGCCATTTGCGGCCGTATCGGCACCGCGGGCGGGACCGGCTATGTCATGGAATATCGCGGCTCCGTGTTTCGCGACATGTCGATCGAAGGACGCCTGACGGTCGCCAACATGTCGATCGAGGCCGGCGCGCGTTCGGGCTTGTTCGCGCCTGACGAGAAGACCGTCGCTTATCTGAAGGGCCGTCCGCTCGCGCCCAAGGGCGCCGCCTGGGACGCCGCCGTCGAATATTGGAAGACGCTGCACACCGACGAAGGCGCGCAGTTCGACAAGAGCGTCGTCATCGAGGCGTCGGAAATCGTGCCGAATGTCACCTGGGGCACCAGCCCCGAGGACGTCGTGCCGGTGACGGGCGTCGTGCCCAATCCGGAAAGCTTCGCCGACGCCTCCAAGCGTGCCGCCGCGCAGAAGTCACTCGACTATATGGGCCTTTCCGCCGGGCAGAAGATGGCGGATGTGGCCGTCGAGCATATCTTCATCGGCAGCTGCACCAACAGCCGGATCGAGGATCTGCGCGCCGCCGCCGCCCTGCTCAGGGGCAAGCATATCGCCGCGGGCATCAAGCAGGCGCTGGTCGTGCCGGGCTCCGGCCTGATCAAGCAACAGGCGGAAGCCGAAGGGCTCGACCGCATCTTCGTGGAAGCGGGCTTTGAATGGCGTGAGCCCGGCTGTTCCGCCTGCCTGGGCATGAACCCGGACAAGGTGCCCGCCGGTGAACGCTGCGCCTCCACCAGCAACCGCAATTTCATGGGCAGGCAGGGGCCGGGTTCGCGGACACACCTCGTGTCGCCCGCCATGGCCGCCGCCGCCGCCATTACCGGACATCTGACCGACGTGCGCGAACTGCTGGGCGAAAAAAAGGGAGAGGTTGTCGCATGAAGAAGGTGTTCTGGGTGCTGGCGCTCGGCGCGCTGGCCAGTGCCGCGATGGCGGCGACCCTCGGGCGCGCGCAGGACACGCGTCCGGAGACGAAGCAGGCGCATTGATGGAACAGCTGACCATTGTTGACGGACGAGCCTATCCGTTCGGAATGAAGAATGTCGACACCGACATCGTCATTCCCGCGCATTGGCTGAAGACGATATCGCGATCCGGCCTGGGCAAGGGCGCGTTCGAGGTGCTTCGGAAGGAGCCGGGGAACGTCTTCGACGATCCGGAATATGCCGGCAGCCCGATTTTGATCGCAGGCGACAATTTCGGTTGCGGGTCCAGTCGCGAACATGCCGCGTGGGCGTTGGCGGACCTGGGCGTCAAGGTGGTGATGGCGCCGAGCTTTTCCGACATCTTCTCGGGCAATGCTTTCAAGAACGGTATCCTGACGGTCGTTCTGCCGCAGGAGGCGATCGACCGGTTGATGGACGTTGCGAAGACGGACCCGATCCATGTCGACCTGGAGCAGCAGACGGTCACGACGCAATTCCAGGACCGCTTCCATTTCGACATCGACCCGTTCCGCAAAAATTGCCTGCTGGGCGGTCTGGACGAGATCGGACTGACGCTGGGGCAAGCGGATGTAATCGACGTGTATGAGGCGAAGGCGGCTGCCGAACGCCCCTGGCTCGTTCCGGCCGTTGCGTAAGCGTCCCGATCTTCCTATTTCAAACTCAGGTTTCAGCTTTTTCTATAGGGCACAGGCATGACGACTTTCGACGATCGCGAAAAGGCCTTCGAAAATATGTACGCCCATGACCAGGAGATGCAGTTCCGCATCCAGGCCCGGCGCAATCGGCTGCTGGGCGAATGGGCGGCCGCGAAGATGGGCCTGACGCCGGAAGAAACCGACGCCTACGCCAAGGCTGTCGTGCAGGCCGATTTCGAGGAAGCCGGGGATGAGGACGTCATCCGCAAGCTGCTGGGCGACATGACGCAGGCGGGCATCGACATCGACGAAGCCGGTGTGCGAAACGCCCTGGAAGAGCAGCAGGTCATCGCCCGCCGCAATTTCATCGAAGCGCAGTAAGGGCAGGGACGCCGTATCATGCCAATGGCTGCCGATGAAATCGCCGACATGATCCGGGCGGCCATTCCCGATGCGGAAGTCGAGATCACCGACCTGGCGGGCGACGGGGATCATTATGCCGCGCGCGTCGTATCCGAAACCTTTCGGGGCTTGAGCCGCGTAGCCCAGCAGCGCGCTGTCTATGCCGCCCTGGGCGGCCGGATGGGCGGCGTTCTCCACGCCTTGCAACTGACCACCGCCGTTCCCAACTAACGGCCTTCAATTTCATGAGCGTCGGGTTTGGACCGGCGCATGACAGGAATGGACTGACCATGACCGACGCCGTGCAGCAGCGGATCGCCGATATCGTGAACGGCAATGATGTCGTGCTCTTCATGAAGGGCACGCCGCTTTTCCCCCAATGCGGTTTTTCCAGCCGGGCCATCGCCATCCTGGAACATCTTGGCGTCGCCTATGAGCCCGTGGACGTGTTGCAGGACCAGTTGGTCCGTCAGGGCATCAAGGCCTTTTCGGACTGGCCGACCATCCCTCAGCTCTATGTGAAAGGCGAGTTCGTCGGCGGCAGCGACATCATGATGGAGATGTATGAGGCCGGCGAACTTCAGCAGCTGATGACCGATCAGGGTGTTGCTTCGGCTTAACCGGTCAGATGGCGACGATTTCCGGAAGGATGGCGTCCAGTAGCAGCATCGCCTGCGGCGCGACGCGTAGGCGTTGACCGTCGCGGTGCAGCAGACCCAGGATGGAAAGCCTCGCGACCGCTCGCTCGTCGACCATTTCATCAACGCGCAAGGATGAAAGCGCGGCGATTCGGTCGAGGTCGACGCCTTCGGCAAGGCGCAGGCCCATCAACAGCGCTTCGCTGGCCCGGTCCGCGGAATTGAGCGGCTCTTCGCTTTGGAGGCCGTGGCCGTTGCGCTCCACCGCGCCCATCCAGTTTTCCGGCTTTCGGTGGCGCAGCGTCGCCAATCCGCCCCTGCGGCCATGCGCGCCGGGGCCAATCCCCGCATAATCGCCGTAGCGCCAGTATGTCAGGTTATGCCGGCTCTGCTGCCCCGAACGGGCATGATTGCTGATCTCATAGGCCGGAATCCCGGCGGCGGCGGTCATCGCCTGCGTTTGCTCATAGAGCGTGGCGGCATGATCGGGGTCAGCCGGCGTCAGCTTTCCCTGCGCTACCAGCGTGGCGAAACGCGTCCCCGGCTCTATGGTGAGCTGATAGAGCGACAGATGATCGGTGCCGAAGGACAGGCCCTGCCGGAGTTCCGCTTCCCAATCCGCTTCGCTTTGCTCGGGGCGAGCGTAGATCAGGTCGAAATTGACGCGGCCAAAGACCGATTGCGCCACGTCCAGCGCCGCCAGCCCCTCGCGGACGTCATGTGCGCGGCCGAGGAACTGGAGCGCTCGGTCATCCAGCGCCTGAAGCCCGAGCGACACCCTGTTCACGCCTGCGGCGGCCAGATCGGCGAAGCGCGCCGCCTCCACCGAACTGGGATTGGCTTCCAACGTGATTTCAATGTCCGATGTGGGAGGCCAATGGCTGGCAGCCGCGTCGATCAGCGCGGCGACGATCGCCGGGGGCATCAACGATGGCGTGCCGCCTCCAAAGAAGATGGAGGACAGCGCCCGCGCGCCGTTCAGCCGTGCTTCATGGGCAAGGTCGTCTAGAAGCGCGCGTTTCCAGGCGTCGATGTCGATGTCGGCCCGCACATGGCTGTTAAAGTCGCAGTAGGGACATTTGGAAACGCAAAATGGCCAATGCACATATAAGGCCAAGGGGCCGGGTGCTGGCGGCGGGGAACTGGACAGGGGCAGGGGCATGAGTGGGGGCGTTCTTAGACGGCTTTGGACCGCACGGCTAGTTGCGGCTGCGGCGGCGATCGGGATTGTGCCGGTCGTGATGGTCTCGACGGATGGGCGGGCCGCGCCTGCTTATCGGGCCAGACCTGCTCAGACGGTCATGCCGGCCTCCTATTATGGCATGGAGGAGGCGGAACGGGACAGCGGCCTGCTGCGCGAAGTCGTGCTCGGCATGCATAATGACGAGCGGGAGGCGCTGGGCGTGTCGCCGCTGACGTGGGATGATGGGCTGGCCCTCGACGCCGCCCGCTATGCGCGTGAAATGGCGCAGACCAACCTGTTTCGCCATTCTCCCCGTTCTTCCCGCGCGCTGCCCAGTGGCGAAAATCTGTGGATGGGTCCGCGCCGCCTTTATGATTATGAGGTAATGATCGGCTCATTCCTCGACGAGAAGCGCCTGTTCCGGCGCGGCGGAAAGCTGCCCAATATCAGCGTTTCCGGCCGATGGGCGGATGTTGGCCATTACAGCCAGATGATCTGGCGCGGTACGCGGAAGATCGGCTGCGCCCTGGGCGAAGGGCGGAATTACGACTATTTCGTTTGCCGCTACTTCCCGGCGGGCAATGTTTTCGGCCAGGGCCCGCTCGATGCCGCCGATGGTCCGCGCCCCGCCCAACTGGCCGGCGGGGAACGATAGCCGCCCCTCCGCCCGGAACAGGCTGTCAGAACACCGCCGCCACGAGTTGCGCGAAAGCGTCTGCACGATGGCTCATGGCATGTTTTTTCTCCGGCTCCATCTCGCCGAAGCTGATCGCGTGACCTTGCGGCTGGAAGATAGCGTCGTAGCCGAACCCCTTGTCCCCGCGCGGCGGCCAGGTGATCGTGCCGTCAACCCGGCCTTCGAACGCTTCGACATGGCCGTCGGGCCAGGCAAGGGCGAGCGCGCACACGAAATGGGCGCCGTGGCCCGCGTCCGGCCCCTTGGCCGCGATATTGTCCCAGACCAGCTGCATGGCGAGGCCGAAATCCTTGTTCTCCCCAGCCCATCGGGCGGAGAAGATGCCGGGATCGCCGTTCAGCGCTTCCACGCACAGGCCGCTGTCGTCCGCGAGCGAGGGAAGCCCGGAAAGGTCGGCGGCCTGCATGGCCTTCAGTTCCGCATTGGCGATGAAGGTGGCGCCCGTTTCGTCGGGTTCCGGCAGGTCCAGCGCTGCGGCCGAGATGGTTTCGATGCCATAAGGCGCCAGCAATTCGCCGATCTCCCGCACCTTGCCGGGATTGTGGCTTGCTATCACCAGCTTGCCAGGGCCGAGCTTGCGGATCGCCTGCTCCTGTCCGAACTCGTCGCTCATCGTCTTGATCCCTTGCCCCGTTCGTTTCGAGCTTAGTCGAGAAACGCTTAAATTGCGCTATCCGCGTCTCGACATGCTCGAAGCGAACGGATGTTTGAGAGAGTTACCGTCCGGTCGCCTTGTCCTGCGCCGCGAAGATCTGGGTGCAGCCGATACGGGCGAGGCGTAGCAGGCGGAGCAGCTCTTCCTCGTCATAGGTTGCGCCTTCGGCGGTGGCCTGGACTTCGGCGAACTTGCCGTCGCCGGTCAGAATCAGGTTGGCGTCGGCCTCCGCATTGCTGTCCTCGGCATAATCGAGGTCCAGCACCGGTGTGCCGTTATAGATGCCGCAGCTGATCGCGGCGACCTTCTGCACGATCGGATCTTCGGTGAGGGCGCCCGATGCGAGGAGCTTGTCGACGGCGATGCGCAGCGCAACCCAGCTCCCTGAAATCGCGGCGGTGCGGGTGCCGCCATCGGCCTGGATGACGTCGCAATCGACCACGATCTGGCGTTCGCCGAGCTTCTTCATGTCGACCACGGCGCGCAGCGAGCGGCCGATAAGGCGCTGGATTTCCTGCGTCCGGCCCGATTGCTTGCCCTTCGCGGCTTCGCGGCTGCCGCGCGTATGGGTGGCGCGGGGCAGCATGCCATATTCGGCGGTGACCCAGCCCGATCCCTTGCCGCGCAGGAAGGGGGGCACCTTCTCCTCGATCGACGCCGTGCAGAGCACCCGCGTGTCCCCGAAGCTGATGAGGCAACTGCCCTCGGCATGGATGGTGAAGCCGGGCTCCATGGTGATGTCGCGCATCTGGTCGGGCGCGCGGCCGGAAGGACGCATAAAATTTCTTCTCCGAAGCGATCAATCGGTGGGGCTTAGCGTCCACTGTGGCGTCATGCCAGTGGCGATACGCACGAAAGATGGTAGGAAGCGCTCATGCGGTTGCGATGGATGACGATTTTGGCTTTGCCGATGCTATCGGCCGGCTGCGCTGTGGAGAAGGCTGAACTGGAACAGCCGACAGCGGTTGGCGATACGATTCGTTTTTCGGCGGGCCCCTGTTTCGGCGTTTGCCCAAGCTATAGCCTGCGCGTCACGCCTGACGGGTCCGGTCTGCTGGAGCCTGAGCGGTTTACTGCCGTCCCCGGCGCGACGCGTTTCACCGTCACGCCCCTGCAATATCGACGGTTTCGGACAGCGCTGACGCAATTCCGTCCGCCCGCCGGGACCGTCAAGCGAATCGCGCATGGCGAAAATTGCACACGGTTCGCGACGGATATGCCGGGCTATACGATCGAATGGATAAGGGGGGACGCGCAACCCACGCGCCTGGAGTTCCAATCCGGCTGCATGGACCCGGCCTATGGCAAGCTCCGCGCGACGATCGCAGCCATCCCGAGGATGCTGGACATCGCCGCCATGGTGAAGCCCTCACCCACCCGCTAAGCGATTGGCTTGAGTGTGAGCGATAGCTTGCCTAGATAGGGGCGCATGTCGGTCACACCGATCACTGAACTCAACGAACGGGCGCGCGACGTTTTCCGTCTGGTGGTGGAGAGCTATCTGGGCACCGGCTTGCCCGTG
>DASVOF010000134.1:0-3798 GCA_036383495.1 Sphingobium sp. | reverse complement strand
GGCAGGCCCGCCATGATGTCGATGCGCGCATTGGGGTCCGTGTAGGGGCCAGAGGTGTCATAGACGCGGACCGGCGCTTCGCCGCTGCCCGGCTCCAGATCGATCTCGCGCATGGCGACCTTCAGGGGACCGACATGGATCTTGCGGGAGCCGCGAATGGGCCCGGTGGTGACGCGCATTTCGGTGCGGGCGGGGATGTCGGCCATAAATATTCTCTCCTTCGCGACGGAGAGAGAAGGCGAGCGATTTTACGGCGCGCGTTCCCTCCCTACGCCGGTCTTATCCGGATCAGGTTCAGCGGGTCGCGGCCACGTCAGCCGCCTCTCAACCGCCTGTGAGCGGTCCCCCGGGGATGCGCTGCGATAGCCCAAGCAACGCCGAAGGGAAAGCCCCGTCACGGGATCGCTGGACAGGGTTCATGCTTTTCCGCAGTTATGAAGGGCATGAAGCACCATGATCTGTCCACCCGGGAAGGCCGGAAAGCGCATCGGCGCGAAATGCGCATGATCGCCGTGCGGCCACGCCGCTGGGGGTTATGGTTGCTGACGGCGGGCTTCCTGCTGCTGCTGACGCCTTCCGCGCTGGATGTGCACAGCCTGTTCGGGCTTTGGCCGCCGATGCTGGGGGCGGTGTGCGTCATCGTGGGAGCGCCGCTGCTGGTGGCGAGCGTAGTGCTGAAGCGGCGCTATGTGCGGCAGCGGGAGGCGGGGCAGGTGATGGTGGGACGGGTGAAGGGGTAGGATGGGGAAAATGGTGGGGCGGGTTTCGACCAGTTTTGGCCGCTCGTGGACTTTTCTCCGATGCCAGATAGCAGTCGTTTAGATTTGCAGTTATTCCGGCACTATGCGGCAGATTTTTTTGATCATCCTCTCCCTTGCTCTCGCTACCACGGCGCAAGCAGCGCCCGACACCCGCTCTGCGCATCCAAGCTGGAGGGAGGTTCAGCAAAGCGCGAAGGCTTGTGGCACCCGTGTTTTACGCGAGAAAATGCCTACTTCGCTCAAGGGGCTTCCCCTTGGTCCTGCTTATAGGTTGGATGCAAATGCTACACCGCAACAGCGGCAATGCTTTTATGAGCGAACGGAACGAAGGGATGTCGGATCAATGCTCAGGGAAATGCCGAACCGGAATGTCCACTAGCCACCCACGTCCGTCATTCCCGCGAAGGCGGGAACCCATCTCCCGGCCTATCACCCAGCACCACGAATGGGAGATGGATTCCCGCCTTCGCGGGAATGACGATCAGGGAGACGGGACTTTCTCGAACACCAACTGCATCCCCGTCCTCGGCCGGATCGTCAGGCGGCTGATCGGTTCCGGCTTGAACCCTTCCGGCACGGACAGGCGATAGCCCCGCACGACGCTCGCGATCACCGTCATCACCTCCTGCTGGGCGAAGCCTGCGCCGACGCAGACGCGGGGGCCCCGACCGAAGGGGAACCAGGCCTGTTTCACCATATCCGCATTGGCGGGGTCTTCGAAGCGGGCGGGGTCGAAGCTGTGGGGGCAGGCCCAATTGTCCTTGTTGCGCTGGGTGAGCCACGGCGCGACGACCAGCATCGCGCCCTCCTCCAGTTGCTTGTCGCGCATCGGCATCGGGCAGGTGACTTCGCGGGGGAAGAAGGCGACCGGAGGATAGAGGCGCAGCGTTTCGCGGAAGATGTTGCGGATCGCCCCCATGTCCTTGAGCATCGGCGCGGCGAGCGGCGCGTGCCCGGCGATTGCCACCACTTCGGCGCGGGCGGCGGTTTGGATATGAGCGCATTCCGCCAGCATATAGAGCGCCCAGGTCATGGTGCTGGCCGAGGTTTCATGGCCGGCGAGGAAGACCGTCGACACCTGATCCATCACCTGTTGCAGGGTGAAGGGTTCGCCGGTTTCGGGATGCTTCGCTTCGATCAGCGACTGGAGAATGTCGCGATAGGGGGCTTCGCCGCGCCCGTGGAAGCCTTCATAACGCGCTTCGACGATGGGGCGGAAGACATCGTGGATGGCCCTGGCGGGTTTGAGCGAGCGTTTCTCGAACCAGCCTGCGGGCGCACCATAGAGGCGCAGCATCGACGCCGAATGGGCGAGCCGCTGAAACTTGCCGAAGGCGGTGTGGATGATGTTGGAGCGATGTTCGTCCAGCGCTTCCGAAAAGAGCGTGCGAAAGATGATGTCGGCGGCGACATGGGTCATCATCGGGTCGATGTCGACGGGCTTGCTCCTGTCCGCCGAGTCGAGCCGGGCGAGCAGATCATCGGCCGCCGCCACCATCAGCGGCATGGAGCGGCCCAGCGCCGTATGCGCGAAGGCGGGGTTCACCATCGCCCGCTGGCTTTCCCAATCCTCCCCATTGGCGGAAAAGACGCTGTTGCCGATCAGCGGGGACAGGTTGCGGACCAGTTCGCGATGCTTGGGGAAAGCCATGCCGCCACGCAATATCTGGTCCACCAGCGGCAATTCGTTGGCGATATACATGGTCTGGCCGGGCATGCGGATTTCGCCCAGCTTCATCGTGTAGCTCTTTTCGAACAGCACATGGATCCAGCTGTGCCAGCCGCGCAGGAAACGCTTCAACAGGCCGCGCTTGGTGCGGGGCGGTTCCGGATAGGGCGGGGTGAATGGCTGCGTCACGGGATGGCCCTGAAGGCGGCTATGGCTTCTTCGATAGTGCGTCGGCCTGCGGTCAGGCTGACATAGTCCACCGGCGAGAGGCGGTCGCCGACGCGCAGATAGTCGAAATGCGCCTCATATTTGTTCGACCAGCCGCCATGATAATTTTCCGGATCGTAGAAGAGGTGGAAGCGGGGAGACAGCAGGTCGACGCGGGCGACGCAGCGGTCCGAGACCAGGCGAACCGGATGCACCCCATGATAGGCCGCGCCGTCCGGGGGCGCGGAGAAGTCGACGAGGCGGAATTGCTTGTCGTCCAGCGCCTTGAGGTCGGCATGATACCAGCTTGCGTCCTTGCGGAGCGCGATGACCGGGACGACCTGACCCAGCGTCAGGACGGTGAAATTTTCGGGAAGCGGCTCGCGTCGGCGTTCGAGGATGCGGCGCAGGACGCTCATCGCATAGATGGTGCCGTTGCTGTGCGAGGCGAAGATCACCTCGTCATAGGGGCCGTCCATCTCCTCTACGATGCGGGCGGCGAACTGGTCGAGGCGGGCGTCCATGTCCGCGCCGGGGCCGCCGGCGGCAACGCTGTGGTTATAATACATGAAGCGCAGCAGCCAGGGCACGATCAGCTTGTTGAGCAGGCGGCCCGACAGCGCCACGCTGACGCCGATGCCGATGAGCGCGCTCGCCCATAGGGGGAGCAGCAGCGAGAGCAAGAGCGCAGGGATGAGCGCCAGCGCCAGCGGGATCAGCACCGCCAGCAACGGCGGGTAGAGGATGGTGATGACCGGGCCGGGACGCAATTTGCGCATGCGCCGGAACTGCATGTGGCGGGCATGGGCGCTGTAGGTGGCGATGGAGCGCCATGCCAGCAGCAGCGGGTTGCGAACCCACACCTTGCCGACCAGATCCTCCCAGCGAAGGAATTCATAATCGGTTTCCACGCCGGCGCTGTGGTTGGCGACGGTCCAGACCGCCGAGGACGCAGGGCCGGAACGCCGCGCGCTGACCTCCACCCGTTCACCCGACAGGCGCGCGTAATTTTCCGCCTGTTCGCGATACATCTGGTGGTAGAACCGCACCCCGCGCGGATCGAAACCGCCGAGGTAGAAGAGTTTACGCTTGAACTTTTCCATGGCCCCTGTCCACATCGGGCCATGACGACACCCGAACGCGATTACTGCTATTTCATAG
>DASVOF010000133.1:0-41288 GCA_036383495.1 Sphingobium sp. | reverse complement strand
AGAAGCAGCGCAATCTTCGCCCACTGCACATCGTTCAACTCGTACCGCTTGTTACCCATCGTTCGCTCCGCGATCCAACACGGAGCCCTATGAATCAGCGATCAGCCCTTTTGGGAATCCTGAATGTCGATCCGGCCTAGTAAAGGCTGGACGCGCAAGCGCGGGAAAACCGCCTCAAGCGGTTTGGTGTCGGGTAACACATAAATATATCCGCCCTTTCTCTGGAAAAGGGGACGGACGCTCTTGCTATAGAATGTCACGGGCACGTTGATGCAGCCGAATGTTATGCGGTTGTCCTCTATGGTGGGCGACAGCATCCGCTCGCGGCGGCGTTCTTTCCTGTTGCCCTTCGGAATGGGGTGGAGCGCCACGGATGTGGCGTAATCGACCCAGAGCACCTTCTGTCGTCCAGCGGCCAATCCAAATTTCGCCAAAAAGCGGCCCGCGGGCGTTGTGCGCTCCGCGGGGCCGATCTCGGCCAGATTCTTGGAGCCGACGCCCGGGGTTGCTTCATCGCCGGTGGCGACGCCGATCAATATCGGAACGTCGCCGCGCTTTTTCCCCTTCGCATCGTACAGAAAGAGGGTGGCGGCTTTCTTGTCGACAATGATATAGGGCAGAGACGCATTATCCCCCGACGCGGCGACCCAATCGACGACGCGCATGGCGTCCGCCGATCGTTTCGCCTCGCCTTCATTTTTCGCGCCGCTTGTCTGCGATGCCTTCAGTCCGGAGGCTGGAAGGCTCGCCGACGCCGGTGCAGGCGCGGGGCTGGTCAACGCAAGTCCGGCCAGCGCCAGCAAGACATGGATCATCGGTTGATGCACTCAAATGAACCGTCGCCGTCATGCGGGAGCGGCGACGGAGGAAATGAAAGGTCAATCAGCATTCGCCGCCATGCCGGGGGAGGGCGGCGTCAGTTGCGCGGCCGCTTCCGCTGACTGGCCTGCATCCGCTGCTCGATGCCGTCTACGCGGGCATTGAGTTGATCCAGACGCTGGCCATTATTCTGCGCCTGCCCGGATGCGGCCTGCGCCTCGGCCAGTGCCGACTTCGCCGTGCCGTCGGTCGCCTGCAACTTTGCGTCGAGTGCGTCGACGCGCTGGCTCACGGTGGCGACCTGCTCCCGCACAAAGCCTTTGGTGGCGCAGCCGCCCAGGCCCAATGAACCCGCTAAAATCACCACTAAAGGCGCGACTTTGGTCAGAGACGGCGACATCGAATTCTCCTAATGGTTAACACAACGTCACGTCCCAAGCGGAGCGCTGCTGCGCGAACAATCCGATTCTGTCCGGCTGTGCATCCGCTCGGGTGAATGGACGATGCGGCGCCCCTTATCCCGATCGGGTCATTCCATCATGACGGGCGGCGACGAAGCTGCGCCGCGCGCCGGTGGCCGGATGAACAGCAGAATCGGCATCAGCAGCCCGGATGCGATCATCATGAATTGGAAATCGTCGAGATAGGCGATCATGATCGCCTGTTTGTTGACGATGCCGTCGAGCATCATCATCGCCGCTCCGCCGAACGGGCCGAAGCGGTCCGCCATGCTGGGGTCCAGCGGCAGGTTGTAGGGCGTGACGGCGGCCGCCAGATCGGCATGGCTGGTCTGAATATTGCGCGCGGTCAATGCAGTGACCACGGCGATGCCGATCGACGCGCCCAGGCTGCGCGCCAGGCTGAACAGGCTGGAGGCGTCGGTCCGCAGATGCGGTGGCAGGGTCGCAAAGGTCAGGATGTTGAGCGGCGCGAACGCGAAGCCGAGGCCCAGACCCTGGACAAAGCCGCTGGTGACGACCGGCCGCCAGTCCATCTCCAGCGACCAGCCCGTCATCATCCAGAGCGACAGGATCAGGAGCACAAAGCCCAACGCCATCACCGCGCGCGGGTCGGCCCGGTGGCTCGTCCGGCCCGCCAGCCACATCGCCATCATCATCGCCGCGCCGCGGACGGCCAGCAGCAATCCGGTATCGACGACCGTATAACCATAAAGGCCCTGCAACATCGACGGCAGGATGGCGAGCGTCGACATCATCACCAGCGCGATCGTGAAGAGCAGGGAGCTGCCGGTCAGCAGATTGCGGTCCTTCAGCATCGCCAGGGGAAAGAGGGGCCGGGAGCTGGTCGCCAGATGCACCGCAAAACACCAAAAGCCCGCCGCGCTCGTTCCAGTGTAGATCCAGATCTCGGTGGAGTCGAACCAGCCGGCATGCGGTCCACGGTCCAGCATCAGTTGCAGCGCACCCAGGGCGACAGCGATAAAAGCCCAGCCGAGCATGTCGAATGGCCGCCGGTTGTTCTGCGCGTGCGGCAGCAGCGCCCATAGGCCGATCCAGCAGGCGACGCCCACGGGGGCGTTGACGTAGAAAACCCAACGCCAGTCGAAATTGTCCGTCAGCCAGCCGCCGATGATCGGTCCCGCAATGGGTCCGATCATCACCGCCATGCCGTAAGTGGTCATGGCCCTGGGATGATCCGAGGGCTTGTTGATGTCCAGCATGATGGTCTGGGCCAGCGGCGCCAGGAATGCGCCGCCGACCCCTTGCAGCAAACGAAAGAACACCATCTGCTGAAGATTGGCGGCCATGCCGCACAGCATCGACGCCAGGACGAACGTCGCCACGGAGGCCAGGAGCACGTTGCGGATGCCGAAGCGCGCGCTGATCCAGCCGCTCAGGGGAATCGCGATCGCGACCGCCAATATGTAGCTGGTCAGGACCCAGGTGACGCTGTCGGCGGTGGCGCCCAACGACGCCTGCATATGGGGCAGGGCGACGTTGGCGATCGTGGCGTCCAGCACCTGCATCAGCATGGCGCCCATGACGAAAACCGTCAGCAGCCCTTTGTAGCGGACCGGCCTATGGGCGACATCGCCTGCCGGCATGTCAGCGCCGCCGGTCGCGAATGTCGATTTTGACCTGCGCGCTGAGGCCGGCGATCAGGGGGCGCGGCGATTTTTCGTCGAGCGCGATGCGGACCGGGACGCGCTGCGTCACCTTGACCCAATTGCCATTGGCGTTCTGCGCCGGCAGCACGGCGAATTCCGAACCCGTGCCCGCGCCCAGGCTTTCGACATGGCCCTTCAGCTCCAGGCCGGGATAGGCGTCGAAGCGGACCGTCGCAGGCTGGCCCGGGCGCATGTGGTCGAGCTGTTCTTCCTTGAAATTGGCCTCGATCCAGCTGCGGTCGCTGGCGACGATGCTGACGGCGGGAAGACCGGTCATCATCATCTGCCCCAACTGGAGCCGGCTCGATTGGCTGATCCGTCCGTCAATCGGCGCGCGCACCTGGGTGCGCGACAGGTCGAGCGCGGCCTTGGCGCGCTGGGCCATGGCGGCGGCGACCGCGGGGTTGACGCCGGGCACCTGCGCCCCGGTCGCCAGCGCCGCCTTGGCCTTTTGCGCTTCCGCCTCCGCCTCGCTGACGCGCCAGACGGCGTTCTTGTAGGTGTTTTCGGCGGATTGAAGCTTGGCTTTGGTGGTGAAGCCGCGCGTCATCAGTTCCTGCTGCCGCTGCATTTCGGCCCTGGCGAACGACACGTCATTCTGCGCGCCGCTGATATCGACGCCGCTGGTCGAAAAGTCGGTCCGCAATTCGGTCAGCTTGACCTGCGCCGCCGCGAGCTGTGCGTCGGCCTGCTGCAACGCCACGCGATAAGGGTCGGCGTCGACCTGGAAAAGCAGGTCGCCCGCCTTCACCATCTGGTTTTCGCGGACTTTCACCTCCACGATCCGGCCGCCCATGTCGCTGCTGACGGTGACGACATCCTGCTTAACATAGGCGTTGTCGGTGCTGACCGATCGGCCGCTGGTGAGCCAGAACCAGGCGCCCACGGCGATCAGGACCAGCGGCAGGGACAGCAGCAGCGCGATGCGCCTTCCGCCATAGCGCGACGCAGGGGCCATTTCGATAAGCACCGGCGTTCCCGCCTCCACGATCGGGCGATCCGCTTCAGCCAATTTTCGTTTCCTTCTGTTCGAACAGGCCGTCGTCGAGCAGGTTCAGCCGCACTTGTTCCAATACGCGCTCCACCTGTTCGATTTCTTCCGCCGCCAGGCCCATCGTCATGACCATAGTCAGTTCCCTGGCCACCTCCAGCGCTTCATCGAGCAGCGGGCCGGCGGCGTCGGTCAGATGCAGTAGCCAGGCCCGTCGATCGGCGGGGTCGCGCCTGCGTTCGATCAGCCCTGCCGCCTCCATGCGGTCGACCATGCGGCACGTCGTGATGGGTTCGACATCCATGGCGTCGGCCAGCCGCCCCTGGGTGACGCCGGGCGACGCCTGCACCATGAACAGCACGCGAAACTGCGGACCTGTAATGCCCAGAGCCTTGGCGGCGACGTCGAAACGCCGGCGCTGCAACCGAGCGAGATCGGCGACGATGAAGGCGAGGGCGTATTTCATAAGCATAGCTATTATAAATAGACGTATGAAAAAATAAAGGGGGTGTGTGGCGCTCTTGTTGGAAAGGCCACGCGTCTTGCGATGATATACCTCACCGGAAGAGCCGGCTGGTAACTCCCGGCGTCGGGCGACGCGGCACAGTCATGAGGGAACGGCGCACAATTAGAGCATCATGTGTGAAATCGGGATCATCCATCCCCGTTCGGGCTGAGCCTGTCGAAGCCCAGATTCCGATTTAAGGCATCTCGATCCAGGGCGTTAAATAGCGGCGGCTGGCGTCCTGTTGCCTAAGGCGCGGTCGATATTGTCGAAGAGGATGTGCAGATCGTCATGGCCGGCATTTTCCGCGTGAATGCGCACGGCGGCGACCAGCTTGCGGAGATGATGCTTCGTTCCGTCGTCCAGCTGGCCCACATCGTCCAGCCGTTTGATGAGCACTCCAACCATCATCAGGGTCAGCATCGCGATGTGGTCGGTTTGGCTTTCGACTTGCATGGCGCGCTCCTTCTTGAGTCGTGCCGACATCATCTGCCTGGCGGCATCGCTTTACAAGCGCGTCACCTGCGCCGAAAACGCGTTAGGCAAGGCTGGCGCTGCTCATGAAGATGTGGCGCACCATTTCGGCTTGTCCTCGAACGCCCATTTTGGCGTAGATGCGCTTGGAATAGCCGCGCGCGGTCTCATTTGTCAGGCCCATGGCGACGGCGGCCTCCATGATCGACTGGCCGTCGCTGACCGCCAGGGCCAGTTCCGCTTCCCTTAAGGAGAGGCCGAACAGATCGGCGACTATGGCTTTCCTGTCCCCCCGCCGAGCTGGGGAAGTCCGACAAAAAGCCAGCATGACCGGGACGGCCAGCGCGGCCTCCGCCGGTTGGGCCATCGGGACCAGCAGGGCGTCCAGCCTGGGTTCTTCCAGCAAGGTCAGCGCGCGCGGGGTGGCCTCGGGGTCGCCTGCGAACAGGTTGGCGGTTTGCAGCAGCAACTCGCCGGCTGCGGGCGTGTCGACGTGCAGCCGTTCGCCGAGCAGTCTGTTCGACCCGCTCAAATCTTTCAGCAAGAGTTCCAGTTTCGGATCGATGTCGATGATGCGCGCAGTGGAATCGAATGCGATCCAGCCCACGCCCGCGCGGTTCAGGGCGTCGCTGCTGGCCGCGGACCGGATGCGGCTCCGTTCTGTCAGGACGAAACCGCGCAGGGCCACGGCGATATGCGGCGCGAGCGCGGCGAGCAACGCGCCGGCGGACCCTGAAAAACTATGTTCGCTGCTGGCGAGCATGAGCCAGGCGCTTATGCCTTCCTGCTCCTTGATTCGGACGATCCGGCCGTCGTTGAGGCCCAGCTGGCGATTGAGCCTTTCCTGAAAAGCCTGAAATTGCGGGTCGATGGAGGTGAATTCGGCCATGTGGTAAACACGGCCCGGCCGCAGCCTGGCATAGGGCGCGCGATTTCTTTCATAGAGGCGTTCCAGGCCCAGCTTGAGGGCGTCCCCCCGAATATCGCGGCCCGAAAAAACCTCCTTTGACAAATAGATAGGGGTGTCGCCCTGCGCGAAGATCAGCGAGCTATAGTCTGCGCCGGTGCAGCGGCGAAGGCGCGCGAGAAAGGTGGCCCACTCCGCCGGGTCGTGCGCGCCGGCGTAGAGGGGAAGCAGCAGATCTGTCTCGTCGGTGCTGGTTAATTGCATAATACCCCCATATGGGGGATCTCAACGCCTGTCATATATATTAGATGAAGGACCCTACAGCGAAGGTTACAGGGAGGATCCGCCGATGGCGTCGGCCGCAAAAAATCTAACGCATTTGGAGCGCCTGGAGTCGGAGGCGATCCACATAATGCGGGAGGTAGTGGCGGAGGCTGAAAAGCCGGTGATGCTCTACAGCGTGGGCAAGGATTCGGCCGTGATGCTGCATCTGGCGCGCAAGGCTTTTTATCCCTCGCCGCCGCCTTTTCCGCTGCTGCATGTGGACACGACGTGGAAGTTCCGGGCGATGTACGACCTGCGCGACCGGATGGCGCGGGAGAGCGGCATGGAGCTGCTGGTCTATCACAATGAGGAAGCGCGCGAGCGGGGGATCAACCCGTTCGACCATGGCGCCTTGCACACCGACATGTGGAAGACGGAGGGGCTGAAACAGGCGCTCGACCTTTACGGCTTCGACGCGGCGTTCGGCGGGGCACGGCGCGACGAGGAGAAGAGCCGGGCCAAGGAGCGCATCTTCTCCTTCCGCACCGCGTCGCACGGCTGGGATCCCAAGAACCAGCGGCCCGAACTGTGGAACCTCTACAACGCCCGCAAGAACAAGGGCGAGAGCATCCGCGTCTTCCCGATCAGCAACTGGACCGAGCTGGACATCTGGCAATATATCCATTTGAACGACGTGCCGATCGTGCCGCTCTACTTCGCGGACCTGCGCCCGACCGTGGAGCGCGACGGCATGCTGCTGATGGTCGATGACGACCGTTTTCCGCTCAAGGATGGCGAGGAGCCGGTGATGCGCTCGATCCGCTTCCGGACGCTGGGCTGCTACCCGCTGACCGGCGCGGTCGAGAGCCAGGCGAAGACGCTGCCCGAGATCATCCAGGAGACGCTGCTCACCACCACGTCCGAACGGCAGGGCCGCGCCATCGACAAGGATGCGGGCGGCGCGGGCATGGAGAAGAAGAAGCAGGAAGGGTATTTCTAAAAAGGCAGCCGTCATCCCAGCGAACGCTGGGGCCTCAGCCGCCTGGCAGACCTTCTCGCCGACGCCCCCTTCGACCCAGATCAACGAGATCCCAGCTTTCGCTGGGATGACGCATAAATTTCGCGGGACAGACAACATGACCGAAGTCATCGCAGACCCCATCTACAAGACCGACGCGCTGATCGCGCAGGATATCGACCAGTATCTGAAGGTGCATGAGCACAAGACGATGCTGCGCTTCATCACCTGCGGGTCGGTGGACGACGGCAAGTCGACCCTGATCGGCCGCCTGCTCTACGACAGCAAGATGATCTTCGAAGATCAGCTCGCCGCGCTTGAGAGCGATTCCAAGAAGGTCGGCACGCAAGGTGGCGAGATCGACTTCGCCTTGCTGGTCGACGGCCTCGCCGCCGAGCGCGAGCAGGGCATCACGATCGACGTCGCCTACCGCTTCTTCGCCACCGAAAAGCGCAAGTTCATCGTCGCCGACACGCCCGGCCACGAACAATATACCCGCAACATGGTGACCGGCGCGTCGACTGCGGACCTTGCCGTCATCCTGATCGACGCGCGCAAGGGGGTGCTCACGCAAACCCGGCGGCACAGCTACCTTGCGCACCTGATCGGTATCAAGAATATCGTGCTCGCCATCAACAAGATGGACTTGGTCGACTATGATCAGGCGGTCTATGACGGCATCCTCAAGGATTATGCCGAGTTCGCGACCAGCATCGGCATCAAGGCGTTCACGCCCATGCCGATCTCCGGCTTCAAGGGCGACAATATCACCGGGCCGAGCGAGAATACGCCCTGGTATCGCGGCCCCTCGCTGATCGAGCATCTCGAAACGGTCGAGGTCAACAGCGCGACCGACGCGGAAAAGCCGTTCCGCATGCCGGTCCAGTGGGTCAACCGCCCGAACCTCGACTTCCGTGGCTTTAGCGGCCTGATCGCCACGGGCACGGTCAAGCCCGGCGACGCCGTTCGTGTCCTGCCCTCGGGCAAGACCTCGACCGTCACCCGCATCGTAACGCTGGGAGCCGATCTGGAGCAGGCAGTCGCCGGCCAGTCGGTGACGCTATGCTTCGCCGACGAGATTGACTGCTCGCGCGGCGACGTCATCGCGCTCGCCGACAACCCGCCGCAGGCCGCCGACCAGTTCGAGGCGACGATCGTGTGGATGGCCGACGAGGAGATGCTGCCCGGCCGCCCCTATTGGCTCAAGGTCGGCGCGCAGACCGTCACCGCCACGGTCCAGCAGCCCAAATATCAGGTCAACGTCAACACGATGGAACATCTGGCGGCCAAGACGCTGGACCTGAACGCCATTGGCGTCGCCAACCTGTCGACCGACAAGCAGATCGTATTCGAATCCTATGAGGCGAACCGCACGCTCGGCGGCTTCATCCTGGTGGACAAGATCAGCAACGCCACCGTCGCGGCGGGGATGCTGCACTTCTCTCTGCGCCGCGCGCAGAATGTCCACTGGCAGGCGACCGACGTCAGCCGCGAGTTCCATGGCGCCTTGAAGAACCAGAAGCCCGCAGTCCTCTGGTTCACCGGCCTTTCGGGCGCGGGCAAGTCGACCATCGCCAATCTGGTCGAGAAGAAGCTGGCGCGGATGAACCGCCACACCTTCCTGCTCGACGGCGACAATGTGCGCCACGGGCTTAACAAGGATCTGGGCTTCACCGACGCCGACCGGGTGGAGAATATCCGCCGCGTGGGTGAGGTGGCCAAGCTGATGACCGACGCGGGGCTGATCGTCATCACCGCCTTCATCTCGCCCTTCCGATCGGAGCGCGACATGGTGCGGCAAATGATGCAGCCGGGCGAGTTTATCGAGGTGCATATCGACACCCCGCTCGCTGAGGCCGAAGCGCGCGACGTCAAGGGGCTCTACAAGAAGGCGCGGGCCGGCCAGCTCAAGAACTTCACCGGCATCGACAGCCCCTATGAGCCCCCGCACGACGCCGAGATCCGCATCGACACCACGGCGATGACCGCCGAAGAAGCGGCCGACGCCATCGTCGCAAGGCTGATCCCATGAGCGGCGCGACCGACCCCAGGGCGATGAGCGACGGCGATCTCGCCGCCCACCTCGCCGCAGTGGCCGGGCGCATCCTGCTGGAGGTGCGCGCCTCGGGCCTGTTCAGCGCGAAGGCGCTGGGCAAGGCCGGCGACCAGACCGCCAACCAGTTCCTCGTCCACGCGCTGCGCGAAGCCCGCCCCGACGACGGCCTCCTGTCGGAGGAGGAAAAGGACAATGACGAGCGGCTCGCCAAGAGCCGGGTGTGGATCGTCGACCCGGTCGACGGCACCCGCGAATATGGCGAGGAGCGCGCCGACTGGGCGGTGCATGTGGGGCTCGCCATCGACGGCCGGCCCGCCATCGGCGCGGTCGCTTTGCCGGGGTTTGAAGGCGGCGTCGTGCTGCGCTCCGACCAGCCCCGCCCGCTGCCGCCCATGCCGCAAAAGCTGCGCATGGCCGTCTCCCGCACCCGCCCCGCTAAGGAAGCCCTCGCGGTCGCCGAGAAACTGGACGCGGAGTTGGTGCCCATGGGCTCCGCCGGCGCCAAGGCCATGGCCGTGATCCTGGGCCAGGCCGACATCTACCTTCACTCGGGCGGCCAATATGAATGGGACTCCATGGCCCCCGTCGCGGTCGCACAGGCCCACGGCCTCCACGCTTCCCGCATCGACGGCGCGCCTCTCGCCTACAACCAGGCCAACGTCTACTTGCCCGACCTCCTCATCTGCCGAACGGAACTTGCCGAAGACGTGCTGAGACTCATCGCTGAAACAGCCGAAACCGCCTGAACGCCATTGGCTGTTGGCCGCGTTTCTGCTACACATACGCCATGGTTGGCGTCCCCGGAACGGACGCCCATCATGCGCCTCCCCGTTGTCGGGGGCATCCCCCGCGCGGACGGTGCGAACTGACCTCGCTCGCCAGATGCGAGCATGGAGGGCGCCATGGCGATTTCAAAGAAGCTGCGCGGTTACATGGACATGTGCGGCACCCAATATGACGAGATCATGCACGAGCCTGCCGTCGAAATGGCGAAGGCGGCGCAGGCAGCCCATGTGCCGGGTCGGCAGGTCGCGAAGGGCGTGCTGGTCCAGGGCCGTGACGAATATATGCTGGCCGTAATCCCTGCGTCGAAACATGTCGGGTTCGACTTTCTCAAACATTGGCTTTCGCAGGATGTCCGCCTGGCGGAGGAAGACGGCGCTGCGGTCCTGTTCACGGACTGCGCGCCGGGCGCCTTCCCGCCGGTGGGCGCGGCATTCGGGCTGAAAACCATCGTCGACGACGAGATGATGACGGACGAGGACGTCTATTTCGAGGGCGGCGATCACCGGACGCTGGTGCACATGACCGCGGACAATTGGCGTCGCCTGCAAACGGGCGCGGGTCACTGCGCCTTCAGCATCTGACGTCGGCGTGGGAAAGCGGGCTTCAGGGTGAGGGTTTGTCCTTCAGCCACTGCGCGAATTCGATCGGGAAGGGGAAGACGATGGTCGAATTCTTGTCGCCCGCGATGAAGTTCAGCGACGCCAGATAGCGCAACTGCATCGCCTCCGGGCGCTGGCCCAATATGGCGGCGGCCTCCAGCAATTGCTGCGCGGCCTGCCGTTCGCCTTCGGCGTTGATGATCTTCGCCCGTCTCTCCCGCTCGGCCTCCGCCTGCCGCGCGATGGCGCGGATCATGGTTTCGGTGATGTCGACCTGCTTGATCTCCACATTGGCGACCTTGATGCCCCAGGCCGCGATCTGGCTGTCGAGGATTTCCTGCACGTCGTTGTTCAGCTTGTCCCGTTCGGCCAGCATCTCGTCCAGTTCATGCTTGCCCAGGACAGAGCGCAGCGTGGTTTGGGCGAGCTGGCTCGTCGCCATCAGGAAATCCTCCACCTGGATGATCGCGCGTTCGGGGTCGATGATGCGGAAATAGATCACCGCGTTGACGCGGACCGACACATTGTCGCGGGAAATCACGTCCTGCGGCGGCACGTCGAGCACCGTCATGCGCAGGTCGGTGCGGACCATCTGCTGGATGAAGGGGACGAGCAGGATCAGCCCCGGTCCCTTGACCCCCGTGAAGCGGCCGAGCGTGAAGATCACCCCCCGCTCATATTCGCGCAATATCCGGATCGCCGCCGACAGGAAGACCAGCAGCAGGATGATCGGGGGGAGATAGAAAGCGAGATCCAAGAGCATTTAAACCTCCTTCGCGGCATCGCCTTCGACTTCGACGGTGAGCCCCTTCAGCCTGACGATCCGCACCGGCTGACCATGGGCGAAGTCGCCATGACCGGTCGCCGACCAGCGTTCCCCATGGACGAACACATGGCCCTTGCCGCCGCCCCAGTCCTGCACGACGCCGGGGGCTCCGGTCATTTCCTCCACCCCGCTGACTATCCTGCGCTTCCTGGCCGCCATGCCGGTGCGCACGACCAGCAGCATGACGGCCGCCGTCGCCAGCGACAGGCCCGCGATCAGCGACCAGGAGATGCGGAAGGCGGGCGTGTCGGCATCGATCAGCATCGCCGCGCCAAGCGCGAAGGCCACGACCCCGCCGACGCCCAGAACCCCGTGGGAGAATAGAAATCCCTCGGCGATCAACAGGCCGACGCCCAGCAGGATCAGCGCGAAGCCCGCGAAGTTCACCGGCAGGGCGGCGAATGCGTAAAGGCCGGTGAGCAGGCAGATCGCGCCCAGCGTTCCGGGAAGGAAGGAACCGGGATTCATGAATTCGAAGACCATGCCATAGACGCCGATCATCATCAGGATCAGCGCGACATTGGGATCGGTGATCGTCGCCAGCAGCCGCGTCCTCCAATCCGGCGGGATCTCCTCGATGGCGCGATGCGCCACGTCGAGTTTTACGCTCGCCGCGCCGATCTTGACGGTTCTGCCGTGCAATTGGCGCAGCAGGTCGGTGATGTCCCGCGCCTCCATGTCGATGACGCGCGCGCGCAGCGCCGCCGATGCGGAGAGGCTGGCGGCTTCGCGCACCGCCTTTTCCGCCCAACCGGCGTTGCGGCCGCGCAACTCCGCCAGCGACCGGATGAAGCCGACCGCATCGTTCACTGCCTTGGCCTCCATCGGATTGGCGGTCTTTTTCGCCTGATCCTTGTCCGGCGTGGGCGTGATCCCGCCGATCTGGACCGGCGTGGCCGCGCCGGTGTTGGTGCCCGGCGCCATGGCCGCGACATGGCTGGCGTAGAGGATGAACGTGCCCGCGCTTGCCGCCCGCGCGCCGCTGGGCGCGACATAGGAGGCGACCGGTACGGGCGAGGCGAGGATGGCCCGGATGATGGCGCGCATCGACGTATCGAGCCCGCCGGGCGTGTCCATCCGCAGGATGACGATCGGAGCCTTGCGCGCGGCCGCCGTGTTGAGGCCCTTGGTCACATAATCGGCGCTGGCCGGTCCCACTGCGCCGTCGAGGGTGAGGACGATGACCGGCGCGCGCACGGGGGTATCGGCGGGCGCCGTCGCCGCCGGAGCAAGGCACAAAAGGATCAGGCCGCCTAATAATGCGAGAAGACGGCAGACGCCGCGCCAGGTGAAGATCAAATGCCTCACTGGTTCCTGCTTTGCCCGATCCTTCGGGCGTTGAGCGTCCTCCTTATAGCATAAGGATGAGAGTAAGGCAGCAGGTCAGCGTGACGGTATCTAATCGAGATCACCCCACCTCCGTTCGCCCTGAGCCTGTCGAAGGGCCTCACTTCTCTTCAAGAAGGAGTGGGCTTCGACAAGCTCAGCCCGAACGGAGGTGGGGGCCTATTAACCCGGGTTGCCGTTGGTCGACGCGGGCCCCATCCGGCGCACCGCGGCGGCCGCGATCGGGGACAAAGCGTCCGGCCTTTCCGCCGCCAGCGCCACGATCCGCGCGCGCATATGCGGGTCCCAATAATGGGCGATATGGTCGGCCGTCGCCGCCACCGCCTCGTCCTCGCCCTGCGCCGTCAGATTCCGGGCGATCTGGTTCGCCATGTAGATCAGCCGGTCCCCGGTCGACATGACTTCATTCTCGTCGCTCATGGCGGGTTCCTATTCGGCCGCCGTCAGCGGCGCGATGCGGCGGCTGTGGCGCGCTTGTTCGGCGTAATCCTGTTGCCAGTCGCTGGGGCCGTTTGACAGGCTGACCTGCACCGCCGTCACCTTATATTCCGGGCAGTTGGTGGCCCAGTCCGAATAATCGGTGGTGATGACATTGGCCTGCGTTTCGGGGTGGTGGAAGGTGGTGTAGACCACGCCCGGCGCTACCCGCTCGGTGATGAGCGCGCGGAGCGTCGTCTCGCCCGCCCGGCTGCGCAGCGTCACCCAGTCGCCATCCTTCAGGCCCCGGTTCTCCGCATCGCTCGGATGGATTTCCAGCCGGTCCTCCCGATGCCACGCGGTGTTGGCGGTGCGACGGGTCTGCGCGCCGACATTATAGTGGCTCAAGATGCGCCCGGTCGTGAGCAGCAGCGGGAAGCGCGGGCCGGTCTTTTCATCGGTCGGCACATAGTCGGTGACGACGAATTTGCCCTTGCCCCGCACGAAGCCGTCAATATGCATGGTCGGTGTGCCGTCGGGCGCTGCATCGTTGGCGGGCCATTGCAGCGATCCCTCCGCCTCCAGCCGGTCATAATGGACGCCTGCGAAGGTGGGGGTAAGCGCCGCGATTTCGTCCATGATCTCCGACGGATGGCTGTAGGACCAGTTCAGCCCCATCGCCTGCGCCACCAGCTGCACGATCTCCCAGTCGGCATAGCCGTTGAGCGGCGCCATGACCTTGCGTACGCGCTGGATGCGCCGCTCCGCATTGGTGAAGGTGCCGTCCTTCTCCAGAAAGGTCGAACCGGGCAGGAAAACATGCGCGTAATTGGCGGTCTCGTTCAAAAACAGGTCCTGCACCACCACGCATTCCATCGCTTTCAGGCCCGCCGCGACATGATGGGTGTTGGGGTCGGACTGCAGAATATCCTCGCCCTGGATGAAGATCGCCTTGAACAACCCGTCCGTCGCCGCATCCAGCATATTGGGGATGCGCAGACCCGGCTCGGCGTCGAGGGTGACGCCCCATGCCTTTTCGAACTGCCCGCGCACCGCATCGTCGGAAACATGACGGTAGCCGGAAAATTCGTGCGGGAAGCTGCCCATGTCGCAGGCGCCCTGCACATTATTCTGGCCCCGGAGCGGGTTCACGCCCACGCCTTCGCGCCCGATATTGCCGGTCGCCATGGCGAGGTTGGCGATCGCCATGACGGTCGAACTGCCCTGGCTGTGTTCGGTCACGCCCAGGCCATAATAGATCGCCGCATTGCCGCCCGTGGCGTAGAGGCGAGCGGCGGCGCGCACCTGTTCCGCCGGGACGCCGGTCAGCGGCTCGATCGCCTCGGGTGAGCGGCCGGGTTCGGAAACGAACTCCGCCCAGTCGGCAAATTCGTCCCAGTCGCAGCGTTCACGGATGAAGGCTTCGGCGTAAAGCTTTTCCGTGACGATCACATGCGCCATCGCCGTCAGCATCGCGACGTTTGTGCCGGGCCGCAGCGGCAGATGATGTTCCGCCTCGACATGGGGCGACTTCACCAGATCGGTGCGGCGCGGGTCGATGACGATGAGCTTCGCGCCCTGCCTCAACCTCTTCTTCATGCGAGACGCGAAGACCGGATGGCCATCCGTGGGGTTTGCGCCGATGACCAGGATGACGTCCGACTGCATCACGCTGTCGAAATCCTGCGTCCCGGCCGAAGTGCCGAACGTGGTCCGCAGGCCATAGCCGGTGGGCGAGTGGCAGACGCGCGCGCAGGTATCGACATTATTATTGCCGAAACCCTGACGGATCAGCTTCTGGACGAGGAAAGTCTCCTCATTGGTGCAGCGGCTCGACGTGATGCCGCCGATGGAGCGCGCCCCATATTGCGCCTGGATGCGGCGGAACTCGCCGGCGGTGTGGGCGATCGCCTCTTCCCAGCTGACCTCGCGCCACGGCTCGTCGACCGACGCGCGGATCATGGGGTTGAGGATGCGGTCCTGATGCCGGGCATAGCCCCAGGCGAAGCGGCCCTTGACGCAGCTGTGGCCGCGATTGGCCTTGCCTTCCTTCCACGGGACCATGCGCACCAGTTCTTCGCCCCGCATTTCCGCGCGGAAGGTGCAGCCGACGCCGCAATAGGCGCAGGTGGTGATGACGGCGCGGTCCGGCGTGCCAATCTCCACCACTGACTTTTCGATCAGCGAGGCGGTGGGGCATGCCTGAACGCAGGCGCCGCAGGACACGCATTCGGAGCCCAGGAAATCCTCGCCCTGCGAGGGAGCGACCTTTGACTCAAAGCCCATATTCTCAATGGTGAGGGCGAAGGTGCCCTGCACCTCCTCGCAAGCGCGCACGCAGCGCGAGCAGACGATGCATTTGCTGGGGTCGAAGTCGAAATAGGGGTTCGATTGGTCCTTCGCCTGCCCCATGTTGGTCGCGCCATCATAGCCGTAACGCACGTCGCGCAGGCCGACCGCGCCCGCCTGATCCTGCAATTCGCAGTCGCCATTGGCGGCGCAGGTCAGGCAGTCGAGCGGGTGGTCGGAGATGTAAAGTTCCATCACCCCGCGGCGAAGCTGCTTCAGCCGGTCGGTCTGGGTGCGCACGACCATGCCCTGTGCGACCGGCGTGGTGCAGGAGGCGGGATAGCCTGCGCGTCCCTCGATCTCGACCAGGCACAGGCGGCAGGAGCCGAAGCTTTCCATATTGTCCGTCGCGCACAGCTTGGGGATGGAACATCCCGTCAGCGAGGCGGCGCGCATGATGCTGGTGCCTTCGGGCATGGTGACGCTCTGCCCGTCGATGGTGAGCGTGACGCTCTCGCCCGTTGTCGGCGGCGTGCCGTGGTCGGTTTCGCGGGTGAAGGTCATTCCGCAGCTTCCTTGACAGGACCGGGCGCGCCGAAATCCTCGGGGAAATGATCGAGCGCGCTAAGCACCGGATAGGGTGTGAAACCGCCGAGCGCGCAGAGCGATCCGAATTTCATCGTGTCGCACAGGTCGCGCAGGAGGGTGGTTTGCGCTTCGAGTGACGTGTCGATGCGGGAGGGGGAGCGGGAGTATAGGGCATAGGCCAGACTCCCGTGCTCCTGCGAAGGCAGGAGCCTAGGGCCAGATTGCGCTTCCTCACCCTGGGCTCCTGCCTTCGCAGGAGCACGGAGAGTCATAATCCGATCCACAATCTCCACCCCGCGCGTCGATCCGATCCGGCAGGGCGTGCATTTGCCGCAGCTTTCCACCGCGCAAAATTCCATGGCGAAGCGCGCCATATGCGCCATGTCGACGCTGTCGTCGAACACCGTGATCCCGGCATGGCCGATCAGCCCGCCCGCCTGCGCGAAGGCTTCATAGTCGAACGGCAGGTGGAACATGGACGGCGGGAAATAGGCCCCCAACGGCCCGCCCACCTGCACCGCGCGCACCGGGCGGCCGCTCGCCGTGCCGCCGCCGATCTCGTTCACCAATTCGCCCAACGTCACGCCGAAGCCGATCTCGTAAAGGCCGCCATGCCTGACATTGCCCGCCAGCTGCACCGGCATGGTCCCGCGCGAGCGGCCAAAGCCGACCGCCGCATAAGCCTCTGGCCCCTCCGCTATTATGAAGGGGACGGCGGCGAGGCTCAGCACATTGTTGATGACCGTCGGCTGGCCGAACAACCCTTGCAGCGCCGGCAGCGGCGGCTTGGCGCGCACCTGCCCGCGCTTGCCCTCTATACTGTCGAGCAAAGCGGTTTCCTCGCCGCAGACATAGGCGCCGGCCCCTTCGCGCACCTCCAGCGTGAAGGGGGCGATCAGATGCGCCGCCGCGTCGATCGCCGCGCGCATGGCCGCAATGGCGAAGGGATATTCGGAACGGATATAGATATAGCCATGGCCTGCGCCTACGGCATGCGCGGCGATTCCCATGCCCTCTATCAGGCAGCAGGGATCGCCCTCCATCAGCATCCGGTCGGCGAAGGTGCCGCTGTCGCCCTCATCCGCGTTGCAGACGATGAATTTCTCCGAGCCCGGCGCATCGAGCACCGTCTGCCATTTGATCCCGGTGGGGAAGCCCGCGCCGCCGCGCCCGCGCAGGCCCGACGCCTTGATCGCGTCGACGACCTGCTGCGGCGACATGGCGCGGGCCTTGTCGAGCCCCTGCCATCCGCCCCGAGCGGCGTAATCGCTGAGGCTCAACGGATCGATGACGCCGCAGCGGGCGAAGGTGAAGCGCTGCTGACCGGCGAAGAAGGACAGTTTTTCTATCGGCCCGAGGCGGTTGTCATGGCTGTCGTCCAGCACCGCCGCGACATCGGCCGGACCGACCGGGCCGTAGCCGATGCGTCCTTCAGCCGTTTCGACTTCCACCAATGGTTCGATGCTGAACAAGCCGCGCGATCCGGTGCGGATCACCTCACATCCTGCTTGTGTGAAGGCGCGCGCCAGATCATCCGCGCCCAAAGCGGCCGAGGCCATGTCGCGGCTGATATAGACCCGCGTCATGCGCCGACCGCTCCGGCGATGCGCTCCAGCGCCGCGCTGTCGATGCGCGCCATCGGACGCCCGTCCACCAGCGCATTGGGGCCGATGGCGCACAGGCCCAGGCAATAGACCGGCTCCAGGCTGATCTGTCCATCGGCGCGCGTTTCGCCCATGGCGACGCCCAGCCGCCGCGCCGCCGCCGCTTCGATCGCCGCGCCGCCCCGCGCCTGACAGCTTTCCGCGCGGCACAGCTTCACGACATGGCGGCCCGGCGGGACCCGCCGAAAATCATGGTAGAAGGTGATAACGCCGTGCACGTCCGCGCGGGACAGGTTGAGCGCCCTGGCGATGACGGGGACCACCGCATCGTCAATATAGCCCGCCTCCTGTTGCACGGCGTGGAGCAGGGGCAGCATCCGGTCGCGCGACGCGCCGTGGCGCGCCGTCCACTCTTCGATAAAGGCGTCCATCATACCCTGTTCGACCCGGCTTCCTTCCCACCGGCCATGCTGCGTGGTTCGGCGCGGGCGGTCAAATCGAAGTCATCCATCTGTGATAGAGAAACTCTATCAAATACTGCGGAAACCGGCGGGCAGGCGCAGGTCGCGCGCCACGCTCAACACCGCCTGCGCCAGCGGGCCCATCGGCGCGCTGTCGGATACGATCAGGCCGACCCGGCTGCCTTCGCCCATGTCGGGAAGGGCGCTCGTCCGGGCCCAGGAGAGGCCGTCGAGCAAAGCGGCATGGCTGTCGGGGATGATCGAACAAAGCCGCCCCTGCTGCACCAGGCCCAGCAGCGCGACATAGCTGTCCGCCGTCACCAGCGGACGCAGCGCCAGCCCCCGTTCGGCCAGCCGCGCGTCGAGGATGCGCCGGTTCTGCATCCCCTGATGGAGCAGGCAGAGCGGCAAGCGCGCCAGATCGGTCCAGTCCAGCGGGTCCGGAACGGCCACGCCGCCCGCCGCGCTCACCAGCATCGAGCGTTCCAGATAGAGCGGAATGGCGAGCGCATGGGCCGGCGGCTCGAAATCGAGATAGGTGAGGCCCGCGTCCAGTTCGAACGCCGCCAGATCCCGTTCGATCTGGCGCGACGTCAGCGCGCGGACGGAAATGTTGAGGCCCGGATGACGCGTCAGCATCGCCTCCGCCAGACAGCCGATGGCGGGCATCGCGGCGGGGATGGAGCCAAGGCGCAGCTCGCCCTTTAGGGGGCCGCGCGCCGTCTCCGCCGCTTGCCCCAGCGCTTCGGCCGCCGCCACCAGCTGCCGCGCCCAGGGCAGGATCGCTTCGCCCTCGGCGGTCAGCCCGGCATATTTGCGGTCGCGCCGTATCAGGCGCTTGCCCAGCTGCGCCTCCAGCGTGGCGATCCCCGCCGAAAGCGTCGGTTGCGAGACGTTGCAACATCCGGCCGCCCTGGCGAAATGCCTTTCACGCTCCAGCGCCAGGAAATATTCGACAAGCCGCGTCTGCATGGGATCGCCATAACCGACCCCGGCCAAAGTTCATAGAGATCCGCTATCTGACGCGCGCTGCGATCGGATCGGAATCCGCCCCGCCTGGCCGCCGCATCGGGCGCTGTCAGATACCGCCCACCCATGCGCGCACGGCGAAATACAGGATTGACGGGGCCAGAAGGCAGCCAAGTCCGGTGTGAAAGGTGGCCGTGAGCGCGCCATAGGGGACCAGGCGGCGATCGGTGGCCGCGAGGCCCGCCGATACGCCGCTCACCGTGCCCATCATGCCGCCGAACACCATGGCGCTACGCGGGTTGTTAAGGCCGATCAGGTGCGCGACCATGGGCGTGAAGATCATCACCAGCATCGCCTTCACGACGCCGATCGCGATCGACAACGCCATGACGACGGACGTCGCGCCCAGCGCCGCGCCCGTCACCGGGCCGACGATGTAGGTCACCGCGCCCGCGCCGATCGTGGAAATCGACACCGCATCCCGGTAGCCAAAGGCCCAGGCGAGCGCCGCGCCGAACAGGAAGGGGATGACCGTGCCGAGCAAAAGCGCGATGAAACCGATCATGCCGGCGCGTTTCGCGCGATCCAGATCGACTTCGCAAGCGGTGGCGACGATCGCGAAGTCCCGCAACATCGCGCCGCCCATCAATCCTATGCCGGAAAGGATCGGGATATCGGCGACGCCCTTATGCCCTCCGGTCGCCAGGCCGCCCCAGAATGACATGGCCAGTCCAATGAGGATGGCGATCGCGGACCCGTGAATCCGACCCGCCGTCAGCCGCGTGGAGATGGCGTTGGACAGCCACATGACCAGCCCCACGATCGCAAAGGCGACCAGGAACGCGTTGGCGACCAACAGATGGTCGATGCGCGCGATCATGCCCGCGATCACAGGACGGACCCCATGGCGGCGGCTGCGGTGGCCCGCGCCTCGCGCCGCTCGCGCGCTTCGATCTCGTCCATCGTCTCCCCTCCCGGGGACAGGCGAGCGATCAGCGCGACCGTCAGAAAGCAGATCAGCACCACGCCAGCGCCGCCGGCTATGACCATCGGCCCGCTTCCGACCGCGGCCACCACATCCTGCTGCGCGGCCATCGCCACGACGATCGGGATATAGAGCGATCCCCACAGGCTGACGCCCTGATTGACCCCCACGCTCAACAATCCGCGTTTCTGCAACTGGAGCCGCGCCACGATCAGCAGGAGCATGGCTATGCCGACGCCGCCGACATTCGCCTTGACCCCCAGGGAATAGCCCAGCAGCTCTCCCAATATTTGCCCCAGAAGCGTGCAGAGGGCCAACAGCGCCACGCCCGATATGGTCATGGCAGCAAATCCATCGTCTTGAAGATCATCATCGCCCCCAGTCCCTGCCAGCCTTCCTTTTATGCGTCTGGCCGTATACGGAAAACGCTTGATCCGGCAACAGGAATACATAGTCAGCCTTCCGCACGAAACGATAAGGTCCCTTTCGATGTCCAATCTCTATACCCGTCTCCAGGCTTGTTTTCCGGCTGACCGCAATGGCGTGTTCGCGACCTTGGCCGATGGCGCCCGGATGACCTATGCGGATGTCGAAGACAGTTCGGCGCGCTATGCCGCGCTCCTTGCCGCGATGGGCGTCGTCCGGGGCGATCGGGTCGCGGTGCAGACGCCCAAGAGCATCGACATGCTGATGCTGTATCTGGGCTGCCTGCGCGCAGGTGCGGTGTTCCTGCCGCTCAACAGCGCCTATACTGCGGGGGAACTGGAATATTTCATGCGCGACGCGCAGCCCGCGCTGTTCGTCTGCGACGTCACGCAGATCGACCTGATCCGCCCGCTCGCCGCTGCGGCGGGGGTCGGGCGCGTCGAAACGCTTGGGGCCCAGGGTGACGGATCGCTCGCGCAACAGGCGAAGGCGTGCGCGCCCGTCTGCCAGACGCTTGATGTAGCGGACGACGAGCTGGCGGCGATATTATACACGTCGGGCACGACCGGCCGGTCCAAGGGCGCGATGCTCAGCCACGGCAATCTGGCGTCCAACGCCTTCACCCTGCGCGATTATTGGCGTTTTTCGGCGGAGGATACTCTGCTGCACGCTCTGCCTGTTTTCCACACGCATGGGCTGTTCGTGGCGACCAATGTGACGCTCGCCGCCGGCGCGTCGATGATATTCCTGCCCGGCTTCGACGTCGAACAGGTGCTCGACGCCCTACCGCGATCGACGGTGATGATGGGGGTGCCGACCTTTTACATCAGGCTTCTGAAAGAGGATCGTTTCACCCGGTCGCTGGTCGAACATATGCGCCTGTTCGTGTCGGGTTCGGCGCCGCTTTCCGCCGATATTCACCGCCAATTCTCGACGCGCGTTGGTCACGCCATTCTCGAACGCTATGGCATGACGGAAACGAACATGAATGCGTCCAACCCTTATGAGGGCGAACGCAGGGCCGGGACCGTCGGCCTGCCCTTGCCCGGGGTGTCGATCAGGATCGCCGATCCCGAAACGGGGGCGGTGCTGCCGCAGGGCGAAATCGGCGTGATCGAAATCGCCGGCCCCAATGTTTTCCAGGGCTATTGGAAAATGCCCGAAAAGACCGAAGCGGAATTTCGCAACGGCTATTTTATTTCAGGCGACCTCGGCCTGATAGACGATCGGGGATATGTCTCGATCGTCGGCCGGTCGAAGGACCTTATCATCTCGGGCGGCTACAACATCTATCCCGCCGAAGTGGAGGCGGCGATGGATGAACTGGCCGAAGTCCGCGAATCCGCCGTGATCGGCGTTCTCCATCCGGACATGGGCGAAGGCGTGGTCGCGGTCGTCGTGCCCGTGGACAAGGATTATGCCGATGGCGACGCGCTGAAGGCGCAATTGGTGGAAAGGCTTGCGCGCTTCAAACAACCCCGGAAGATCGTCTTTGTCGACGAACTGCCCAAAAATGGCATGGGGAAGGTGCAGAAGAATGTCTTGCGCGAGCAACTGGCCGACAGTTTCCGGTAAGATTGATCCTGCCGAACCGAGCCGATTTCGCTGTCGAATCCTGATTTCCGTGGCGGGAAGGCGGGCCTTTAACCTGGCGTTGCTGGGACGTGACGCTGCTTGACAGTATCCCAAAACCTGCATACCCGCCCTTATAATGTAACGTTAAAATAGCGCTTGCTGACTAGGCGATGATTGTACGGAGAGGTGGAAAGTGGATCACCGGACTGTTACTTTGCGGGGCTTTTCCTGGGCTTCGCCACATAAGCATCGCAAATCTCATCGCCGTCTGTTGCGGCTCCTTGCGCTCATCGGCATCAGCTCCGTGAGCTGCGCCGTCGCCGTCGCCGGAGAGGTTGCTCCCGCCCAGGAAGCCGATGCGCGAGCGGCGGCCTTGCTCCAGCAGATGACGCAGGACGAAAAGGTCCAGCTCGTCCACGGCCACGGCTGGAACAGTTCGCCGATCGGCGCCATCGGCTTCGTCAAGGGCGTTGCGCGGCTCGGCATTCCCGACATCAACTATCTCGACAGCACCGCCGGTCCGCACATCAAGGACAAGAACGCCACCCCGCTTCCTTCGCCGATCGGCATTGCGGCGAGCTGGAATCCGGCGCTTGCCTTCGACGTGGGTCGTCACATCGCGATCGAGTTGCGGACGCTTGGCTTCAACGCGGGCCTCGGCGGCGGCATCAATCTTACGCGCGAACCGCGCAACGGGCGGACCTTCGAATATCTCGGGGAAGATCCGCTGCTGGCCGGCAAAATGCTGGCTGCCCGGTTGAAGGGCAATAACACGCTACCGGTCCTTGGCGTCGCCAAGCATTTCGCCCTTAACGATCAGGAGACGAACCGCTTCACCGCCAACGCCATCGTCGATGAGCGGGTATTGCGCGAATATTATCTGCTGCCCTTCGAAATCGCGGTGAAGGAGGGACAGCCCACCAGCGTGATGTGCTCCTACAACGCGGTCAATGGCGAGAAGTCGTGCGAGAATCGCCACCTGGTCACCGACATCCTGAAGGGTGAATGGGCGTTCCCCGGATATGTGCAGTCGGACTGGGCGCTTGCGGTCAGCGATACGGAGCGTTCGGCCAATGCCGGCATTGACGAAGAACAGCCCGGATCGCAGAATGACGACAAGCCGGACGCCTACGGGCTGGCGACTTTCTTCAATCAGAAGCTTGGCCGCGCGGTAGCGGCGGGACGTGTGCCGCAGTCGCGCCTCGACGATATGGTGGTGCGCAAGTTGCGCGCGCTCTATCGCGCCGGGCTGATGGATGCGCCGCAGCCCGCGATTGGATCGATCGACGTGGCGGCGGGCGACAGCATGGCCCTGCGCGCCGCGCAGGAATCCATCGTGCTGCTGAAGAACGACAATCGGGGCGCGCCCGTGCTGCCGCTGGACAGGAGCCGCCTGAAATCGATCGCGGTGATCGGCGGCCATGCGGACGTCGCCGTCATCTCCGGCGGCGGTTCCGGCCAGGTGCCGCCGAGGGGCGCGGACCCCGTCACCTGCCGTACGCCCGGCGCGAACGCGCTCACCATCCCGCTCTGCGCCAACTGGTATGCGTCGTCGCCGCTGGCGGCGATCCGCGCCAAGCTGCCCGCCGGGAAGGTCACCTTCTCCAGCGGTGAGGACCGGCAGGCCGCAGTCGACAGCGCCGCGGGCGCCGACGTGGCGATCATCTTCGCGACGCAGTTCGTTTCGGAGCAGATGGACCTCAAGACGCTGGCCTTGCCGAGCGACGTTACGGATAAGGCCAACCAGGCCTATGATCAGGTCGCCCTGATCGAAGCGGTCGCGGCGAAGGCCAAGCGCGTCGTCGTGGTGCTGGAGAATGGCACCGCCGTGACGATGCCATGGGCGCCCAAGGCGAACGCGATCGTCACCGCCTGGTATCCGGGGATCAAGGGCGGCGAGGCGATCGCCGACATTCTGTTCGGCGACGTCAATCCCTCTGGCAGGCTGCCGCTCAGCTTCCCCAATGACGAAAGCGAGCTGGCCCAGCCGACGGCTACGCGCGCTGGCCCCATGCCGATGCCGGGAGCCAAGCAGCCGGCGAAGCTCATACCCTATCCGCATGATGAGGGGCTCCTCGTCGGCTATCGTCGCTATGACGCGTTGAAGCGCAAGCCGCTGTTCGCCTTCGGTCATGGCCTTTCCTACACGCGCTTCACCTATTCGGGCCTGAAGATCGCGCCGCAAGCGTCGGGTGATGTGGAGGTCAGCTTCACGCTGGCGAACACCGGTTCCCGCGCCGGCGCGGAGGTCGCGCAGATCTACGCGGCGCTGCCCACGGCCGTTGGCGAGCCCAAGCGCCTGATCGGCTGGGAGAAGGTGACCCTCGCGCCGGGCGAGCGCCGCCGTGTGTCCACGACCGTATCGGCTGCCCGTTTCGGCATTTGGCAAGGCGGCTGGTCCGTGCCAGCAGGCAGCGCGCGCGTGATGGTCGGCGGGTCGTCCGAAGGGCAGGGGGCGCTGAGCGGCAAGCTCGACCTGACGGCGCGTCGCCTGCCGGGCGGCGCCTGACGGAAATTGAGGCTGGACGATCCGCTGGATATTTGGTTGACGCCGCGCGATCTGCTTGCTCAGGCTGACCGGTGACTGGCCGATAAGGAGCGATGATGCGCAAACTGCTTTCGATATCGGCGGTCCTGCTGAGCGGGGCCTCGCTGCCCCCCGCCGCGCTGGCCCGCGATGTTGGCGCGGCGGAGGCGGACCCTGTCCGGAAAGAGTTCGCGAACCCGCCGCAGAGCGCGCGGCCGCGCGTGTGGTGGCACTGGCTGAACGGCAACATCAGCAAGGACGGCATCCGCAAGGATATCGAATGGATGAAGCGCGCCGGCATCGGCGGCATGCAGGCGTTCGACGCCGATCTGTTTACGCCGACGATCGTTCCCAAGCGGCTGGTCTACATGACCCCCGAGTGGAAGGATGCGTTCCGCTATGCGGCCACGCTGGCGGACCAGAATGACCTGGAACTTGCGATCGCCTCATCACCCGGTTTTTCCGAGACCGGCGGACCATGGGTGAAGCCGCAGGACGGCCTGAAGAAGCTCGTCTGGTCCGAAACCACGGTCAAGGGCGGACGCCGCTTCCGTGGTGTCATAGCCGCCCCGCCGAAGATCACCGGACCGTACCAGGATATCGCCTATATCGACCCGCTGGATTTCGGCGGCGGTGGGAAATCGTCCGTCTCCTACCATGCTGACGTTGCTGTGCTCGCCTATCCGGTGACGGCATCCCCGTCGCAAAGTCCTGTCGCCGTGACCGGCACGGATGGCGGGGCGCTCGACGCGGCCGCGCTGTCGGATGACAGTTTGACCACTACCGTCGACGTGGCGCGTGGAGAGGGTGATGAACTCACGACGCTAAACCTGGAATATGGCAAGCCGCGCACCATCCGGTCGGCGACATTGTTCGTTCTCGGCGGCAAGGACACCTTTACGGGCGTCGTTGTGGCGCCCAGGCTTGAAGCCAGCGATGATGGCGGCAACTGGCGTGAAGTCGGCGCGTGGGACGTGGGGAAAGTGCCGACCACGATCAGCTTCGACGCCGTCACCGCCCGTCGCTTCCGCGTGGTTTTCCGGCCAGCCGCCGGCAAGCAGGTCATGCTCGCCGAGCCTGCCCCCGGCGTTGACCCCGGCGTCATGGGCGCTCCGGCGGGCAGGGACAGCAACAAGCCGAAACCGATCCGCGTTGCCGAACTTCGGCTGTCCGAGGAAGGCCGCATCCACGAATTCGAGCGGAAGGCCGGGTTCGACATAGCGCCTGATTATTATGCTCTGGAACGCAGGCCGACCGACCAGCAGGGCATCGACTCCAGGCGCGTGGTCAACATCACCGAGCGGATGCAGGCCGACGGGACGCTGGACTGGACCCCGCCCAAGGGAACATGGCGCATCGTGCGCTTGGGCTATTCGCTGCTGGGCACGACCAACCATCCCGCCACGCGCGAGGCGACCGGACTGGAGGTCGACAAGTTCGACGGCGCAGCGGTCCGGGCCTATCTGGATCATTATCTTGGCATGTATCGGGACGCGACGGGTCCGGGTCTGATCGGCGAACATGGCGTGCGGGCGTTGCTGACCGATTCCATCGAAGTCGGCGCGGCGAACTGGACCCCCAGGATGGTGGAGCAGTTCCAGCGTCTGCGCGGTTACGATCCGACGCCGTGGCTGCCCGCGCTGACCGGCGCGGTCGTGGGATCGCCCGAACAGAGCGACAAGTTCCTCTATGACTATCGCCGCACGCTCGCCGACCTGCTGGCCAGCGAACATTATGGCACGCTGGCCACCGTTGCGCACGAAAACGGCCTGAAGGTCTATGGCGAAGCGTTGGAGGACAGGCGTCCGATGCTCGGCGACGACATGGCGATGCGGGTCCATACGGATGTGCCGATGGCGGCGATGTGGACGTTCAACAAGGGCGGCAGTCCCCGCACGACCTTGATCGGCGATATCAAGGGCGCGGCTTCGGTGGCGCATATCTACGGCCAGAATCTGGTCGCGGCGGAATCGCTGACGTCGATGATGTCGCCATGGGCGCATGCCCCGGCCGACCTGCGCCGGGTGATCGACCTGGAGTTCGCCCTGGGCGTCAACCGTCCGGTGATCCACACGTCGGTCCACCAGCCGCTCGATGACAAGATGCCGGGAATTTCATTCTTCATCTTCGGCCAATATTTCAACCGCCACGAAAGCTGGGCGGGGATGGCGAAGCCCTGGGTCGACTATATGGCCCGCAATTCCTACCTGCTCCAGCAGGGCCGCAACTTTGCCGACGTCGCCTATTTCTATGGCGAGGAACAGCCGCTCACCAGCCTCTATCGTGAAGCGCCCCTTGGCGACACGCCCACGCGCTACGCCTATGATTTCGCCAACAGCGATGTCGTCATCAACCGGTTGAAGGTTGAAAATGGCGATCTGGTCGCGCCGGGCGGAGCCCGTTACAAGGCCCTGTATCTTGGCGGACCATCGGCCAGGATGACGCTGCCTGTGCTGCGCCGCCTGGCGGAACTGGTGGATGCGGGCGCGACGGTCGTCGGCAACGCGCCGGAAGCCAGCGCTGGCCTGAACGACGATCCCGCTGCTTTCACCGCGCTGGTGCAGCGGCTCTGGTCGGGTCCGACGGTAGGACGCGGTCGCGTGATCGCGGGCGCGGACATTGAAAAGGCGCTGGCGGAAATCGGCCTCGCGCCGGACTTCGACTTCGCCAGGCCGCAACCCGACAGCGAAATCCTGTTCGTCCATCGCAAGCTGGACGACGGCGACAGCTATTTCCTGTCGAACCGCCGTGACCGGACCGAACGCATCGAGGCGCGCTTCCGCGTGACCGGCAAGGCGCCCGAAATCTGGCGCGCCGACACCGGCGCGGTTCAGCCGGTAAGCTACCGCACCGAAGGCGGCGTAACGATCGTGCCGTTGGACATCGCGCCAGAGGACAGTTTCTTCGTTGTCTTCCGCAAACCCGCCAGCGCGCCATCGGCCACGGTCGCGCCGAAGGTTCTGAAACCGGTCCAGACGATATCCGGCGCATGGTCGGTCGTATTCCAGGCGGGGCGTGGGGCTCCGGCGTCGACCACCTTACCCGCGCTCGCGCCGCTCAATGAAAATAGCGACGCGGGGGTGCGCTATTTCTCCGGCGTTGCGACCTACAGCAAGACGTTCGATCTTTCGCGTGGGGTGAAGCCGGGAATGCCGCTGATGCTCGACCTGGGCGCGATCGGGGATGTGGCCGAGGTGCGGGTCAACGGGCAGTCCGTCGGCACGCTCTGGCACGCGCCTTACCAGATCGACATCGGCAAGGCAGTTCGGCCGGGCCGCAATCAGCTGGAGGTCAAGGTGGCCAATCTGTGGGTCAACCGCCTGATCGGCGATGCGCAAAAGGGCGCGAAGAAGGTGACATACACGTCGCTCCCGGCCTATAAAGCCGACGCTCCGCTGCGGCCCGCCGGTCTGCTGGGACCGGTCACGCTGCTGACGCGGAGCGCCGATTGATGCTGGCCAATTTGGTCCGATGTCTTTTCGGTTCGACCTTGCCGGGTGGCGCGGGTCGTCGCACACCTACAACTAACAACGTCCAAAGGGGTTTGACATGACTGAGCTGAATCGTCGCCACCTGATCATGGGAACTCTGGCCACCGCGGCAGTGTCCTCCGCAGGCATTGCGCGACCCCGGTCCTCATCGTTCCCCAAAGGCTTTCTATGGGGCGCGGCGACTGCGGCGCATCAGGTCGAAGGCAACAATGTGAACAGCGACTCCTGGGCGCTGGAGCATGTCAAACCCACGATGTTCGCCGAACCGTCCGCCGATGCGGCCAACAGCTTCGAATTGTGGCCGACCGACCTTGATCTTGTCCGTAACATGGGCCTGAACACCTATCGCTTCAGCCTGGAATGGGCGCGGATCGAACCGGAGCCGGGCCAGTTCTCCGTCGCCATGCTGGATCATTACAAGGCGATGATCGAGGGGTGTCGCGCGCGTGGGTTGACGCCCGTCGTCACCTTCAATCATTTCACCACGCCCCGCTGGTTCGCGGCGATGAACGGCTGGGCGGACCCGCAGGCGCCATCCCGCTTCGCGCGCTTTTGCGAGCGGGCGGCGCGCCATCTCTCCGCCGACATCGGTTACGCGATTACGCTGAACGAGCCCAATCTCACCGGCTTGATTTCTGTCATCATCCCCAGCGCGGCTGAAGTCATCACCACCATGGATCGCGCGATGAGCCAGGCGGCGGCGCGCGCCTATGGCGTACCGCATTTCCTCGCTGGCAATGCGCTCACCACCGATAACTTGCCTTTGGTCGCTGGCAACATGTTGGCTGGACACCGTGCGGGGCGGGAAGCGATAAAGTCGGTCAGGCCGGATCTTCCGGTCGGCGTCAGCCTTGCGATCGTGGACGATCAGGAGGCGGGACCGGGCAGCATCCGCGATTCCATCCGGGTGAAGCTCTACCAGGCGTGGCTCGAGGCGGCGCGCGGCAATGATTTTGTGGGTGTCCAAAATTATGAGCGCGCCCTCTGGGATGCGAAGGGGCGCCTGCCGACGCCGAAGGGGGTTGAGGTGAACGGCGGAGGGGGAGAGGTTTATCCCGCTTCGCTGGCCGGCGCGGTGCGCTACGCGCATTCGGTGAGCAATGTGCCGGTGATCGTGACCGAGCATGGCGTGAACGCCACCGACGACAGTATCCGCGCACGTCTTATCCCCGCTGCGCTCAAGGAATTGAAGCAGGTCATGGACGATGGCGTGCCGGTGAAGGGCTATATACATTGGTCGTTGATCGACAATTTTGAGTGGATGCTTGGCTATGGTCCCAAATTCGGGCTGCACAGCTTCGATAAGACGACTTTCGTGCGCACGCCCAAGCCGAGCGCGGCCGTGCTGGGCGCGATCGCGCGACGCAACGCCATCTAGGCGTCAATGCATGATCGCGGCGCGACAGCTCGAGTTTTTACAGACAAGGCTGTTCCGCCGCCGTTAATCCGCTGGGCGTAAAAGTCGCCCGGCATTATCAAGACGTCAGTCGTTGTAACGTCTCTACTTTCGAAGGAGGAATGTGAATGTTGAAATTGTCCCTCGCTTGTGCATCCGCGATCGCCCTGTTGGCCGCGGCTCCGGCCATGGCTCAGGCGCCCGCCGCCCCCGCAGCCGCGCCCGCCGCAGCGCACTACACGACCGCCGACACGGACATCGGCACGCTGCTTGACGATCCTGCCGCCAAGGCAGTGCTCGTGAAGCACATCCCCGAAATGGCGAATAACGAGCAGATGGATATGGCGCGGTCGTTCACGCTGCGCGGCATCCAGCAGTTCGCGGCCGATATGCTGACGGACGAGAAGCTGGCGGCGATCGACGCCGACTTGGCGAAGCTGCCCGTGAAGGCCGCCTCGAGCAACTAAGCGACGAAGCAATGCAGCGCCGATCGCTGTCGGGTCCCGCCAACCGGCGAGGCCCGACGGCGATCGGCGCTCTTTTTTTGCGATGGATCAGGGGGATCGACGCCGCGCCTTCTGACTATCGCATCAAGGCGATAGTAGGGGAACGAAATGATGCGCCGAATGCTCACCACGCTGCCGATCACCGCACTTCTTACGGTGGCGCTCACGGTGCCGGGCGGCGCTGTCGAACCCTTTCAAAACAGCGGTGAAGCGTCGGCGACCCAGAGGACTGACTCGTCGCGGGATGCTATCGGTGCGGCGGGAGCTTGGATCACGCACCCCGACGCGATCGCGGCGGACGCCGCTAAAAAACCGATCGCATTGCAGTTTCGCCGCGTCCTGAACCTGACGCGCGCGCCTAAATCCCTGCTCGTCCGGGTCAGTGCGGACAATCGCTTCGTCCTCTACGTCAACGGCGTCCGTCGCGCGGCCGGGCCGGCGCGTGGGGACATGGCGCACTGGCGCTATGAAGTGATCGACCTGGCTCCGTTCCTGAAGCGCGGAACCAATGTCATCACGGCGCAGGTGTGGAATGACGCCGGTAATGCGCCCGCCGCGCAGATCACGTCCGGACACACTGCATTTCTGATCCAGGCCGAAAGCGCCGAAGGGCGCTGGATCGACAGCGGCCAGCAATGGGAAGTGCGCGTAGACAGATCCCGGACCGTGGAAAGCGGCATGAAGCAGCTGCAAGCCGCCGTCGGTCCGACCTATTATGTGGGTGGCGCGCCAGAACAGCTGACGGGCGAGCATCAGCTGGCTAACTGGACGACGGCCAGGGAAGCAGGCGATTGGCGACCCGCAGTCGAAGCGGCGGCCGATGAAAAGCGTGTGCTCGTCGCCGATCCGCTGCCCCAGATGCGATACGACGCCGTGCCGAGCGGGCGGGTGGTTCGCGCCGAAGGGGTGGCCGCCGCCGCCTTCCCGCGACGTGCGTTGACTATCCCGGCCAATTCGAAAGCGACCATCCTGATCGACGCCGGTCGGCTGCTGGCCGCCTATCCCGTTCTGCGCACCATGGGCGGGGCAGGCGCAACCGTGAAGCTGACCTATGTGGAATCGCTCTACGACAAGGCCAAGCTGAAAAAATTCGCTCCGTCCGGTCAGGAGCGCCTGTTCGACCGATCCAGCGTAGAAGGCGGCGTAGCGCTTGGCCTGACGGACACGATCCGGCCGGACGGACGCAAGGCGCGGTTCGCGCCCTATTGGTGGCGGGCGTGGCGTTATGTCCAGATTGCGGTGGAGACGGGTGAAAAGCCGCTGACCCTCGACGGGTTCGACACGTTCGAGACCGGCTATCCCTTTCAGCAGAAGGGGCATTTCGTCAGCAGCGATCAGGGACTGGACGAGATTTTCCGCATCGGGTGGAAGACGGCGCTTCTCGATGCGCATGAGACATACATGGACACCGCCTATTGGGAACAGCTCCAATATATTGGCGACACGCGGATTCAGGCGCTGATCTCCTACGACGTGGCGGGTGACGACCGCCTGGCCGTTCAGGCGCTGGACGCGTTCGACGGATCGCGCGTGGTGGACGGGTTGCCGCAGGCCGCCTGGCCGCTCAACGGCGCCAATTCCATCCCGCCTTTCGCCCTCCTGTGGGTAGGCATGTTGCATGATTACTGGATGCGTTCGCCGCGACAGGAGGTCATACAGCGCAATCTTGCCGGCGTGCGCGCTGTGCTGGATTGGTATGCCCCCTATGTGCGGCCGGACGGGATCGTGCGATCGACGCCGAGCTGGGTTTTCGTCGATTGGAAGCCCGGATTGGACGGCGGCTTCGAGCGGAAAGGGAAGGGGCCGGACAGCTGCGTCGTTTCCCTGATTTATCTGGGCGCCTTGCGTCAGGCTGCCGATCTGGAACGCGCGACCGGCGATGCGGCGCGGGCCGCGAATGACGATGCGGCGGCGTCGCGCGTCGCAGCGGGGGTTCAGGCCAATTGCTGGGATGCGAAGCGGGGGCTCTATGCCGACACGCCGCAGAAGCTGACCTTCAGTCAGCAGACCAATGCTCTTGCCGTGCTGTACGACGTCGCGCCGACGGCAGAACGGCAGGCCATTATGAGCCGCGTCATGACCGCGCGCGGCATCGAGCCGCCCGCCGGCGTCACGGGGAGCAGCTATTATTTCTCCTTCTATCTGGCCCGCGCGCTGGATCATGCGGGGCTTGGCGCGCAATACCCCGCCATGATTGAAACCTGGCGTGACTTGCTGAAACAGAATTTCACGACATGGCCCGAGACTCCCGCGCCCAGCCGTTCGGACAGCCACGCCTGGAGCGCGCATCCCACTAGCGGGCTGCTGACCTATGTGGCGGGGATTCAGCCCGCTGCGCCGGGCTTTGCAAAGGTGCGCATCGCGCCGCAACTGGGCGGACTGAAGCATCTCGATGCAGCCATGGCGCATCCGGGCGGCGTGATACGGGCGCGGTATAAGGTGCGCGGCGGCAAGTTGAACGCGCGTCTTGACCTTCCCCCTTCGGTGACGGGATCGTTCGAATATGCAGGTAAGAGCTGGCCTTTGAAGCCGGGAGCGAACGTCGTCGACGCACCTGCCGCCGGGTGGTAAGGCGGCGAGGCCGAAGCAGGGCGCCTGCCGCACGGGGCGGCAGGCGCCCTTCTTTTCAGAAGCGATATTCTGCGCGTACGCCATAGGTGCGCGGCTCGGCATAGCTGCCGCCATCCGCAAAGGTGCCGGCTACCAGGGCGCTCGCCAGATAGGCCTTGTTGGTCAGGTTCTTGCCCCACACGACAAGGCGCAGATTGTCGATGCCCTCGGGGCGCAGGCCGATCTCGCCGTCCACAGTGGTGTAGCGGCCCTGCCGGATGCGCCCGGTCGGCTCCATGCCGTAGCTGCTCGAATGATAGACCGAACCGAACAGCGACAGCTGGCCTGCGCTCGTCTCCACCTCGTAATTGGCCGCGATATTGCCGCTGAATTTCGGCGCGCGCAGCATGCGGTGACCGCTGAGGTCGATGGTCGAGGGCGTGTGGCCGGTGCCGGTGGGAATATAGTTCGCCGCGCCCAGGAACTCGCGATATTTTGCGTCCAGGAACGATGCGCTGCTGGAGAGGGTGAGACCCGGCATCACCTGCCAGCTTAGATCGACATCGACCCCCTTGATCCGGGCGGTCGCCGCGTTCTGTGTGATATAGGCCTGACCGGGCACGAAGATGACCGACTGCAAATCCTTATAATCATAGAGGAAGGCCGCGACGCTCAAGCTGAGCGAGTTGACGAGCCGCCCCTTGAAGCCGACTTCATAGGCGTCAACCACTTCCGGCTTCACCGGCGCGACCGTGAAGTTGGTGGTGTTGACGACGCCGCTCTTGAAGCCCCGGCCCCAGCTTGCATAGACGTTGGAGGACGGCGTCAGTTCGTAACGCGCCGTGATCCGCGGCGTCAGCTTCGAAAATGTCACCGGATTGTCGGGATAGGGAAGCTGCTCGGGAACCTTGGTCGGGGCGCCGCCAGGGGTGAAGATCGCATAGTCGGAAAAGGTCCGCTGCTGTTCGTGCGTATAGCGCGCGCCCGCCGTCAGGAACAGATGCTCCATCGCCTCCAGCGTGACTTCGCCATAGCCGGCGATGATTTCCTTTTTCACCTCGGCATTCTGGTTCGTCCCGCCAAGACGGATCTTGGCGGCGGGCGGGACATTGGGGAACAACAGGTCGAAGTTGTTGTTGACGAATTCCTCGCTGCCGTTGAGGTAGAAGACGCCCGCCAGGAAGCTGACCGCGCCGAACTTTTCGGACGCGAAGTTTAGATCCTGGATGAAATAATGCGCCTTCAGCGGATCGGCCGTCGACTGGCCGATATTGACCGCAGTGAAGTCCGAGTCGTTCAGATAACGGGTGCTGTTGCGGAAATAGGCGGTCGTGCTGTTGATCGTGCCGACGCCCGTATCAAACTCGCCGCGTATGTTGCCGCCCCAGGATTTGATGCGCGTGAACACGTCGGGGTCGGTCGAAAACTGCTTAGGGCTGGTGGCCTTAGGCGTGACGGGGACGGGCAGCTGAATGCCAAAGCCCGAAAGATCCGGCGCATAGCCGATGGAATTGCCGTTGATGGCGAAGCCCGCATACATGGCCGAGTCATTGCGGTCGGAATAATAGCCGGTCAGCGTGATCTTGGCGTCGTCCGATGGCTGGAACAGCAATTTGCCGCGCACGACCTTCGCGGTGAGGCCGCGATCCCGTTCGCCGGTGACGACGTGCCGCCGGAAACCGTCCCGGTCCTGATAGGCGCCCGCAATGCTGGCCGCGATCTTGTCGGTGATCGGGCCGCTCACGAAACCGCGCAGCGACACCGCGTCATAATTGCCGTAGCTGGCGCTCAGCATGCCGGTCGGCGTGAAGCTCGGCGCGCGGCTGGTGATGAGGATAGCGCCGCCGGTCGCGTTCTGACCGTAGAGCGCGCCCTGCGGCCCTTTGAGCACCTCCACCTGCTGAACGTCGGGCAGGTCGATGAGGGTCGCGATCTGCTGCGGCTGATAGACGCCGTCGATATACATGGCGACGTTGGAGTTCTCGCCCAGGTTCGCGCCGGTCGATGTGACGCCGCGAATGGCCGGCTGGAGGAAGGCGCCGTAGAAGGTCATGGCGACGCCCGGCACGGCCCGCGCGAGGTCTGACGTGCTGGTGATGCCCGACTTTTCCAGCGTCTCCGCCGACAGCGCGGTGATCGACGCCGGCACGTCCAGAAGCCGTTCCGATCGCCGCTGCGCGGTCACGATGATCTCTGTCGACCCGGTCGTTTCGGGCTGCTGCGGCGTGGCGTCCTGCGCCACTGCGGCGATCGAGCTTTGCGCCAGCAGGCCGGCAATGGACGAAGCCATCAACTTGATCTTGTATTTCTTCATACATCTTCCCCTTATTATTGGCGCACTCGCGAAATATATTCGCGCGCCGCTCGATCTATTGTTGATGGATTTCGCTGCGGCCTGTTCGACCTTCGTCCAGGACGCGCCTTCGCGCCATGCGCGCGTCGGTCCCTGCCCCCAGGGGGCGATCTGTTCGAAACGCAAATTCGTGAGGACCGCTTCAGATGAACATCCCTCTCCCCAACGAGCCCCTGGCTCGGTTTTTCCGATGCCAGATGGTCGATTTGCATAAAATGCACATGGAGAATTACATTGGAAAAGCTAAAACACAAGCGCACATTTTGAACGATGCGCCAAGCCGCGAAGCTGTGTTGGAGCGCACCTGTCCTTAACCGTCGCTGCCGAGCATCCGAGCCAATGCCGAGATGATCTTCCGGGGCTCGCCCGGTTTCTGCAACAGCGCGACGCCGTCGAAGTCAGCCGGGATCACCTCTTGATCGTAGCCGGACAGGAACAGGAAGGGGATAGCGCGGGCCTTGAGTTCGTAAGCCAGGGCGAATGAACGCTCTCCGCGCAGATTGATGTCGAGAACGGCGGCCGAAAGCGGCGCGTCGCGGATTTTATCGCGGGCCGCTTCCTCGGTGGAGCAGGGGCCAAGGACATGCGCCCCTGCTTCCTTGAGCGATCGTGCGGTGTCGCTCGCCAGATAATAGTCATCCTCGACCACCAGAATGTGATGACCGCTGAGATCGGCTAGACCGCTCATATCGATCGCTCCTCCGTCCTCACCGCGTCCGTCAAGTCCACAAGGCGACGCGGCCTTCACTCTGTTCGCCGCGATGCTCCGTTCCGGACCCGGTTGCATCCACGCGTCGGATTTAAGCTGCCCTTCCTCCTTCATACCATGGCCGGGTTCGTTGCACGAGGCCAACGATGGATAGCATCACCGGAACTTCCACCAGCACCCCGACGACCGTCGCGAGCGCAGCGCCCGAACCCAGGCCAAAGAGGCTGATGGCCGCCGCGACCGCCAGTTCGAAGAAGTTGGAAGCGCCGATGAGCGCCGCCGGCCCCGCCACGCACCAGGCGACGCCCAGTCGACGGCTGAGCCAATAGGCGATGCCGGCGTTCAGATAGACCTGAAACAGGATCGGCACGGCGATCAGCGCGATGACGAGCGGCTGACGGATGATCTGTTCGCCCTGAAAGCCGAACAGCAGGACCAGCGTCAGGAGCAGGCTGGCGAGGCTGACCGGCCCCAACGCCGCCAGCAGTCGCTCAAGCTGTCCTTCGCCCCGCCGCAGCATCGCCGCGCGGATGACCTGCGACAACAGGACGGGCGCGACGATGTAGAGGCCGACGGACAGCGCCAGCGTGTCCCACGGAACGGTGATCGACGCCATGCCCAGCAGCAGGCCGACGATCGGCGCGAAGGCGAATATCATGATGACGTCGTTCAGCGCGACCTGCGCGAGGGTATAGTTGGGCTCTCCATCGACAAGGTTGGACCAGACGAAAACCATTGCCGTGCAGGGCGCCGCCGCGAGCAGGACGAGTCCGGCGATGTAGGAGGTCGCGGCGCCCGGCGGCAACAGCGGCGCGAACAGATGGCTGAGGAAGATGCTGCCCAGCAGCGCCATGGAAAAGGGCTTGATCGCCCAGTTTACAAACAATGTGACGCCCATGCCGCGCCAGTGTCGCCTCTGCCCATGCAGCGCCGCGAAGTCGACGCGCAGCAACATGGGGATGATCATCAACCAGATGAGCAGCGCGACGACGAGATTGACCTTCGCGATCTCAAGCGCGGCGATGGACTGAAACGCGCCCGGCGTCAGATGGCCCAGTCCCACGCCAATAACGATGCACAGAGCCACCCAGAGGGAGAGATATCGTTCGAACAGGGTCATGGCCGTCGCTCCGCCGCCTCGACGACTTCGCCATCTTCCTTGACGAAGCGGGTGATCCGTCCCGCCGGCAGCAGGTCCAGCACCTCCTCGGACGGACGGCAGAGCTTCACGCCGAGCGGCGAGACGACCAGCGGCCGGTTGATGAGGATGGGATGCGCCATCATCGCGTCCACCAGGGCGTCGTCGCTCAGGCTTTGGTCATCCAGTCCCAGTTCGGCATAGGGCGCGCCCTTCTGCCGCAGCAGTTCGCGCGGCCCGATGCCCGCCCGTTCGATGAGCTGGACCAGCAGCGGGCGGCTGGGCGGGGTCTTGAGATATTCGATCACATGCGGTTCGATCCCCGCCGCGCGGATCATGGCCAGCGCGTTGCGGGAGGTCCCGCAGGCGGGATTATGGTAGATGACGATGTCAGGCATGCTTTCCCCTTCAGCAGCAGGTGAGTTCGGCCAGCAGCGGCTCGCACAGTTCGGCCCGCCCCTCGCAGCAATCCTTGACCAGAAAGACCGTCAGCGCGCGGAGCGTGTCGAGGTCGATCCTCTGAATCTGACGCCGCCCGCGCTTCTCGCTGGTGACCAGGCCCGCCTTGGCCAGCACGGCCAAATGGGTGGAAAAGCTGCTCTGCATAAGCCCGGATGCTTCGACCAGTTCCCCTGTCGACAGGCCGTCGGGTTCATGGCGGATCAACAGGCGGCAGGCCTGCAACCGCGTGGGATGCGCGAGGGCCGAGAGAATGGAGAGCGCTTTGTCGGTGTCCATACATCGGGATTACCCGATGTATTTGGAAGCTGTCAATACGCATCGAACCCCCGACGAAAAGCGGCTTAATCTCTTGCAATCACTCATGCGATCCCTACGATGCCGCAATAAAATCGGGGGTGCGCAGTGACGGACGACAGGAATGAGGCATTGGCCGCAGCGGTTGCTGCTGATCCACGCTATGTGGCGCTGGTGACGCAACGGGCGCGGCTCGGCTGGCGGCTGTCCGCCGTCATCTTCTTCGCGTTCGTCGGTTATCTGCTGTTGATCGCTTTCGACAAGGACTTGCTCGGCACGCCGATCGGCGGCGGGGTAACCTCCTGGGGCATACCGATCGGCCTCGGCCTGATCCTGCTCGCCATCGCGCTGACCGGCGCCTATGTCGCCTTCGCCAACCGCTATCATGATGCGCAAATGGCCGCCCTGCTTAAGGATCATGGCGCATGAGGGCGCGCTTCGTCGCGCTAACCGCCGCTTCGTTCATGCTCCTTCCGGCGTCGGCCATGGCGTCGGCGATCGAGGGACAGACGCAGCGCCAGCCGACCAACTGGGTCGCCATCGCCATGTTCGTCGCCTTTGTCGGCCTGACGCTCTTCATCACCAAGGCCGCCGCCGCGCGGACGCGCACGGCGTCCGATTTCTACACGGCGGGCGGCGGGATCAGCGGGTTCCAGAACGGCCTCGCCATGGCGGGCGACTATATGTCGGCGGCGTCCTTCCTGGGCATTTCCGCGCAAATCTTCAACGACGGCTATGACGGTCTCATCTACTCCACCGGTTTTCTGGTGGGCTGGCCTATCCTGCTGTTCCTGATGGCGGAGCGGTTGCGCAACCTCGGCCGCTTCACCTTCGCCGATGTGGCGTCCTATCGCTTCGCCCAGCCGCCCGTGCGCAGCTTCGCGGCGGTCAGCACGCTGCTGGTCGTGTCCTTCTACCTGATCGCGCAGATGGTGGGGGCGGGGCAGCTCATCAAACTGCTGTTCGGCCTGCCCTATGCGGTGGCGGTGGTGATCGTCGGCGGACTGATGATGCTCTACGTGCTGTTCGGCGGCATGCGCGCGACGACATGGGTGCAGATCATCAAGGCGGTGTTGCTGCTCGGCGGCGCAACCTTCATGGCGCTGATGGTGCTGGCGCAGATGGGCTTTTCGCTGGAGGCTTTGTTCGTCCGCGCGGTGGAGGTGAAGACGCAGGCGGCGCTCGCCGGCGGCGCAACGGCTGCTGAAGCGGCGGAGCGCGGCCGGTCGATCATGGCGCCGGGCAACTTCATCAAGGATCCGGTGTCGGCCATTTCCTTCGGCCTCGCGCTCATGCTGGGCACGGCGGGCCTGCCGCATATCCTGATGCGCTTCTTCACTGTTCCCGACGCCAAGGAAGCCCGCAAGTCGGTGCTGTGGGCGACCGGATGGATCGGCTATTTCTATATCCTGACCTTCATCATCGGCTTCGGCGCGATCGTGCTGGTGGGGACGCAGCCGACCTATCTCGACGACGCGGGCACGTTGCGCGGTGGCGGCAATATGGCGGCGATCCATCTGGCGCATGCGATCGGCGGCAACGCCTTCCTCGGCTTCATTTCGGCGGTGGCCTTCGCGACCATCCTTGCGGTCGTGGCCGGGCTGACGCTGTCGGCGGCGTCGGCGGTCAGCCATGATCTCTATGCGACGGTGCTGAAGCACGGCAATGCCAGTTCGGCGGACGAACTGCGCGTGTCGCGGCTGACGACGCTGGCGTTGGGCGCCCTGGCGGTTCTGTTGGGGCTGCTCTTCGAAAAGCAGAATGTCGCCTTCATGGTCAGCCTGGCCTTCGCGCTGGCGGCGTCGGGCAATTTCCCGGTGTTGATCCTGTCGCTGCTGTGGAGCGGCTGCACCACGCGCGGCGCGGCGTGGGGCGGGACGATCGGCCTGTTGACGGCTTTCGTCCTGACGCTGCTGTCGCCCGCCGTGTGGACCAACACCTTCAATATGGGGCCGGCGATCTTCCCCTATAGTTCGGCGGCGATCTTCTCGGTTCCGGCGGGCTTCATCGCGATCTGGCTGATCTCGCTGCTTGACCGATCGCCCCGCGCCGCGATCGACAAGGAAGGCTATCCGGCGCAGCGGGTGCGGGCCGAAACCGGCATCGGCGCATTCGCCGCCAGCGACCATTGAGGTTCCGCCATGTCTCCTGACGGGGGACATGGCGAAACCGTCAATATGAACAAGTTGTAACAATTCGCTCATCAGTCGGTTGTGCGCGCCGGCGTATCTGAAGGGGCGGTCACCGTGCGTGGCCTAACAAGTGAGAGGCGGCGCCCCCCCTGTTGCGCCGCCTCTCCAGATCGTCGAACGAGAAGATGCAGCGGCCGATATTCTATGATGCCAGCGGGCGTCGGCGTCGTTTGACGCTGCCCGCCATATCCTTCGCGCTGATCGCCATCCTGATCGCGGCGATCGCCTTTGCCGTGACCATCCTCGACGTCCCCGTGCCGGCCGCCGTGCCGCTGCGGATGGAGCGGCCGCGGCCCGAAGGGATAGGCCAGCGGCTGGGCCGTCTGGGCGCGTCGTTGCGGGGCGAACTTGCCGGATGGCTGCCGCATCGGGGCCGGGCGATGGCTGTGCGTCCGGTCAACGTGGCTTTCTATGTCCCGTGGGACGACGCCAGCAAGGCGTCGCTGCGGCAGCATGTCGCGAAAATCGACTGGGTCGCGCCGACCCTGATTTCCGTAACGGGTCGGACCCATGTCCTGCATGTGACGGCGGACCCGGTGTTCGCCTCCATCATCCGGACGGCGCATCGCCGCCCGCGCGTGATGCCGGTGGTGCAAAATGTCGCCGATGGCGATTGGGACGGCGCGGGCGCGGCGGCGCTGCTGCACAGCCGCGCCGCGCGAACCATATTTCTGGAGCGCCTTCTGCCCGCTTTGGCGACGCTCCATGCCTCGGGCGTGGTGTTCGACCTGGAGGCTCTGCCCAAAAGCGCGCAGCCCGATTATCTGGCCTTTCTCCGCCAGGCGGCTCCCCTGCTGCACGACCATCATCTCCAGCTGATGCTGACGGCGCCGGCGGAGGACGCGGACTGGAACCTGCGCGCCTATGGGCGGGCCGTCGACCGGCTTTTCCTGATGGACTATGACCAGCATTATGTCGGCCAGGACGCGGGCCCGATCGCGGCTCAGCCCTGGTTCGTGCAGAGGCTGCGGGCCGCGCTTCAGGTCGTGCCCGCCTCCAAGGTGATCGTCGCCATCGGCAACTACGCCTATGACTGGACCGAAGGCGGCGGCGTCGCGGACGCGCGCTCGATCGAGGACGCCTGGCTGTCCGCCCATTATTCCGGCGCACCGATCCGGTTCGATCCCGCCAGCGGCAACGCGACCTTCGATTATCAGGAAGAAGGGAAGGTCCATCATGTCTGGATGCTCGACGCCGCCAGCGCGTGGAACCAGATCCGCGCCGCGAGGCTGTCGGGCGTTGGCGGCATGGCGCTGTGGCGGCTGGGGTCGGAGGACCCTGGTTTCTGGCATGCCCTGACCACGCGGACGGCTGTCCCGCCGAGCGGGATGAACCGGCTCACCAGCTTCAATTCGGTCGATGTCGAAGGCAATGGCGAAATATTGCGCATCGACGACGTGCCGACGATAGGCCGCCGTGAGATTCGCATGGGATCGGGAGAGAATAAGGGCCTGATCGCCGATGAACGCTTCGCCAGCCTGCCGACGCCCTATGTGATCCGTCGCACCGGTTACCGGCCGCATCTCGTGGCGCTGACCTTCGACGATGGTCCGGACGCGACCTGGACCCCCCCGATCCTGGATATATTGAAGGCCGCCCATGTCCCCGCGACCTTCTTCGTCATTGGCGAGAATGC
>DASVOF010000132.1:0-2218 GCA_036383495.1 Sphingobium sp. | reverse complement strand
TCGGCCTTATGGCCGGGATGATGTCGACAGCGGCTTGGGCGGCGCCTGCATCGCCCCTGCTACAATTGGGCAAGCCGGAGCTTAAGAGCGAGCTTGGCAGCCGCTATGACAAGGCTGTGGCTGCGGTGGGCGATGTCAGCGTCCGTGCGGCGCAGGACAGCCGCTGGACCTACGCCGTCGAGGCGAAGAACCAGTGCGGCATCGCCATTGCTTTCCTGAAATCCGGCACGAAGGATGCGGACAGCATCAACAAGTGCGACGACTTTGTGGCGCGCCTCTCGGCTCCGCCACCGCCGCCGGTGTCGGCCGCAGGATCAGCCCCACCCGCGCTGGACTGCACGGCGCCGGCGGTGTCAATCTTCTTCGATTGGAACATCGACACGCCGCTGCCGGAGGGCGCAGCGACGATCAATTCGCTGACGCAGAGCGCGGCCCAATGCGGATGGAAGCGCTTTGGCGTGACCGGCTATACCGACACGTCGGGCGGCACCCGCTACAATGACGGGCTCTCCATGCGCCGCGCGCAGAATGTCGCGGGGCTGATGAGCCAGGGCGGCATTGCGATGGACGCGATGACCGTTACCGGGCTGGGCGAAACCCAGCTGAAAATCGAAACCGCCGATGGTGTGAAAGAACCGATGAACCGTCGGGTCGAAATCACCGCCAGCGCGAATTGATGGGGAGGCGAACATGACAATCATCCGCAAGACATGCGGCAGCCTGATCGCCCTCTGCGCGGCGGCTGTGGCGAGCACGGGCTGGGCCCAGACCACTGACCTGAAGAGCGCGATCGCAGCGGCGATCGACAGCCATCCGGAGATCAACCAGGCGATCCAGAACAAGGAAGCCATCGAGTTCGAGCGTGAGCAGGCGAAGGGCCTGTATCTTCCCCGGATCAGCGTCGAGGGATCGGCGGGCATCCGTCGGCTGGAGAACAACACGCGCCGGACCCTCGGCATCGGCGACCAGACGCTCTATCCCCTGGAAGCGAGCGTGCTCGCTGAAGAGACGATCTGGGACTCGGGGTATCGCGGCGCGGAAAAGCGGCGGCAGGCCGCGCGCATCGACGGCGCGGCGCTGCGCGTGGGCGAGCGGTCGCAGTTCGTTGCGCTGAACGTCACGCGGCAATATCTGGACTATATGCTCCAGCAGCGGATCGTCGCGGCTTCGGAGGATAATATCGCCTTCCACCGCAAGCTGTTGGGCGATCTGGGCGAGGGCGTGTCCAAGGGGTCGATCAGCATCGCCGATCAGCAGCAGGCGGAGGAACGGCTCCAGGCCGCGCTTATCCGCAAGAGCGAGGCGGAGCAGGATTTGACCAACGCGGCGATCAGCTTCCGCACGCTCACCGGCCTGTCGATCGACCAGGTGTCGATGCCCGACGCGGTGACGAGCGCGGTGCCGCCGACGCTGGATGAAGCGATCGCAGCGGCGCGGACCCACAATCCGCTGATCCGCGAGGCCGAGGCTGATATTCAGGCGGCGCATGCCGTTGTGGACGAAGCCAAATCCGAACTCGGGCCGCAGGTCCTTCTCGAAGGGCGCGGCCGCATCGGTGAGGATGTCGACGGCTTCCGGGGCAGCACCAATGACGTGCAGGGCCGGGTGGTCGTGCGCTGGCAGCTCTACAATGGCGGCATAAACCGCGCGAAGGTGCAGGAAATGACCCGCCGGGCGAGCGAGGCGCGTTTCCGCCTGAGCCAGCGTCAGCGCGAGGCGGAGGAGGAAGTCCGCACCGCCTGGAACCGCTGGGACACGGAAAAGAAGCGGCTGACCGACCTGACGCGGCAGGGAACCGTGTCCGACGCGCTGCTGGTGTCCTATCGCGAGCAGTTCAACGTCGGACGGCGTTCGCTGCTCGATGTGCTCGACAGCCAGAACACGCGCTTCAACACGCAGGTGCGGGGCGAAACCGCCCGCTTCTCCGAGGTTTTCGCGCAATATCAGATACTGGCCGCGACCAACCAGCTGCTCGACACGCTGGGGCTTGCGCAGCCTTCGGGCGCAGATCCTTATGCGCGCAAGAAATATGACGTCCCGGACCTGCCGCCCGCCGAATTGCAGCGGCGGCGCTATCCGGGCTGAGTTTCCATCTTTGGGGGCGTCCGGGGCAACCCGGGCGTCGCGGGGTAAACAATGTTGGAACGAAGCACACTCAGCCTGGCCGAATGGCTGGGCCATCAGGGCACGCCCGGCGACGAGCTGGCCGACTGCATCG
>DASVOF010000131.1:0-24069 GCA_036383495.1 Sphingobium sp. | reverse complement strand
TGATCGACGTCGCCGCTTGGATCATGCCGAGCAGCAGGCCCGCGACCAGCGCCGGAATCAGGATCGGCGCCGTCGCCAGCGCCGTGATCCACAGCGCCTGCTGCGCAATGCCCATGAAGAAGTCTGAGTTCTCCATGACCTAAGCCTCCCACACCCGTTCGTGTCGCAAACGAACTTGCGAGTGACCCCATCGTCAGCGCCCATCCGTCGACCAGCACGAACAGCAGCAGCTTGAACGGCATGGAGATGATCGTCGGCGACAGCATCATCATGCCCAGCGACATGAGCGTCGTCGCCACCACCAGGTCGATGACGAGGAAGGGCAGGAAGATCAGGAAGCCGATCTGGAACGCCGTCTTGAGCTCGGAGGTGACATAGGCCGGCAGCAGGATCGAGAAGGGGATCGCCTCCGGGCTGGCGAACTTGGGCGCCTTGGCGATGTTCTGGAACAGCTCGATATCGGTCTTGCGGACCTGCCGGACCATGAAGACGTGCAGCGCGTCGCCCGATCGCTTGATCCCCTCCTCCAGCGGAATCTGGCCCTGGCCATAAGGGGTGATCGCGGTCTGGTTCACCTGATCGATCACCGGCCGCATGATGAACAGCGTCAGGAACAGCGACAGGCCGACCAGCACCTGGTTGGGCGGCGTCTGCTGGAGGCCGAGCGCCTGCCGCAGGATCGACAGCACGATGATGATGCGGGTGAAGCTGGTCATCATGAGGATCAGCGACGGCAGCACCGTCAGCAGGCTCATGAGGATCAGTATCTGCAAGCTGAGCGAAAGCGGGCGCCCATCGCCGGAGATCGCGCCCATCGCCTTGGTCAGCGCGCCGCCATTGTCGACGGGGGCGGTCTGGGCGAGTGCGGGTTGCGCAAGGATCAGAACGAAGACGAACGCCGCAACACAAAATTTCGTCATCCCCGCGAAGGCGGGGACCCATCTCCCAACAGCAGCGTCCAGACGCAAGGTCCGGAGAGGGGTTCCCGCCTGCGCGGGAATGACGGTGGAGGAAAATTCACCGACCGACACGGTAAGCATCGCCTTCCGCAATCTTCTCAATCCGTCCGCGCGTGACGGACAGCAATATCTTCTTGCCCTCGAACTCGACGACGGCGAGTTTGCCGAAGCTGCCCATCGGCAACGCCTCCAGCATCTTGAGCGAGCGCCCTTCCTGCCCGCCCATCATGCCGGGCTGATATTTGCGCCACAGCCAGAGCGCGCCGAAGGCCATGCCCCCGACCAGCGGCAGGAGGATCAGCAATTTGACGAAATACCAGAACATGGGGGAAGCGGTCCGATCATGGTTAATTCGCCATCCGAATCAGAAAGATCGGCGCGCAGCAAGAAATAAAAGCGGGTAAGCGCGATCAGCCGCGCCGTTCGACCCCCGCCAGCCGCGCTTCGGTGGCCGCGATGTCGACGATGCGGATGCCGTAACGGCCGTTCACCGTCACCACCTCGCCCTTGGCGATCAGCGCGCCGTTGACCATGATGTCGAGCAGATCGTCGGCCTGGCGATCCAGTTCAACGATGCTGCCTTCGGCCAGGTCCATGACCTCGGCGAGGCGCAGCGAGGTGGAGCCCACCTCCACCGACATGCGCACCGGAATGTCGGCCAGCAGCCGGAACTGGCGGTTGTTCGCCATCCGGCCCGCGCCTTCGTCGCCCATGCCGTCGATCCGGGGCGCTTCGCTCATGTCACTCATTGTTCAGGTCCCCATGAAGGTTGTTGGCTTGCAAGCTTTTCAATCTGGAAGGCGGCGCGGCCATCCTGTTCGCCGATCGAGCCATGGGCGACGATCCGGTCTCCCACGATCAGCGGCAGGCTGCGGCTGATCGTGGCGGGAATGATGTCGCCGGCCTTCAATTGCATGAGGTCGGCGAGCGAGAGGTTGGGGCGCGCGACCACCGTGCGTGCGGGCAGGCGGATGTCGCGCATGCGGCTGGTAATGCGGGCCTGCCAGACGGGATCGACGCGTTCTTCGTCGATCGCCCCCTTGGCGCCCATCAGCGGCTCGACCGCGCGCAGCGAGGCGAGCGGAAAGAGCAGGTCGATCGGCCATTCCTGCTCGCGCGTGATGCTGATCATGAAGCGCTGGAGCACCATCTGTTCATTGGGTTGCGCCGCCGAGGCGAAGCCAACGCCGGTTTCGCGAACGATGAGGCCGGGCTCGATCGGCAGGATATCGTTCCAGCTGTCCACCAGCCGGGCCATCAGGGCTTCGGAAATTCGGGCGATCAAGCGATCTTCCGTCGGCGTGAATTCACCGCGCGCCGGCAGGGGGCGGTTGCCGATCCCGCCATAGAAGCAGTCCACCATCGTCGAGATCATCGCCGCGTCCATCCGCAGCAGCATCTGCCCCTTCAACGGAGCAATGCGATAGACGCCGATGCTGGAAAAGGCGGGCACGTCCGCGGACCAGGACGCGAAGTCCAGCACCTGCGCGTCCAGCGCGCCGACATGCGGCCGCGCGCCGGAAATCGGTTCGACCAACGCACGAATGCGCCGGCCGAGCTTTTCGCCCAGCCGGTCGAGCCCGGACAGCATCTGCGGTGTCTGTGTTTCCCCACGTCCGAAGGCGTAGGTTTGAACGTCGTCCATGTAAGTCCCCCGCCTTCAAGGATCAGGGGACTTCCCGACCTTTCAGGCATCCCTATTGAATAACGAAATTGGTAAAATAAACGTTATCGATACCGCCATAACCGGTTTTCTGCTTCAAAATATCGTTGATTGCGACCTTGATCTTGCCCTGGAGCGCGCGCTTGCCTTCCGGCGTCGAAAGCATGGCTTCGGGCTGTTGCGCCAGCAGCATCAACAGCTGGCTGCGAATCGCCATCTCATGCGTCTTGATCGCCTCCACCACGCGCAGGTCGTAATAAGTGGACACCGCGATGGAGATCTGGGCGAAGGCGTCCGTATCCGACATGTTGGACGTAAAGGGGGCCTGCAACTGGAAATAGGTCGCCTGATAGGCGGACGGATTGGCCGGCGTGGGCAGGTCGACGCCCTTGCCCGGCTTGTGCGCGGATGCATGAGCACCCTCTGCGCCGCCATGCCCTTCACCGCCCATGCCATGGGCCTTAGCGACCTCTTCGGCGCTTTCACCGGCCAGGACGAGCACCGGCTTGCTGGGATCTTCCTTGGGCTTTTCTTCCTTCGCACCGAAGAAACCGGCAGCGTAGAGCCCGCCGGCCGTGCCCGCGCCACCCAACAGCAGGGCGACGACGATCAGGAGGATCATCTTCATGCCGCCCCCCTTTTTCTTCTTCGCCTTCTTCTCGTCGCTCATTTGCTGGTCCCCCGGAATAGCTGCTCGTCAGGCGTAGCGCGCGCGCACAGTTTCACTGGCGTCCTCGCGCGCTTGCCCATGGTTAAGAACGGCCGGATCGCCTGGGGATTTAGGGTCGAGGCCATTATTTTGACGTGGCTGCCAGCGTCCCTGCTGTCCTTGCGGCTGGCTCATGTCCTGGCCGCTGTTCTGCCATGCGGAGTGGGCCTGGGACGAGGATTGGTGCGATTGCTGCTGCGGGGATTGCTGACCCGGCCTATCAGCCTGCGCAGCCTCCGCCACCGGAACGGCGCGTTCGATCTTCACCTCCGCGATGCGGACCGCCGACAAGCTCGCGTCCAGTTTCAGCCGTTCGCTGTCCTGGCGCAGCGCCATCTCCGCCGCCTCCGTGGCGACCGTCAGGTTGACGGCGGCGCCGTCCGATCCCTGCCGGATGTCCACCTGCACGGACCCGAGCTGGTGGGTATTGAGCTGGAAGCGTCCCTGCGCGCCATTGGCCGAAAGCCCCGCAATATCGCGCGCCAGCCCATCGATCCACTGGCCCGAAACGCCCATGTCGACGACCTGCGCGCCGATGCTGGCCGACAGGTCGACCTGCGGCGCGGCGGACGGCGCTTGCGTCGTGGCATAGGGCGACGAGGCGGGCTGGGGCGGGGCGTCGAGGGGGATCGCCGCCGGGGCGGCCAAAGCGGCCTCCGCAATCGGCGCGGGCTGCTCATGCCGCGTGCTGGCGGCGGTGGATATCTGTTCCACCCGGACCGGCGCTCCCGACTGACGGGCGGCGACCTGCTCGCGCACCAGTTGGAGCAGCGCGAGCGCCTCGGCCTTCACCGGCTTGCCGTTTAGGACAGGCGCGGGTGTGACGGGCACAGGATCGCCCGTCGCGGCGATCGGATCGCCGACGAGAGTCGGCGCGGGCGCGTCCTCCCCGGAGGCCGGATCGGGATAGCGAACCGCTGGCTGAGGTGTATCCGGCTTGCGCAAGCCCGCCTGCGGCGACACCCTATCAGGCAGCGCAACGGGAGCCGCTTGAGGCGCTTGGCCGATCGGCAGATCATCCGTGACAGGTTTCGGCTGGCTGACCGGCATAGCGGCAGCCGTGATCGTTGCGCGTGGCTTCGTCTCCGCCTTCGACGCCTTGCCCTCTACCGGCGGCGGAGCGGGTTTCGGCTCCGTCACCAGCGCCACGACAGGCATGGCCACAATGGCTGGCGGTGCGACGGCGACATTCTCATCGGCGCTCTCAACCTTCTCATGCTTCTTCGGTCGTGCCGGCTCCTCCGCCACGGCGGGAGCGTCCGCTTCCAACAGCCTGTCGGGCGCTGCGATCTCCGCCTCCTGGGGCGAAACCTTATCACGCTTCACAGCCTTCGGCTCGGGCGTCGCTATTTCAGGAACGGTGGCGTCTTCGACGGCGCCCGCGCGGCCGTTCGACGGGGAATCCTCAGCATCAGCAGCCTGCTTGACCAAGCCCAGCGCCAGTCCCGGCGGGAACGGAGAGTCGGCGCTGCGCCACGGGGCCTGACTGCCCTGTACGCCCTCGATCGCCTCTTCCGGCGGCTGAACCGGCGCATCCACCGGCGCGACCAATGGAGCGTCCGCCGCAACGACAGACTGCGCCTGCACGGCGTCGGCGATCGACCCGCTCAGCAGCTGCGCGAAATCGGTCGTGGGCGCGGGTGAAGCGCCAGCGCCCTCCAGCGGGCTACGCGCCGCCGTCGAGGAAAAAAGCAAAGCCTTGAGGCTGGAAAGCATGTTCATGTCAGACATCTCCTGTCCGCTGCGTCCGGCGATAGCGCGGCAACGCCGCCAATTTGGTCTCGCGCCATTCCTCCAGATCCGCGCGGGCGCGATCCTTGAGCTTGAGCGCGATCTCGCGATCACGATTGGCGGCGAGGCTCAGCCCCTCCTTCGCCTCGACTTTGCGACGCGCATCGTACAGCGCGCCATCAAGTTGCCGGCCCGCCTGTTCGAGCCGCCCGGCCAGTTCCTGCATCGCGGCGAAGGAAGCGCCGGTCGCCGTCCCCTGGCTGGCGAACAGGTCGCCGCGCACCTTGTGCAGCCGCTCGGCGTTGCGGGCGATGCCCTCCGCCTCGTCACGGGCGCGCGCGGTTTCGCCGGCAGCCATGGCGTGCTGCACATGACGGACGCGCAACAGGCGCTGGCGGCGGGCGATGAGGCCGTTCATGCGCCGAACTCGGCCATCAACGCGTCAGCGCTGGTGGCAAGGTCGATGCGGCTCTTTTGATCCTGCCGGATGAAATCCAATATTTCCTGCCGGCGCTGCACCGCCTCGTCGATCACGGGATCATTGCCCGGCCGATAGGCGCCCATCAGGATGAGGTCGCGATTTTCCTCATAGGCGGCCCACAGGCGGCGATAGGCGGCGGCCGCCATGCGATGTTCGTCCGGCACTACATCGGCCATGACGCGCGACAGCGACTTGCCGATGTCGATCGCGGGGAAGATCGCCTGTTCCGACAGATGGCGCGACAGGACGAAATGGCCGTCCACAATGGCGCGCGCGGCGTCGACGATCGGATCGTCGGTATCATCGCCATCGGCCAGCACGGTGTAGAGCGCGGTGATCGAACCCCCGGTGCGGGCATCGACGCCCGCCCGTTCGACCAGGCGCGGGATCAGCGCGAGCGCGGACGGCGGATAGCCCTTCATCGCCGGCGGCTCGCCAAGAGCGAGACCGATCTCGCGCTGGGCATGGGCGCAGCGCGTGAGGCTGTCGATCAGCAGCAGCACCTTCTTGCCCCGCGCGCGGAAATATTCGGCGATGGCGGTGGCGCGAGCGGCGGCGCGCAGGCGCAGGACCGGAGGGTGGTCCGCAGGCACGGCGACGACGATGCTCTTGTGCATCGAATTTTTAAGCTTGGTTTCCAGGAAGTCGCTGACCTCGCGTCCACGCTCGCCGATCAGGCCGACGACGACGATGTCGGCTTCGGCCCCGGCGATCATCTGGCCCATCAGCACCGACTTGCCGACGCCCGAACCCGCGATGATCGCAATACGCTGGCCCCGGCCCGCGGTCAGCAGCGCGTTGACGGCGCGCACGCCCAGATCGAACGGCTCGGTCACGCGCCCCCGGTCGAGGACATTGCCCTTCACGCCGTTGAGCGGCCAGCTGCCGCCCGCGATGATCGGTCCCTTGCGGTCGAGCGGCTGGCCCATGGCGTCGATGACGCGACCGATCAGGCCATCGCCCACCTGCACCAGATTGGCCTGGGCATCGGGCTCCACCCGCGCGCCATTTTCCAGCGGCGCGTCGCTATCCAGCGGCACCAGCAGCGTCTTGTCGCCGCGAAAGCCGACGACTTCGGCGCGGCAGATCGTGCCGTCCGAAGCGATCACTCGCGCGCCCGCGCCGATCGGCTTGCGGAAGCCGGTGACTTCCAGCATCCCCGCATCATGGCTCACCAGCCGGCCGACATGGCGCGGCTGCCGGTTCTGCACCTGCATATGGTCGAACAGCGTTTCCGCCTGGGCGAGCGCGGCGCGGATCATGCCTTTCCTTCCATCTCGTCGAGCAGCGCGCGCAACCGCGACAGGCGCACGTCCGGGCCGTCCTCGACCCATCCGTCCGCCGTTTCCAGCCGCACGCAGCCGCGATGCATGGCCTTGTCGGCGACCAGCTTGACGCCGATCTCCTCGCCTTCCAGCAGCGCGATGTCATCGGGGTTCAGATACAGCGCGCCCTTTGCGTCATTCTCGTCGATGAAGGCGGCAACCGTGTCGCAGCGCTGGAGCAGCCGCTCGATATCAATCTCGACCTCGCCGACGATCTGCTCGACCAGCCGGACGACCGTGGCCGACAACATGGTGGACAGCATGCCGCTCGGCGCGGGCGTCAGCATCTCCAGCGCCCCTGCGAGGCGATTGCGCGCCTCCGCCTCGGCGGCCTGCCCGTCGCCGATCACCCGGCAGCCCTCGTCAAAGCCCTGCGCGAACGCCTCCATCCGCGCCTGCTCGATAATGTCCTCGTGCGTCATCGGCGGCGCGACGGCGCGCGTCGCCATCGTCTGAACGCCGTCGCGGTCGGTGAAGAGGCTGCGGAACCCCCCGCTCCTCACCTGGCTGACGCCGCCCAGCGGAATGCTGGCGATTTCATGGTCGCTATCGGCGCCGAAAACCTTAAACAAAGTCGTTCCCCTTGCCGCCCAGCATGATGGTGCCCGCGTCCGCCATGCGGCGGGCGGTGGCGATGATCAGCTTCTGCGCTTCGATCACTTCGGCGAGGCGGATCGGCCCGCGCTCCTCGATCTCGTCGGAGATCGCCTGCGCCGCACGGGCGGACATCGCGCCGAAGATCTTGCCCTTGAGCATCTCGTTCGCGCCCTTCAGCGCCACGACCAGCACGGAGCTGTCGATGGTCCGCATCAGCGTGCCCATATTCTTGTCGTCCATGTCGATGAGGTTGTCGAAGACGAACATCTCCTCCTCGATCGTCTGGGCGATCATCTTGTCACGCTTGGCCAGCGCCTTGATGATCCGCTGCTCATTGTCCTTGCGGACATTGTTCATGATCGCCGCCGCTTCGACCGTGCCGCCGCGCTGCGACGCCGCGCCCTGCTTCTTACTGGTCGAGCCGCGCAGCATCAGCTGTTCCAGGTCATCGAGCGCCTCGTTCGACACGGGGCCGAGCGTGGCGATGCGATAGACGATCTCTTCCTGATATTCGGCGGGCATCAGTTGCAGCACATCGGCGGCGATCGGCGCTTCCAGATGAGCGAGCACCACCGCCATGATCTGCGGATGCTCCGCCTCGATCAGGGCCGCGATTTCCTTGGCGTCCATCCATTTCAGCATCTCAAGCTGAGTCGATCGGGTCGGCGGGGTGATGCGCGCCAGGATCGTTTCGGCGCGCTCCTCGCCCAGCGCCTTGGTCATCGCGCCCCGGATATGGCGGGTCGCGCCATAGCCGATCGTGGTGCGCTTCTTCGCCTTGGTGACGAAATGGTCGAGCGCCTCGTTGACTTCTTCGACCGCCACGTCGGCGACGTCATACATGGCGTAACCCAGCTGGCGGACTTCGTCGGGTTCCAGGCGCGAGAGGATCTGCGCGGCCTCATCCTCGTCGAACAGCATCAGCAGGACGGCGGCGGCGGCGCTGCCCTTGATGGCGGCGGCTTCCATGGCTTCAGCCATTGTCCTTCTTCCCTTCCTTCAGAAGGTCGCGGACGACCAGAGCGGCCCGGTCCGGGTCCTGTTTCACGAAGTTGCGGATGAGGTCGGCGCGCTGCGCATAGTCATAGGTGGACGAGATCATGTCGAGCGTGATCGCCTGACCGGCGCCGGGCGCGGAGACCGCCTGACGGCCAATCTCGGTCGAGATTTCGCGGCCGATCTTCTGGCCGGCGGCGACGGCCTGCACGCCAGCAGCCTCCTGCGCGGCGGCGCGGCGCTTGAGCAGCGGACGGCCGATGCCGAAGATCACCAGCAGCGCGACAAGCAGCGCCGAAACATTGCGCACCAGCGGCGAAACCCAATCAGCCTCATACCAGGGAGCCTTCACTTCCTCGGTCTTGACGAAGCTGCGCGAGGACAGGGCGACCACGTCGCCACGCGCCTGATCGAAGCCGACCGCGCCCTTCACCAGCGCCTCAAGCGCGGCGATTTCTTGAGCCGAGCGGGGTTTGCCGTCCGCGCCATTGTCCAGAGCGACGGCCACCGACAGGCGCTTCACCGTGCCGATCGCGTCGCGGGTGACGGAGACTTCACGGCCCAGTTCAAAGCTCCGGTTGAACGTCTCTTCGGTCTTCATCGGCGCGCTGGCCGGGGTGGCGGGCTGGTTCGCCTGGCTACCCTGGCTGACGGCCTGACCATTGGGATTGGTCTGCGTCACGGTCGGGTTGACCGGGGCCTGGTTGCTCAGAGCCCCCGGAACGCCGCTCGCCTCGCCCCCTGCGCCCTGACCGCGCGGGTCGGACGCCCAGGTGCCTTGTTCGGTGCGGAGCCGGGCTTCGTCCTGCGGAAAGCTTTCGCGGGTCGCCTGACGCTCGGAGAAGTTCAGTTCCGTGCGCACTTCGGTCGAGAATTTGCCTTCGCCCAGGATCGGCGTCAGCAGCGCGATCACCGACTGGCGATAGCGATCCTCGATCTTCGCCTGGACAGCCAACTGGCGGTCGTCGGCGGCGTTGCCGTCATTATTGCTGAGCAGCCGGCCATTCTGGTCGACCAGCGAAATCTGGTCGGGGCTGAGTTCGGGCACCGAAGACGCGACGAGGTGGACGATGGCGCTCACCTGCGCGTCGCTCAGCGTCCGGCCCGAAGCCAGGCGCAGCATCACCGACGCCGAAGGCTTGGATCGATCGCGCAGAAAGACGCTCGGCGCTTCGACCGCGAGATGCACCTTGGCGCTCTCGACGCTGTCGATCGCCTCGATCGTGCGGGCCAGGTCCATCTCGCGGGCAGACCGCAGTTTTTCGCCTTCGACGGCGCGGCTCGCGCCCATCGGCAGGCTGTCGATCATGCTGTTGCCGTCGGGCGCGCTTTTAGGCAGGCCCTGCGCGGCGAGCATCATCTTCGCCTTGAAATATTCGTCTTCGGCGACGGTCATCGCGCCCGACTTGTCAAAGCCGTAGTGCAGGCCGTTCTGGTCGAGCACCTGCGCCACCGCCGACTTATCGGCATCGGGCAGGCCGCGAAACAGGTCGCGCTGCGGCGGTTCGCGCAGCGCCAGCCAGGCCGCGCCCGCCGTGGCGACCACGCCCAGCAGGCCGAGCAGCGGCAGGCTTTTGGCCACCGCAGGCTGCCTGATGAAGCCGGTGAAGCGCGCCTTGAGCGCATCGGCCCCGCCGAAAGCCGGGCCGCTGGTGGCGGGAAGAGCGGCGGCGCCGCCGACATTGGTGGAAAGTGCGTTCTCGCTCATATTACACCGGCATGCTCATAATGTCCTTGTATGCGGACAGGAGTTTGTTGCGGACCTGAAGGGTCGCTTCGAAGCTGACCGACGCCTGCTGCTTGGCCAGCATGACGGCGGCGATATCGGTGGTCTCGCCACGCTCGAAGGCGGAAGCCGCCTCGCCCGCTTGGGTTTGGAGGCCGTTGACCTGTTGCAGCACGGAATTGAGCGCCTCGGTAAAGCCGCCGGGCTTCGTGCCCTCTGCTCCACCCACGCCCACTCCGCCGCCAACCGTGCCGGTCTGGGCGACGTCGCGCAGGGCGGCGTTCTTCTGAAGGATGGCGTTGCGGATCGCCATCACGCTGTCAGTCGGGGAAATGCCGGTCATGCCCTACCTCCCTCAAGCCGCTGCAAGTTCGCGCATTTCGGCGAGCCGATAGCGCAAGGTGCGTTCGGAAATGCCGAGCTTGGCGGCGGCGGCGGCGCGGTGGCCGTCCGTCTCGCGCAGCGCGGCGCGGATCGCGTCCAGCTTCGACTGGCGGGCGACGTCGCGCAGACGGATCGGCTCGACCGGAGCAGGCGCCGCGCCGACGATACGCAGCTGCGGCGCGCCGGCGATGTGGAGGTCGTCGGCGTCGATCCGGTCGCCATCGCGCAGCACGACCGCGCGCTGGAGCACATTGCCCAGCTCGCGGGCGTTGCCGGGCCAGACATGGTCGGCGAGCTTGGCGAGCGCGGCGTCGGTCGGCCAGACGAAATCGGCATGGCGCAGCAGCATGGCGGCGGCGATGGCGGTCACGTCGCCGGGGCGCTCGGACAGCGGACGCAGCTCCAGCGGCATGACGTTGAGACGCCAGTAAAGGTCTTCGCGGAAGCGCCCGGCGGCGCATTCGACGGCGAGGTTGCGGTTGCAGGCCGCGATGATGCGGACGTTGACCGGAACCGGATGGGTCGCGCCGACAGGCAGGATTTCGCCTTCCTGAAGCGCGCGGAGCAGCTTGGCCTGAAGCGCCAGCGGCAGTTCGGCGATCTCGTCGAGGAACAGGGTGCCGCCGTCAGCGGCGAGAAAGAGGCCGTCCGAAGCGTTGGCCGCGCCGGTGAAGCTGCCCTTCTTGTGACCGAACAGCATCGCTTCCATCATCGTTTCGGGCAGCGCGGCGCAATTGACGGCGATGAAGTCGTGCGACGTGCGGCCCGACTGGGCGTGGAGGAAACGCGCCATGCCTTCCTTGCCGGTGCCGGTGTCCCCCTGGATCAGCACGGTGGCGTCGCTGCGCGCGACCCGACCGGCTAGCGTCATCAGGCGGGCGCTGGCGGCGTCGCCCACCGCGGGAATGCAGACCGGGCGGCCCAGCTCTGCGATCAGCGCGAAGGCGAAGGCCATATCTTCAAGGCCAAAGGCGATGCGAGCCGGCAGGCCGTTGGCGGCCCGCACCAACGACGGCGCGCCGTCCACCAGATTGATCAATATGTCGCGATGGGTAGCATGGCCGATCTCGGTCGCCAGCAGGACGCGGCGGTCGTCCCGCTCGCGCGGGCTCTGGGCGTCGACGATGCGGACCGTATAAAAGGCGTTTTCCAGCCAGTGCTGCAAGCCGGGAACAAGCGCGCAAACTCCTCGGCTCACGTCCAGTGATGACATGCAAGTCCCCCAATCTAACTTGGCCGGTTCGTGCCCCCGCACGTTCCGCCCCCTTCCGATAGGTCCCAATTGCCCGAGCCATGGTTATCATCTGGTTAATGCGGCAATAACCTTGCCGCCGGGCGGAAGTTTTTTTCCGCTTTCAGGGATTTCAATGCCGCTTCTTATTGAAGCCCGCACGCAAAAACCCCTGTTTTCCGGCCTTTTTCGGATTTCTTCAAAAAAATCGTTCCGAACCCTAAAAGCTTTTTCCCCGACGCCGTTCTTCCCCTTCGAGGCCGCAAGCAGCCTGATGGCAGCGACCTGATAGTGAACGGAAAGGGATTTATCATGACTGTTATCGGAACCAACTCCTCCGCCCTGCGCGCCGCCAACGCTTCGGCGCTCGCCGGCAAGTCGCTGAGCACCGCCATGGAGCGCCTGTCGAGCGGCAAGCGCATCAACAGCGCCAAGGACGACGCCGCCGGCCTCGCCATCTCCTCGCAGATGACCTCGCAGATCAAGGGCATGACCCAGGGCATCCGCAACGCCAATGACGGCATCTCGCTGGCGCAGACCGCTGAAGGCGCGCTGGGCGAAGTCACCAACATGCTGCAGCGCATCCGCGAACTGGCCGTCCAGTCGAAGTCGGAAACCTACTCCGCCTCCGACCGCACCAACCTGAACGCGGAAGCCACCGCGCTGAAGACGCAGATCACGAGCGTTCTCGCCACGACCGAATTCAACGGCGTCCGCATCTTCAACAGCACTGCGGCGCCTGCGGCCACCTACGCCGCCAAGACCGGCGACATCGACATTCAGGCCGGCGCCAATTCCGGCGACGTCGTGAACATCGCCTTCTCCGCATTGACTGACCTTGCCTCCTCGGATGTCAGCACCGCCGCAGGCGCCGCCACCGCCCTCGGAGACGTTGACACCATGTTGAAGGATGTCGCCACGACCCGCGCCTCGCTCGGCGCCGCGCAGAACCAGCTGGAATCGACGGTCAACAGCCTGACGAACAACATCACCAACCTCAGCGACGCTCGCAGCCGCATCGAAGACGCCGACTTCTCGGCCGAAACGACCGCGCTCGCCAAGTCGCAGATCCTGGGCCAGGCTTCGACGGCGATGCTCGCCCAGGCGAACCAGAGCCAGCAGAGCGTCCTCAAGCTGATCCAGTAATCCGGTCAGCAAGCCTATTGGCCGGCTGGGGTATTGGTCACCTTGCAGCCGGTCATGTGACCCCGGGGCATTACAGTCCCCACCGCCCCGGGGCTTACACTTTCGATCGAACGGCCAGCATCTCGAAGCCTCCGTCCCCCCGGACGGAGGCTTCATCGCTTTTCCCACACCGCTGGGCTTGTCCCACCCGACCCAGCACCGTGTTCCTGCGCAGGCAGGAACCCAGGCCCGCCGTCTGAACTGGGCTCCTGCCTGCGCAGGAGCACGTTCCGCTTCAATCCGGGCCAAGCGGTTTCTGGGGGTTGCATTACATCGTTTCGCGCCCATCATGTCCCCATGACCAAGATCGATCGACGCGCGGTGATCGCGGCCACAGGCGCCGCCCTGCTCCTCCCCCGCTCCGCTCTGGCCCAGCCCCGTCCGGAGGCTTTTTCCTGGGAAACGGTGGTGAAGCGCGCCCAACGCCTCGCCCGCGCGCCCTATCGGGAAACGCCGCATCATCCCGGTGCGCGCAACGTCAATTACGACGCGCTCTACCAGGCCCGTTTCCGGGAGGATCGCACCATCTGGGGCGATCTGCCCGGCGACACCGGCGTCCAGCTTTTCCCCTTAAGCGCCTCGGCGGAGCAGCCGGTCGAGATCGCGCTGGTGGAAAGGGGCCGCGCGACGCCGCTCCCCTATGATCCGACCATCTTCGACGCGCCCGCCGACAATGCGGTGCGGCAGCTGGGGCCGAATGCGGGCTATGCGGGCTTCCGCGTCATGAACGCCGCGCGCAACGGCGACTGGCTTTCCTTCCTGGGCGCCAGCTATTTCCGTTCGCCCGGCGCGACGAAACAGTTCGGCCTGTCCGCCCGCGCGATCGCGATCAACACCAGCATACAGGGCAAGGAGGAATTTCCCCGCTTCACCCATTTCTGGCTGGAGCGCACCGGGCGCAGCAGCCTTATCGTCTATGCGTTGCTCGACGGCGCGTCGATCACCGGCGCCTATCGTTTCGCCAGTGAGCTGACGTCGCAGGGGGTGCGGCAGGATATCGACGTCGCCCTGTTCCCGCGCCGCGCCATCGCCGAACTGGGGCTCATGCCGATGACCAGCATGTTCTGGTATGATCAGGCGAGCCGCGCGAGCCGCACCGACTGGCGGCCGGAAATCCACGACAGCGACCTGCTCGCCATCGGCGGCGCCGACGGCGCGGCCCATGCGCGCCCGCTCATCAATCCCGCCGCGCCCCGCGTCGACGCATTCGCCGAACACAATCCCAGGGGCTTCGGCCTGTTCCAGCGCGATCGCAATTTCGACCATTATCAGGATGACGGGGTGTTCTACGAACGTCGCCCGTCGCTCTGGGCGTCGCCGCGCAAGCCATTAGGCGCAGGGCAGGTGCGCCTCTATGAATTTGCGACGACCAGCGAATATGTCGACAATGTCTGCGCCTATTGGACGCCGGCCTCCCCCGTGCGCGGGGGAGGCCGGATCGACGCGAGCTACCGCCTCGACTGGTCGTCAGCGCGCTCCCCGTCGGCTCCGGGAATAGCGATCATGGACAATATCTGGCTGGGTCAGGCCGGGGAAGCGGGCGTTGATCGCGTCATCATAGATTTTTCAGGCGTCCCGCAGGACAGCCGCCCCGACATCTGGGCCGATCTTTCCGACGGTGCGCTGGTCAAAAAGGGCGGCTATCCGGTGCTCCACCAGCCCGGCCTCTACCGTGTAGCGCTGGATATCCGGCGCAATAGCGGCAAGCCGACGGATATTCGGGTTCAGCTTCGCATGGGCGATCGTCCCATTAGCGAGTATGTGCATTATCCGCTCGGTGCATGAAGAACCGGCCAGCGTCGGGCCTATTGCTGTACGCGCTTTAGTCGCAAAGATGGATTGGGTGTGAAGGTAACGACTGATCTCCAAGCAAACGCAAACGCCAGCGCATCGCCCGTCGCTAGCGGGTTCGAACATGTGCCCGCCGAAATGCCGCTCGCCATGCCGGTGCAGGATTTTGGCCAGGCGCCCCGCGATTTCCCCCGCCGCCCGCTCAATATCGACCAGTGGGCGCGGCGCATGCTCGTCGTGCTGCTGGCGCTGCTGCCCGCCTCCATGGCCGCCCATGAGATGCGCCGCTCCATCGGCCTCGACGGCATTTCGCTGTGGGAGGGCGTCTATCTCGCCTTGTTCATCCCCCTCTTCGCGTGGATCGCCTTCGGCTTCGCCACCAGCTTCATCGGCTTCCTGATCCTCACCATCGGCAAGGGACAGCGCGCCCGCCCCTATCGCGCCGGTCCCACCACCCCGCTGCGCGGCCGCACGGCGGTGCTGCTGCCGGTGTGCAATGAGGATTTCCTGGGCGTCATGGGCCGCCTGTCGATCATGGAGCGGTCGCTGGCGCAGGTCATGGGCGGCGAGCGCTTCGAATTTTTCATCCTGAGCGATTCCAACCCGGACAATGGCGAGGTCGAAAAGCGCGCCTATCTCGAGATGCGCGACGGCTTCTCGCGGCCCGTCCATTATCGCCGCCGCGCCCGCAATATCGGCCGCAAACCCGGCAATATCGCCGAGTGGGTGGAGCGGTTCGGGGGCGGCTATGATTATATGATCGTGCTTGACGCCGACAGCGTCATGAGCGGCCAGACCATGGCCCGCCTCGCCGCCGACATGGAGAGGCATCCGCATGTCGGCCTGATCCAGACCGTTCCCACCGTCGTCGGCGCGTCCACCTTCTTCGCGCGCTGGCAGCAATTCGCCAGCCGCCTGTTCGGCCCCATTTCCGCCGCCGGGATGATCTGGTGGGCGGGTTCGGAAGGCATGTTCTGGGGCCATAACGCGATCCTGCGCGTCCGCGCCTTCGCCCAGAGCTGCGGCCTGCCGGAGCTACCGGGCCGCGCACCGTTTGGCGGCCATATCATGAGCCACGACATGATCGAGGCGGCGCTACTGCGCCGTCGCGGCTGGGACGTGCACATGGTCATGGCCGACGACAGTTTCGAGGAATTTCCGCCCTCTCTGCCCGACCTCGCCACCCGTGACCGGCGCTGGTGCCAGGGCAATATGCAGCATGTGCCGCTGATCTCTAAGATCGCCGCCCTGCACCCGGTCAGCCGCTTTCAGCTGTTGGTCGGCGCTTCGGCCTATTGCACCTCGCCGCTCTGGCTGGCGCTGATGCTGGTCGTGCTGGGCGGCGCGCTCGCGGGGGTCTGGCCGCCAAGCGCCATCCTGCCGTCGGGCAGGCTGCTGGCGCTGACCGCCGTGTTGCTTTTCGGTCCAAAGCTGCTGGCGACGATCTGGGCGATCGCCGACCCGGCCCGGCGCATCGGCTTTGGCGGGGCGGCCCGCATGACGCGCGGCCTGACCGCCGACATCGCGCTGTCCATCCTGATGGCCCCCGTCAGCATGCTGACGCAGACGATCAACCTTTTCAGCATCCTGATGGGGCGCAAGAGCAGCTGGAGCGGCCAGATCCGGGACCGCGACGGCATGGCGATGGCCAGCGCGATCTGGCTGTTCAAATATCATATCATGCTGGGCGGGGCGCTGACCGTGCTGGCGCTGAAGGCCGGGACGTCGGTCGCCTGGATCATGCCGGTGGTGGCGGGCCTGATGCTCGCGCCCTTCCTCGCGGCGCTGACGGCGCGCAAGGATCTGGGCCACAGGGCCGAGGAAAGCGGCCTGTTCCAGGTCGCCGAACCCTGGTGGCGCGCGCCCAGCTATCGCCCGCCCCATTATCCCGAACAGGTGCGCGGGCTGGGGGCGATGCATGCGATGGCGAACGATCGGTAACTTGGCGTCATCCCAGCGGACGCTGGGATCTCAGGCCGGGTCGCGCTTCGTCTCCCGAGATGCCAGCCTGCGCTGGCATGACGAAGGAATTCAATCCCAGTCGCGCAATTTCTCACGCAGCTTGTCGAGCGCGGCTTTCTTGATCTGGCACACGCGCGCCGCGCCGATGTCCAGCGCCTGGCCGATTTCCTCCAGGTTCAGTTCCTCGACGAAATAAAGCTGCAGCACCAGCGCCTCGCGCTCCGGCAGATCGCCGATATGCCCGGCCAGCGTCGCCTTGAGCGATTCCCGCTCCATCACGTCGTCCGCGCGATCCTCGACATCGGCGAACCACATCGACTGGTCGGAATAGACCTCGTCCATGCTCGTATGCTGGACCATCTCGCAGCCGTCGGCGACCTCGCGATAGGTAGCGGCATCCAGCCCCATCTCCGCCGCCATTTCCGGTTCCAGCGGGGCGCGGCCCAGCCGCTGCTCCAGCTTCGAACGAATGGCGGCCAACTTTTTGCGGCTGGCCATGGCGGACCGCGCCAGCGTCGATTGTCGGCGCAGATGGTCGATCATCGCGCCGCGCACCCGTAACTGCGCATAGGACGCAAAGCCCAGGCCCCGATCCTCGAAACTATTGGCCGCTTCCACCAGCGCCACCATGCCGATTTGCAGCAGGTCCTCGATCTCGATCGCGCTCGATACGCGGCCATGGACATGCCAGGCGATCTTGCGGACCAGCGGCATGTAGCGCCGCGCCAGTTGCTCGGGCGAATGAGCGTTGCCCACGCGACCATAGGTGTTGACGTCTGTCCCGGCGACGATTTTGTTCATGAACATCGGTCTTTATCCTCAGGCGACATATTCGCGGGCGGGGAGCGGGTCATGGCGCGGCGCTGGCCGCTGATCGCCGCCGACGACGGCGACGACTTCCACGCCCTTCCCATCGGGAATTTCGAGGAAGGACAGCACCGGCGTTTCCGGCAGATGCGGCTTGAACAGGCGGGCGAGCGCACGGCGCGCCGCCGGCGAAGTCACGATGGCGAAGTTGCGCGCCTGCCCCATGATCGGACGGGCGGCCTGCACCACCGCTTCGATGATGCGGTTGGCGAGCGCGGGTTCGATCGGATGGCGGGCGTCTCCAGCGACCCGCATCGCCTGCGCCAGCAATGCCTCCAGCTCGCCGTCCAGCGTGATGACCGGCAGCGGCATCTTCACCGGGACCAGGCCCTGGATGATGAGCGAACCGATCCGCTGGCGCACGGCCTCCACCAGCTGCTCGTGGTTCATGTCGGGCCGCGCGGCGTCGACCATCGCCTCGCAGATGCGGCGGAAGTCCTTGAGCGCGATGCCTTCGGCCAGCAGCGCCCGGCAGATCGCCGAAATCTGCGTCAGGCTGAACATCGCGGGGGTGAGCCCGTCGACCAGCTGCGGCGCGGCGTCCTTGAGCGTGTCGAGCAGCTTGCGCGCCTCGTCCAGCCCGAACATCTCGCTCGCATTCATGGCGATTAACTGGTTGAGATGCGTCGCGACCACCGTCGGCGGATCGACCACCGTATAGCCCGCGACCACCGCTTCGCTGCGCTTGGCGGGCGAAATCCAGACGGCGTCGAGGCCGAAGGTCGGGTCCTTGGCCTCGCGCCCGGACACCACGCCGTCCAGCGCGCCGCTGTCGAGCGCCAGCAGATCCTCGGGCCACACTTCATCCTCGCCGACGACGACGCCGGCGATGGTGATGCGATACTGATTGGGCTCCAGCGCCAGATTGTCCTTCACGCGCACCATCGGCACGACGAAGCCCAGTTCCTTCGACAGCTGGCGACGAATGCCGGTGATCCGCGCCATCAACGGCGCGCCCTTGCGCTCGTCGACCAGGCTGATGAGACCATAGCCGATCTCCAGCCCCAGGATCGCGCCATCCGACACGTCATTCCATTCGATCAGCGCCGGATTGGCGGGCTCCGGCATGGGCGCGGGCTCGGCGGCCTTCGCCTTGGCCGTCTTGCGCAGATGCCAGGCGATGAAACCGGCGAAGGCTGCGGCGGTCAGGATGATGAAGTGCGGCATACCCGGCAGGACACCGAGGAAGCCGAGGATCGCGGCCACCGGAACCCAGGCGCGGCCCGATCCGAACTGGTTGGTGATCTGGTTGCCAAGGTCATCCTCGCTGCCGACGCGGGTGACGATGACCGCCGCCGCGATGGAGAGCAGCAGCGCCGGAACCTGCGCCACCAGCGCGTCGCCGATGGCGAGGACGATATAGGTCTGCGCGGCCTCCCCGATGGACAGGCCATGGCTGACCACGCCCAATATGATGCCGCCGACGATGTTGATGGCGAGGATCAGGATGCCCGCGACCGCGTCGCCCTTCACGAACTTGCTCGCGCCATCCATGGAGCCGTAGAAATCTGCTTCGGTCGACACTTCGCGGCGACGGATCTTGGCTTCCTCAGGCGTCAGCAGGCCGGCGTTGAGATCGGCGTCGATCGCCATCTGCTTGCCCGGCAAGGCGTCCAGGGTGAAGCGGGCGGACACTTCCGACACACGGCCCGCGCCCTTGGTGATGACGACCAGGTTGATGATCATCAGGATCGCAAAGACGAAGATGCCGACGACATAATCGCCGCCGATCAGGAAATGGCCGAAGGCTTCGATGACATGGCCCGCCGCGTCCGAACCCTCATGGCCCTGAACCAGCACGACGCGCGTCGACGCGACGTTCAACGCCAGCCGCAGCAGGGTCGCGAACAGCAGCACCGTCGGGAAGCTCGAAAAATCCAGCGGCTTGGCGGCGTTCAGCGCCACCATCAGCACCGCCAGCGAAATCATGATGTTGGTGATGAAGCCGACGTCCAGCATGAACGCGGGCACCGGCACCATCATGAACAGCACGACCATCAGCGTCGCGATGGGCAGCACCGCGCCCTTGGCGGCGTTCGTCCAGATCTTCGCTTTGACTTGGGCGGGAGTCATAGTTGGCCGTTACCTTCCGAGGGTGGCGAGCATGAGATAGGCGAGGCGCGCGGTCTGCGGGTCCGGGCGGACGCTGACGTCGGCGGCGGTCGCAAGACGCTGGGTTTCGATCCGCACATAATCGGCGGGCTGGACCGTCTTCGCGCCTTCGGGGAGCGAAGCGTTTGCATATTGAATGGGACCGGCGTCGATCGAATCGATGCCGCGCTGCAATTTGCTGGCGAAGCGGTCGCGGATTTCGGCGAAGCTGCGGGGGCTGCCCGACCGATCGTAGAAGATGGAGCGGTTGGCTCGCGCCGCCGCCGGGAACATCGAAGCGGCGCTCGCGCCCGGCGCGCGATCGTGCACCGACAGGAACTTGCTCGCCCCGCCGACGCCCAGGAAATGGGCGAGATAGAGGTCGACCGGCTCCGCCTCGCGACCCAACCGCTGTTCCAGATAAGCCTTGTTGTCCGCCGCATGCTGGGCGGCCATGACCGAAGCGGTCTCGGGATGGTTGCGCAGGTCGAGGATCTGCTGCCGCATGTCGGGGTCGGCGACATAATAGCGCCCGTTCTGCCCGCGGCTGATCATGTCGGACGCCCAGCCAAGGCCATATTCGCCGCCATGCTTGTCGATGACGGCGAGCCAGCTCTGGTCGACGAATTGATAAAGGCCGCGCGCCGACGAAGTACTCGCCCGCGCGGTGGGATTGAGGCTGCTCTCGATCTTGGCCTGCCCCAGCAGATAGGCGAAATCGACGCCTGTCCTGCGGCTCGCCATGGCGATCGCGTTCTTCACGCGGTTGCCGGTCGATGCGCCTGTCGCTGATATGTCTGCGAATGCCGACACTGGTTGCTTTAATCCCCGTTTCTATCGGGGAGCATTAGAGCAAGGCTTATGCCAATATTTGGTTAACGCGCGCTCCATAAATATTGATGGCGCATCAACCACAAAGGAAAAAGGCGCCTCGCGGGCGCCTGTCCATATTACGAAACTCTTGGTTCATCGTGCTCCTGCGAAGGCAGGAGCCCAGTTTCGCCGTTTGATCTGGGCTCCTGCCTTCGCAGGAGCACGCGGTGCCAGAAATCAGCGCCCGTAGGTCAGCGGCGCCTGCGTCGATCCATGCGACGCCAGGATCGCAAGCCGCTGGCTCGCATGATCGCTCAGCACATTGATTCGCACCCGCGCCGATTCGAGCAGCGGCAACAACGCCGTCAGCCGGGCCTTCACCGCCGCGTCGGCCCGCCATGCGCCGATCGCGCGGGCGGCGGCGGCGCTCTTGTCCACTTGCCGGGTCGCCGCTTCGATCGTCGCGACATCCGCGCCGTCGAGCGCCGAACGCAATTCATCGAATGCGGCGAAGAGATCGTCCAGCGCTGCAAGGCCGAGCGGCATGACCGTCCCTACCCGTTGATCGGCAGGTCGAGCGCCAGCATCTTGTCGGCGATCACGGCCGCATCGACCGGATAGTTGCCCGACGCAATGGCGGCCTTGATCGCGGCGACACGGTCCATATCGACCGGGGCGCCTTCCGCCGCCATGCGCGCGGCCGGTGTGATGGAAGCTCCCGAAGATGACATGGTGATGGAACCCTTCTCTGAGGAGGCGCGCGGCTTGCCGCCCTCTCGCAGGCGGGAAGCCTCGATAGCGGCGCTGATATTCTGGCCGACAGATTTGATCATCGCTTAATCCTTCACTCTTCCCGCTGGCCTTATATACGGCCGGGTTCAAAAATCATTAAATCCCGGAATGCGAACCGTGCCCATTTCCACGACCTGCGCCAAAACAGGCGCGGCTTTCTTGTCTTCGCGCACCCGGATCGTATCGCCGACGGCGCCATCCTCATCCGCGATCATCATGCGCGAGACGCTGAAACTGGCGTTCCCCGCCATCAACTGAACCGGATCGCCGCGTTTCACGACAACCTCCCGCTGAGCCGCGCGAGCCGGAGCGCCATAGCGCGCCGCCGGAGCAGCCGCAGCAACGCCCGCGCCCGCCAGCGGCACGCGAATGCGCCAGCCCAGGGCGTCGCACTTTACGATCGCCGCGCCGAAGGTAGGCCCTTCCACGCTGGGCGTTGCAGGGCAAGCGGCCAGCCGCAACCGGCGATCGACCGGCGCGACAGGGCCTCCCGGCTCGCCGATATTCGCGCCGACGGTCATCGCGACCAGCCCGTCGATCCGGTCCAGATTCTCGAACTTCTGCTGCGCCAGCGCGGGCTGAGCCCCGGCGGCGGACAGCAAAAGCAGGATCATGGGCAGCTTGTTCACGGCAATGCTCCGTTGAAGCGGATAATAGTTCACCCGCCACTAAGCACCGAACATGCCAAATAAATGGTTAACGCGGCTTTGAGGGTGCCGGGGCGATACGGATAACCTGCCCCTTGCCGCTCGCCCCGTCGAGCTGATCGAGCCCCCGGATCGCCAGCCGATCGCCGGTGATGCCCCGCGCCTTCAACTCCCGCGCCACCGCGCCGAGCCTTGCCGCCGCCAAGTCCCACTCGTCAAACCGCTCATGCACCGGGTCGGCGCCCTGGCTGCGTATCTCCAGCCCTGCCCGGCCCGATCGCAATTCCACCGCCACGCTGGCGAGCCGCGCCCGCCCCGGCCCGGACAGCAGCGCTTCGCCGGGCAGGAACAGTGCGTCCGCCCGCAATTCCACGCCCAGCCGCATCGCCCGCCCGCCAAATTGCTGCCGCACCTCCGCCAGCATGGCGTCGCGCTTCTGCCCGCTCGCCTGCAACAGCACGAAAAAGCCAAGCAGCAGCAGCAGCAGATCGGCGAAACTGATCGCCCAGCGGCTGCGCCGGGCATGGGATGCAGGGAGCGTCGTCATGCGACCTCACGGATGGACGCGCGGCGCAGCGGCACATTTTCCCGCCGCGCGATGGCCAGCATCCGGTCGACCGCTTCCTGCTGCCACGCCAGTTCCCGCTCGGAAAGGTCGGCCAGCCGGCTCGCGATAGGCGCAGCGATCAGATTGGCGATGACCACGCCATAAAGCGTCGTCAGCAGCGCGACCGCCATGGACGGCCCCAGCGCCGCCGGGTCATCCATCGCCGCGAACATCCCGACCAGGCCCAGGATCGTGCCCGCCATGCCCAGTGCGGGCGCGGCGTCGGCGATCGACAGCCACACATTGCGCGCGCCGCCATGCCGCCGCGCACGGTCGGCCAGCGCCTGCGCCGCCCAGATTTCGAATTGTTCCGTCTTTTCGCTGTTCGCCAGCTTGCGCGCCGCCTGCGCGAGGAAAGGATCGGCCGTCTTCACCCGGTCGGTGCAGGCGAGCCCGCGCAGCTGCGCGACCTGATCGATCTTCAGCATCGCCGCCCGCGCGACATCGCGATCCTTGTCCGGATCGGCGCGCAGCAGCGGCGCCAGCGCCACAAAGGCCCGGCCCAGCGCGCTCCAGCCATTCTGGAACAGCGCCACGATCGCAACGCCCCCCACCATCACGGCCAGGGTCAGCGGGTCGAACAAATGCGCCAAAATCCCGATCATCCGAACGTTCCTTTCACACCCGGCCTTTCACACCCAGAAGCCACGCGGCAAAGCGCTGCCACCGACCGGCAGAATCTTGCCGCCCTTGCCGCTCGCACTTCGGCAACGCCCGGATTTCCGCATTTTTCGCCTTGCCGATGCGTCACCCACGCAAATTGGCACGGCTCTTGCTGAAACCCCTTCGGATCACCCGCGGTTCACGCCTTCAGGCATCAGAACGGCGGAAGATCGAAAACTTTTAGGCCCCTCGGGGGCGAAAAGACGGAAAGACGGAAATGTCGGAAGACGGATTGTTCGGGATACATGGAAAGGCGCTGGCGCTTCGCTCGCAGCGCCTGTCCCTGCTCGCATCCAACATCGCGAACGCTTCGACGCCGGGCTACAAGGCGCGCGACATCGATTTCGAGTCCGCGCTCAAGGAAGCCACGAGCCGGCAGGGCGACGCCCCCGCCGATGTCTCCAAGGCCGCCGACGACGCCATGGGCTACCGCGTCCCGCTCCAGCCAAGCCTCGACGGCAACACCGTCGAACTCAGCACCGAACAGACGCTGTTCGCCGAGAACGCCGTCAAATACCGCACGACCCTCTCCTTCCTGGAAGGGCGCATCAACACCATCAACCGCGCATTGAGGGGAGAATGAGCATGAGCGGTTCCGGCCCCATGAACGTCTTCGACATTGCAGGCCGCGCCATGAGCGCGCAGCTGGTGCGCCTGAACGCCACCGCTTCCAACATGGCGAATGCGGGCAATGTCACCGGCAGCGAGGCGGAAGCCTATCGCGCGATCAAGCCCGTGTTCCAGTCGGTTACCGACAGCCCCGGCGTCTCCACCGTCAAGGTGGCGAACGTCATCACCACCGACGCCAAGCCGACCAAGCGCCACGACCCCAACCACCCGCTCGCCGAC
>DASVOF010000130.1:0-5835 GCA_036383495.1 Sphingobium sp. | reverse complement strand
GCTGGCGCGGTCTGCGGTTCGGAAGAGTTCATCATCAACACCCTGCTGCCGTTCCACCGCAACACCGGGCCGACGCTGGCCGCCTTCAACGCCTGGGTGGTGCTGAAGGGACTGGAGACGCTTGACCTGCGTATCCGGCGGCAGAGCGAGAACGCGCTGAAGGTCGCCGCATTCCTCGAGGGGCGCGTGGAGAAGGTTCTTTATCCCGGCCTCAAAAGCCATCCGCAGCATGCGCTCGCCATGAAACAGATGGCGATGGCCGGGCCGATCTTCTCGCTCTATGTCGGCGGGGGGCGCAAGGAAGCCCATGGGTTGCTCAACGGGCTGGAGCTGGTCGACATCAGCAACAATATCGGAGATTCCCGGTCGCTGATGACCCACCCGGCTTCCACGACCCATTTCGGCATGGCGGAAGAGGCGCGGCTGGAGGTCGGCATTACCGAAGACATGCTGCGCCTGAATGTCGGGCTGGAAGATCCTGACGACGTGATCGAGGATCTCGATCGCGCGCTACGGTCGATAGGCCGTTGACGGAAGCCGTTGACGAACTGGGGGCGAAAGGCGCATTTCTTTGATCGTGAACGCGCTCTTTCCCTTCCATGCGACCACGCGCGACGTCAACGTCCATGTGGCCGTCACCTTCCTGCCCGAACAGTCGGAGCCGGACAGGGGACGCTGGTTCTGGGCCTATCATATCCGGATCGAGAATGACGGCGACCATCCGGTCCAGTTGCTCACCCGCCACTGGGTCATCACTGACGGGCGCGGCGCGCAGCATCGGGTGGACGGCGATGGCGTGGTGGGCGAACAGCCGGTGGTGCAACCCGGCAAGAGTTACGACTATGTATCGGGCTGTCCGCTGAACACGCCGACAGGGTCGATGCGCGGCCATTATCACATGATCGGCGCCAGCGGGGAGACGTTCGACATCGCTATTCCTCACTTCGCGCTCATAGCTCCGGCGGTCGCCGAATGAAGCGTACTCACCTGCCGCTCAACGGCCTTCGCGTGCTGGATGCAGCGGCGCGACACCTGTCCTTCACCCGCGCCGCCGATGAGCTGGCGGTCACGCCCGCCGCCGTGGGGCAGCAGATCCGCGCGCTGGAGGACCTGCTGGGCGTCGTGCTGTTTCGCCGCACGCCCAAGGGGCTGGAACTGACGCCGGAGACGGAGGCCGGGCTTGAGGCCCTGCGCGCCGGTTTCCTGGAGTTTGAGGAAGCGGTGCGGGCGATGCAGGCGGGGCAGTCCAGTTCCTCGCTCACCATCGCCGCGCCGCGCGACGTCACCGCCAAATGGCTCCAGCCACGCCTCGCCGCCTACGCCGCGAGCCAGCCCGACCTCCGCTTCGCGCTGGTGGCGGCTGACGAAAGCCTGGATTTCACCGAGGCCAATCTCGACCTGGCGCTGCGCCTGGCCGATGGTCCGGGCGAGCATGAGGGCGTGAAGCTGGGCGAGGCGAGCTTCGTCACGGTGGAGGCGGTCGGGGGTGGTCCCGAGCATCGCATCGAATGGCCGGGTTGCCCCGCCGGAAGCGAGCCCGCCAGCATCCGCGTCGCCGACGCCGGACTGGCGATCGAGGCGGCCGCCAACGGCTTTGGCCGGGCCTGTGTGCCGGCGCTGCTGGCGCAGGCGGATATTGACGCCGGTCGCGTGCGACAAGTGGGCGACGCGCAGGGATCGCCGCTCGCCTATTGGCTGATCGCGCCCTTGCCGCAGTGGCGGCAGAAGAAGGTCAAGGCCCTGATCGAGGCGCTGGCGCGTTAGCATTGCGTCCTGCGTGAAGCAGGCTGCGGCCAGCCCGTCATTCCGGCGAACCGTTTCCCTTTTTTCAATCCTTGCGAGCGCATATATCGGCTTAGGGAACGGGACGACAGGGGGAGGCAGGCTTTGTCGGTTCATGGTTTTTGGCGCAGGATGAGCAGGTGCGCGCCGCTTCTGATCTGCTTTGCCGCACCCGCGCAGGCGCAGACGCCCTATGTGCCCGACGTCACAGAGGCGCGAGAGAAGGAATGGCGCACGCTGGTCGCCGCCGCCCAGTCGGCCTATGCCGCCGGGCGCGCGGCCGAGGGGATCGAACCAGCCCGTAAGGCGCTGGCGCTGGCGGACGAGCTTTTCGGGCCTGACGATCCCCGCGCGCTCATTTCGGCCAACGACCTGGCGCTGCCGCTGGATGCGGCGGGCCATTATAGCGAGGCGGAGGGATTGTTGCGGCGGGTGTTCGACAGTTACCTGCGGACGCGCGGCGCGGACGATCCGAACAGCCAATTGGCGTTGGAAAATCTGGTGGATTTCTATCTGGCCCGGCGCCGCACCGATGCCGCCCGGCCCCTGGCGGAATATGCGTTGGCCAGTTTCCGCCGCACGACCGGCCTCACAAGCGAGCGAAGCAGGCGCATGGAGGCCATTCTGGCGGCGATGCCGACGAGGCATGATGAGCCGGGTGAGGCTCCAGCAGCAAGTCCTGACATAGGCGAAGGTAATGACGCATCGCCGAGCCCGGAAGAGCTGAAATGAATTTGCGATAGTTTTTCCTGCTGTTCTTTCTTCGTGGAAGACCATCTCCCCTTTGGATGAATATCAAAAGCTACTGGGCGGTTAGCTGAGGGGCTGATCGCCCGCTTTCCATTGGGGCTGCAACCATGCTGTGGGCATGTGTCAACGGGATCATGGGGATCGAACAGGCTGGAGGCGTCAGCTTCCTGCTCCCGAGTCGAAAATAGACGTCCCTTAGCGATTAACCTTGATTCAAAATGTGGCCATAGATGGAATGGTATAGTTTTATGTAAAAAACTATACCTATAGGTATATAGCTACAGTCATTTTTTATCAACTATCGTATTAAAATGGTTAACAAAACTTGAATCTTCGTGACTCAATTTACCGCCATCTAATAAGATGAGCCATCGGGTCAGAAGAGCATAAGACGATAGGGTTAATCCGGGGCGGTGTAGGACGTATGAAAAGTCCTGCCGGCAGGAGATTCGCACACGAGGGCAATAGCTGATCCGCTAATGCCAGATGTCCGAAAGGTTAGACTTCCGAATGCATGCGCGTTCGGGAAGCGGCCTTTTGCGCGTTCCTTCCGAGCCACCCCATGCGACAGGTTGGGATGGAACTATGGATTTCGAGCGCGATTGGAATGTCGATGCCGCCGCTGATCGCCAGCAGGCGCAAGATCCGGAACTGGCCGCACTCGCTGCCCGGGTGAAAGCCGTCCATCATGCGCAGCCCGGAACGATGCGCACCATCGCGCCCAATGCCCAGGGCGTCGTCGTGCTGCCCGCCGGGACAAATATCAACCAGATCGAAGTCGACGGCCGCAACCTGATCGTCACGCTGCCGGACGGCACGCAGATGGTGATCCTGGACGGCGCCGTGGTCATGCCGCACATCGTTGTCGGCGATGTCGAAATCCCGTCCGTCAACCTGGCTGCTCTGCTGATCGGAGAGGAGCCGCAGCCCGCAGCCGGTCCCGCGCGCAGTTCGGGAGGCAATTTCCTCGCCGCGGACGGCGCGATTGGCGACCCCTTCGCGCTGGGCGACCTGCTTCCGCCGACCGAACTGCAATTCACGCAGCCCGAAGAGCGCGAGATCCTGCCGATCGCTCCCGACGAGGATAATGAACCTGAACTTCAGGTTCCGACATCGGGCGCCGGCACGGAAGTGGATGAGGCAGGCCTTGGCACCGAAAACCGGCCGGGTGAATCCCCCGGTTCCAACGCGCCCGCCCCGATTGAAACGACCAGCGGCGTCATCTCCTATGTCGCGCTCGACGCACCGGCCACGGTCACGATCAATGGCGTCGTCATCACCAGTGTCGGTCAGACGATCACGGGAACCAGCGGCACGCTGACCATCGTCAGCATCACGTCCGATTCAATAGGGTACAGCTACACCGTCACCGACAATACGTCCGGCGATGACGTCACGGACAATTTCATCGTGACCGTGACCGACGTGGACGGCGACAGCGTCACCGATACGCTCGTCCTCCATGTCATCGACGACGTGCCGACCGCCAATGATGACTCGGCCCAGCAGCAGGGCGAGAATGCGCCGGTCACGATCAATGCCTTCAGCAACGACATATTCGGCGCGGACGGGGTCGATATCGACAATAATCCGACCACCAGGGTCACGATCGTTAGCGGCCCTGCGGAGGGATCGGTCGCCTATGATCCCGCGACCGGCCTGTTCACCTTCACGCCGGCGCCCGGCCAGGAGGGCACGGCCAGTTTCGTCTATCAGATCGTCGACGGCGACGGCGACGCCGACACCGCCACCGTCACCATCACGCTGCAACCGGATTCGGAGCCCACAGTCGAGGTGGCCGCCGAATCCGACACTGTCGTCGATGAGGCCGCGCTTAATCCCAATGGGACAGCCGCCGAATCCACCGCGGAGGTGGCATCGGGCACGCTCGCGATCACCACCGGCAACGACGCGATCGCAAAGCTGGTCGTCGGCGGCGTGGACGTCACCAATGGCGGCGTCGTCGCTGGCGCGTTCGGCACGCTCACCGTCACCGGATCGCCGGCAGACGGCTATGCCTACAGCTATGAACTGACCACCAACACGTTGGGCGACGATACGCAGGACAGCTTCACCGTCACCGTCACCGACAGCGACGGCGATCCGGCGAACAGCACGCTGACCATCGACATCATCGACGACGAGCCGGTGGCGAATGATGATCCCGGTTATGTCGCGCCCGAGGACACGCCGATCACCATCGACGCGCTTCACAATGATATTTTCGGTGCGGATGGTGTCGATAAGGACAACAATCCCCTTATCAAGGTCAGCATCGTCACCGGGCCTCAGCATGGCAGCGCGAGCTATGATCCCGCGACAGGTCTGTTCACCTATTCGCCCCACACGGTTGCGGTGGAGACGACTGACAGCTTTACCTACAAGATCGTGGACGGCGACGGTGATGAAGACACCGCCACTGTTACCATTCTGCTGACGCCTGACACGACGCCGAACATCCTGTCAGTAGCTTCGGTAACGGTCGATGAGGATGGCCTGAAAGGTGCCAACGTAGACGCGTCGCGTCCGGGAGAGATTGCCTATTCCGGCAGCGCTATGGCCAATGGGCAGATCGTGGTCGATTTTGGGAATGATGTGCCAACCCAGGGCAACGCACTTGCCTCCATCCAACTCATCGACAGCGATGCGCTGGATGGTCAGCTTCAGACTGTCGCAGGTGGCAGCGTCACTTTCGCCCTTGAGGGGGGCACCGGTGATCTGGTCGGATCGGATTCCTTCGGCGAGGTGATCCGCATCCACATTACCAGCGCGACCGTCGGCGCGGGTCTGGATGTGACCAAGATTACATATAGCTATACTGTCACGTTGACGCATCCGGTCGAACACACCGTCGCAGGCAGTGAAGACAGCGACCTTCTGAGCGGCGTAGGCTTCAAGGTAACGGATACGGATAACAGTAATGCACAGGGTAGCTTCAATGTTACTGTAGGTGACGATATTCCCGTCGCAGCTGTAGCAGGCACTGGGGTGCCCACTCTGGTCCTGGACGAGAGCCGTCCGCTGACTTCGGATACGAACGGGGCGACACTGCCAGGCGGCCGGGCCACTGTGACGGCCAACTTCTCGAACAGCTTCACCGCCGTCAGCTACGGCACGGACGGGGCGGGGAGCGTGAGCTATGCGCTGGCGCTGAGCGGGGAAGGGATCGGCTCTGGCCTGTTCGCGCTGGGCGCGGACGGGGGGAAGGGGGCGGAGATCCTGCTCTACAATGACGGCGAGACGATTGTCGGCCGGACGAGTGCGGACGACAGCAACTACTTCACGATCGCGGTGGATGGCGCC
>DASVOF010000129.1:0-4126 GCA_036383495.1 Sphingobium sp. | reverse complement strand
TTCAACACCGCGCAGCCCAGCGAACAGACGGTGTTGCAGGCCGGGCACAGCATGGCGCTGGGCAGCGACGGCCTTAGGCTGTCGGGCGATTTCACCTATGCGTGGAGCAAGCCGGATATCGACGGGCTGCCCCTGTCGTCGGAGACGCTGATCGCGACCGCCGCCTTGTCCTACCCGCTGGTGCGGCGGCAGGCGCGCACGTTGCTGGCGAGCGGCGGGCTGGACGTGGTGGACCAGGATTTGCGGGTCGGCGCGGCTGCGTTGTCGCGCGACCGGCTGCGCGTGTTGTTCCTGCGGCTGGATGGCGAGTTGATCGATCCCGACAGTCTGGCGAGCACCACCGGCTATTCGGGGATCGAGCCGAAATGGCGGCTGGGCGGCATGGTGGAGGTGCGTCAGGGGCTGAAAGGGCTGGGCGCGAGCGATGCTTGCGGAACGGGATGTTCCATATTTTTGAGCCAGTCGGATGGCGATCCGTCGGCCTTTGTCGTGCGGGTGGGGGCGCAGGCGGAATATCGGCCTGTGCCCAAGCTAACTTTCGCGCTGGCGCCGCGGGCGCAATATAGCCCCGATGTGCTGCTGTCCTACGAACAGATGAGCGCGGGCAATTATACGGTCGGGCGCGGCTATGATCCGGGCTCGCTGACAGGGGACAGCGGCGTCGGCGTGTCGGCGGAGCTGCGCTATGGCAGCATCACGCCACGCGCGCCGGGGGCCATCGCACTACAGCCGTTCGTCTTTTTCGACGCGGCGTGGGTGTGGCGTCGGAGCCCCTCCATCGCCGGGCCCGATCCGCAGAAGATCGCTTCGGCGGGCGGCGGCGTGCGAGCGACGTGGGACAATCATGCGCGCATCGACCTGACGCTGGCGACGCCGTTGCGCAAGACGGCGTTGCAGACGGAGCGGGGGGATGTCCGCCTGCTCCTTTCGATCACTACGCAAATCCTGCCTTGGAGGCGGTGATGAAGATGAAATCCCGTAACGCATCGACTTTGGCTCTGTTGGGCGGATGCGCCAGCGTGCTGGCGCTGGCCGCTCCGTCCGTCTGGGCGCAGGCAGGTTTTCAGGGCACGCCCACCGTGCAGGGAACGGCGAACCCGGATTTCTCCACGCCCGGGACTATCGTGCTTCGCGACGAGCAGACGGTGATCAACTGGCGGCCCAACGACACATCGGGAACAGGGGAGATCGACTTCCTGCCCAGCAACCAGACGGTGCTGTTCAGGAACGAGGTGTCGGGCGTCAGCAACTTCACGGTGCTCAACCGCATCCTGCCGGTCGACGGCAACGGCGTGTCGGTGTCGCGCGTGGTGGCGCTCAATGGCACGGTGCAGAGCCAGCTTAACGGTTCGACGGGCGGGTCGGTGTGGTTCTATTCGCCTGGCGGCATAGTTGCGGGGCCGAACAGCCTGTTCAATGTCGGGTCGCTGGTGCTGACCAGCAGAGACATTGACGCGACGGGCGGCCTGTATGGCGGCAATGGCGACACGATCCGCTTTGGCGCGGTGGGCGGCGGCGCGGGTGCGGTTGAGGTGAAGGCGGGCGCGGACATACGCGCGCTGTCGCCGGGCAGCTATGTCGCGCTGGTCGCGCCGCGCGTGGTGCAGCGGGGGACCGTCACCGTCAACGGCGCGGCGGCCTATGTCGGCGCGGAAGCGGTGGACATCACCATCAATGGCGGGCTGTTCGACATCGCCATCAGCGCGGGCACGGATGATCCCAACGGCGTGGTGCATGAGGGCACGACCGCGCGGGTCGGCAGCGGCGTGAGCAGCGACGCGCAGAGCGTCTACATGGTGGCGGCGCCGAAGAATAATGTGCTGACCATGCTGCTGTCAGGCGATGTCGGTTATGACGCGGCGAATTCGGCGGTGCAGGACGATAGCGCGGTGGTATTGTCGGCGGGGCATGACATAGCTTTCGGCTCGATCGGCGCGCGCAATACGACCAGCACGGCGGAAAGCGGCTTCACGATCGGCGCGGGGACGTGGCAGCCGGGCGTGACCGGAGCGGCCACGGGTGAGATCGAAGTGCGGTCCAGCGCCGCGTCCGCCACCCGCTTCGCGGGCGATGTCGACCTGCGGGCCGGGCGGGCCATCATCCTGCGCGCGGATCAGGGCGGAAGCATCGATGTCGGTGGCCGCATGGACCTGATCGCGGGGACGGGCGGTTTGGGCGGCAAGATCGACCTGCTGACTTTCGGGGGACAGATCGCCGTCACCGGTGATCTCAGTCTGAACGTCAGCGCCTTTGGCGGGGGCAGTTTCAATTCACCCATGCTGATCGGCGGAAACGCGACGGGCGGCGAGATCAACGTCACCGCCACCGGCGGTTCGATCAGCGCGGCGAGCCTTTTCGCCCGCGCCAATGCTTTGGGCGGCGCGGGTAGCGACCGGTCGGGCGATGCGGCGGGCGGTTCGATCAACCTGTCGGCGCTGACGATCGCCGGGCAGGCCGGTTCGATCAGCTTTGGCGATACGACGCTGGAGGCGCGGGCGGGCGCCGAGTTCACCCAATTTTCAATGCCGTTGCAGGGCGGCGATGCGGTCGGCGGAACGATCAACGTCATGGCGGCGGGCGGCAGTTTCAGCGCAGGCAGCTTCCTCGCCGATGTCAGCGCCTTTGGCGACGACGCATCGGACGCAGCCGGGACGGGCGTGGGTGGCGGCGTGACGCTGTCGGCCAGCAGTTCCGGGGGACTGCGCGGAAATTTCGCGCTGGGCGCATGCGGGCGTTTTGAATGCGGCGTCGACGCCAATGGCTTTGGCGGCTATGGCGCGAACGGGGCGACCGGGACGGGCGGAACCATCCTGATCCACGCCACAGACGCCGATTTCACGGTGACGAGCGACCTGTTCCTGGATGCCGCAGGCGTCGGCGGCGGGGCGAGGAACGATGGCATGGCCGGGCGCGGGGGCGACGGGCTGGGCGGCGACGTGACGATCGAAAGCCGGGCGGGCGCGGCGGGCAGCGGCGTCATGAGCTTCGCCAACATCTTCGCTTTGGCGGACGGCAGCTCGACGCAAGGGAGCGAGGGCCCCTTCTTCAACGTCGGCGATGGCGGGACGGGAACGGGTGGCGCGGTGAACATGCTGGTGGCGGGCGGGCAACTGACCGCCACGGCTCTGCTCGCGAGCGCGTCGGGCAGCGGCGGCGCATCGGGGATCAATTGCCCGACCTGCGAGGGCGGCGGTTCCACCCCGTTCCAGGCGGGGACCGGGCAGGGCGGATCGGCGCAATTCCTGATTAGCGGGGGTAGCGCGAGCATCGGGTCGCTGGAGTTGCTGGCGGAAGGCGCGGGCGGCGAGATGCAGACCGGCGACGATCCCGACGAAGTGTCGGCCATCGCCGGACAGGGCATTGGCGGATCGGCGCTGCTGGAATCGCGGGGCGGGACGCTGCAAGCCGACACGATCGAGATCGAGGCGAAGGGCGCGGGCGGCAGCGATTTCGACACGTTCCAGGCGGACGGCGTGGACGGCGGCGCGGGCCGTGGCGGCACGGCGCGGCTGGTGATGGCGGCGGGCGGCAGCGGGCAGATCGTCGCGAATGACGGGATCGTCGTGCGCGCGCTTGGCGAGGGCGGGACGGGAAGCGAGACCGGGTCCGATGGTCCGGGATTTTACCTGTCGGGCGGCGGCGGAAGCGGCACGGGCGGCACGGCGGAACTGACGCTCGCCAGCGGCGCGCTGACCGCGCCATCGGTGCTGGTGTCGGCGGAAGGCGTCGGCGGCGCGGGCGGCGACAATAGCAGCGACGGGCCGGGCGGCGCGGCGGGTAATGGCGTCGGTGGCGTGGCGCGTCTTTCCTATCTGAACGAAGGCCACAGCATCGGCGACCTGACGGTGAAGGCCGATGGGCAGGGCGGGCAGGCGGGCAGCAATCGCTTCTTCGCGGGCTTCGACAATAATGGTCAGCCGATCTTCGATTTCGGCATTGGCGATGGCGGCGCGGGCGGAAACGGCACGGGCGGCAGCGCGAACATGCTGGTCGATGTCGATCCCGCTTTCGTCAACCTGACCGTCAGCGCGGACGGCATCGGCAGCGCGGGCGGCGTCGGCGCGACCAGCGGGCCGGGCGGGACCGGCGCGGGCGGCGTGGCGGCGCTGAATATCGGGTTCGGCGC
>DASVOF010000128.1:0-16055 GCA_036383495.1 Sphingobium sp. | reverse complement strand
GCGGCGGCTGACGAATCGACGGCGGAGCGCCGCGTCCTGTCCTGCACTGTTCACGCCCTCCACGCCAAAGCGACAACGGGCCGACGACGCACCCGCACGAAAATTCGTCGCTCCAACGGAGAACCGAGCCGTGACCATCCCCTGGATCATGGCAAGAGCGACCTTTGCGTGCGGCAGGTCTCCTGGCTTGCGGGTCAATGCGTGAGGCAGGGGCCTTCCCGGATCGCTCCAGTGGCTGACCGCTCGTTCGATGGGGCGGTCCGTCCTTGCCTTGCTCGCCGCTCACAGTTGCAGGGACAGCCACGGATTAGGGAGGAAACCCCCTCCCGCACCGCGTTCCCATTTAAGCCCCATAGGGGGCACCGACGCGATCCTTGGATCGGGCTGACGCCCGGTCCGGCGCGGTTCATAGGCGCAAGGGCGGGGAAAGGGAAGGGGGTTGCTTCCTTCGTCATCCCAGCGGAAGCTGGGATCTTGTGAGGCTACCTCCCGCCCTATCGCCTGAGATCCCAGCCTTCGCTGGGATGACGGATGAGGATCAGCGCCTTACGACGACGGAACGCCAGTCGGTGCGCTGTTCCCAGCCCTTGCGTTCGAGTTCGGGGCGGTCCTCCTCGCTGATCGGGTAGCCGAGGCAGAGGAGGCCCAGGCATCGCCAGCTTTCGGGCACGTCGAGCATCGCGTCGACGCCGGTCGGATCGAGGATCGACACCCAGCCCATGCCGATGCCCCGCGTCCGCGCGGCCAGCCATAAGGTGTGCACCGCCATGACGCAGCTATAACGCCGCGCTTCGGGCATGGTGACCGCGCCCAGATGATGGCCCGTGTCGGTGCCGTCGTCGCAATAGACGGCGAAGAGGACGGGCGCTTCGCGGAGCCCATGCAGTTTCAGGCTGCGGTAGAGCCGGTCCTGATCGCCTTCATATTCCTTGCCCGCATGCGCGACCTGCGCGTCGACATGAAGCGCCAGCCCTTCGCGCAAGGCCGGGGTCGCGATACGGACGAAGCGCCAGGGCTGCGACAGGCCCACAGAGGGCGCGCGGTGGGCGACGGACAGCAGCCACTCCACGTCCGCCTCTTCCACCGCATCGGTCCGAAAATGGCGGATATCCCGCCGCGCCCGCACCAGCGCTTCGAAACTGGCGCTGTCGATAGGCGTGATGGCGGGGCCGGTCATGGTCAGAACTCGATCCCCGGCTGCGCCTTCACGCCGGAACGGAACGGGTGCTTGATGAGTGTCATTTCGGTCACGAGATCGGCGGCTTCGACAAGCGCGTCGGGTGCGTTGCGGCCGGTGACGATGACATGCTTCATCGGCGAACGCGCGGTCAGCACTTCCAGCACCTCCTCCACGGGCAGATAGTCGTAACGCAGGACGATGTTCAATTCGTCCGCCAGCACCATATCATAGGCGGGGTCCGCGATCATGCGCTTTACCTCGTTCCAGGCTTCGCGGGAGAGCGCGATGTCGCGAGTGCGGTCCTGCGTGTTCCAGGTGAAGCCTTCGCCCATGGGCTTGAATTCGACATTGTTCGGGAACGCGTCGAACACGACTTTTTCTCCGGTGGTCATCGCGCCCTTCACGAACTGGACGACGCCGACCTTCTTGCCGTGGCCGATGGCGCGGACCACCATGCCGAGCGCGGCGGTCGTCTTGCCCTTGCCCTTGCCGGTGTGGACGATGAGCAGGCCCTTTTCCTCCGTCTTGGTCGCCATGATCTTGTCATGGGCGGCCTGCTTCTTCTTCATCTTTTCGGCATGTTGTTCGGGGGTGCGTTCGATCATGGCTGGGCTTCCTTGAGCTGGGCGAGGAGATAGGCGGCGCTGTTGGACTTGGGTTTCCACAAGGCCCGGTCGAGGGCTTCGTGGAGGCGGGCGGCGGTTTCGCGCAGGGCGGCGGGATTGACGTCGGCCATGAAGGCGCGGACGGCCTCATCCTCGATGAAGGCGGCGTGGACGGCGTCGAAATGATGGTCCTTCACCGCATGCGTGGTGGCGGCGAAGGCGAAGAGATAGTCCACCGAGGCGGCGATCTCAAACGCGCCCTTATAGCCGTGGCGCATCATGCCCGCGATCCACTTCGGGTTGGTGACACGCGCGCGGACGATGCGGCCGATCTCATCCTCCAGCGTGCGGATGACGGGGCGTTCGGGGCGGCTGTGATCATTGTGGTAGCTGAGCGGCTTCTTGCCGGAGAGATGTTCGACCGCCGTCGCGATGCCGCCTTCGAACTGGTAATAATCGTCGCTGTCGAGCAGGTCATGCTCGCGATTGTCCTGATTCTGGATCAGGGCGTCGGCTTCCGTCAGGCGCTGGGCGAAGAGGCTGCGTTCGGCGTCGCCCTCCACCCCCCCGCCATAGGCGTAGCTGCCCCAGTCGAGATAGACGCTGGCGAGGTCGGATCGGTCGTGCCAGATCTTCTCGTCGATCATCGCTTGCAGGCCCGCGCCATAGGCTCCCGGTTTCGATCCGAAGACGCGGGCGCCGGCGCGGCGGGCGGCGGCTTTTTCGGGGGCGCCGTCGGCGATCAGGGCCGCGGTTTCGGCGCGGTGGCGGGCGGCGGCGGGATTGTCCTCCCCCGGCTCGTCCAGCGCCATGACGGCGCGGGCGGCGCTGTCGATCAGGTCGATCTGCTCGGGGAATGCGTCGCGGAAGAAACCCGAGACGCGGAAGGTCACGTCGACGCGGGGGCGGTTCAGTTCAGCGATCTTCATGATTTCGAAGCCGATGACGCGGCCTGACGCCCAGTCCCATTTCGGGCGCGCGCCCATCAGGGCGAGGGCTTGGGCTATGTCGTCGCCGCCGGTCCGCATATTGGCGGTGCCCCATGCGGACAGGGCGATGGCGCGGGGATATTCGCCTTCGCGCTGGAGATAGTCCTGCACGATGAGGTCGGCGGACCGCTGGCCGAGATTCCAGGCGGCTACGGTGGGAACGGAGCGGGTGTCGACCGAGTAGAAATTGCGCCCGGTGGGGAGAACGTCAGGGCGACCGCGCGTGGGCGCGCCGGAGGGGCCGGGAGGCACGAAATTGCCGTTGAGGGCGGCGAGGAGGGCTGTTTTTTCGGCCTCCCCGCAGGCGGCTACGCGGGGGGCGAGGTCGGTTTGAATGGTGCGGAGGACGGCGGCGGTCCTTGGCCCTATTTCGTCATCCCCGCGGAGGCGGGGATCCATCTCCTGAACGTCCCTCCTGGGGCTGCTTATGGGAGATGGGTTCCCGCCTTCGCGGGAATGACGATCAAGGAGATGGATGGCATACAGTTCGAGGCGTTCCACTGTGTCGCCGGTGATGCGCCACGGTGCGGGGGTGAGGCCTGCGAGAATCTCCGGACAGGGCCCATTCCAAGGCGTGCCCATGGTGCAATCGAGCGGATCGAAGCCTAGCCCGAAATCATCCGCCAGAGCACGCAGGAGGGACTGCTGGCCCGGATCGTCCATGCCGCGCGGGCAGCGGGCGAGGGCGATGAGCAGGTCGCGCTGTAACGTCCCCTCGGGCGATTGCGTGAAGATGTGCAGGCCGTCTCGGATCTGCATTTCCTTGAGGTCACACAGATAGTTATCAATTGCTGCTAAGGCATCGTCTCCACTGCCTTGAGCGCCCGCATCCTTGTCGAGACCCTGCGACGCGGCGAGGGCGAGGATGTCTTTGCGGAGTGTTTCCAGACGGCGGGGGTCCATCCCGGCGGCGAGATAATATTCGTCGACCAGCGCCTCCAGCTCTTTGAGCGGGCCGTAGGTTTCGGCGCGGGTGAGGGGCGGGGTCAGATGGTCGATGATGCAGGCGCCGATGCGGCGCTTGGCCTGCGCGCCTTCGCCGGGATCGTTGACGATGAAGGGGTAGATTTGCGGGACCGGGCCGGCGCAGATTTCGGGGAAGCAGGTTTCGGAGAGGGCGATCGCCTTGCCGGGGAGCCATTCGAGATTGCCGTGCTTGCCGACATGGACGACCGCCTGCGCGCCAAATTCCTGAGCCAGCCAGAAGTGGAAGGCGAGATAGGCGTGGGGCGGGGGCAGGGCCGGGTCGTGATAGCTGGCCTTGGGGTCGATATGGTAGCCGCGTGAGGGCTGGACGGCGAGCGCGATGTTACCGAAGCGGTGGACGGGGAGGCGGAACGCGCCTTCGTGGACGAAGGGATCGGATTCGGGGGCGCCCCAGCGGGTTGTGATGGCTTCCTGCGCTGACGGCGGGAGCGCGGCGAAAGCGGTCTGGTAGTCCTTGAGAGAAAAGGAAGGGCCCTTCGACAGGCTCAGGGCGAACGGGGGGGAGTTGGTCACGCCTTCGGTCAGGTGGCGCATCAGGGCTGCGCCATCGGTGGGCGCGCCTGTCGTGGTGTAGCCGGATTGGGTGAGCGCATTCAGGATCGCGGCGGCGCTGGCGGGGGTGTCTAGGCCGACGCCGTTGCCGATGCGGCCATCCTTGTTGGGATAGTTGGCCAGGACCAGTGCGATTTTGCGGTCCGATACTTCTGTTCGGCGGAGTTTCGCCCAGTTTGCAGTCAGTTGGGCGGTGAAGCTGACGCGATCTTCCAGCACTTTCGGCACGATGATGCTGCACTCGGTGCGCTGGTCGAAACGGGCGGCGGCCTTGAAGGCGACGGCGCGGGTGAAGAGGCGGCCGTCCACTTCGGGCAGCGCGATGTGCATGGCGAGGTCGCGGGGGCCAAGGCCACGCGCGCTTTCCTGCCACGCCTTCTGTTCGGCGCTGGCGAAGATGGTTTGCAGGATCGGGCAGTCCGCCTGTTCGAGGATCGAGGGGGTGCGCGGCTCGCCGGGCGCGCTGGCGGCGAAGGCGGTGGCGTTGAGGATCACGTCGGGCGGCGTCTGCGCCATCAAGGCTTGCAGGAAATCGCGGGCGAAGGGTTCGCGCAGCGCCCGGACATGGACGGGGAGGATGTTGAGGCCCTGGGCTTCGAGGCCAGCGATCATCGCGTCCACCGCCTCCAGCGTCCCGGCGATCAGCAGCGCGCGGTAGAAGAGGAAGAGGGCGGTGGGCTGTCCCTCCGTCCAGCGCGCCTTGATCTGTTCCAGCGTCGGGCGGTCGACGCCGGGGAGGTAGAGCCCCGCGTCAGCGACCGGGACCGGGGCATCCGGTTCGCCGGCGTCCAGCCCGGCGAGGCGAGCGGCGGTGCGGAGGAAGGAAGTTGCGTTGGCGACGCCGCCCTGCCGCAGATAATCGCGTAGCCGCTCGCAGGTCTCCGCCGGAAGGGTGGAGGCGCGGGTGAGTTCCGGATCATCCTCCCGCCCGTCGGCTATGGCGGCGAAGGCTATGCCCCTTTCGCGGGCGATATTGGCAATTTCATCAATGCCATAGGGCCAGTAGCTCTTACCGCCTAGCAACACCACACAGACGAATTTGGCGTGGGCGATGACCTGCTCGACATAGAGGTCGACCGAATAAGGGTGCTTGAGCTGAAGCAGGTTGGCGAGGCGGATCGTCGGCGCGTCATCCCCCAGCCCCGCTGCCGCACTGGCGAAGCAGGCCAGGTCGCTGTCCGCCACGGTCAGCAGCACGATGTCCCCCGGCGACTGGCCGAGGTCGATCGCTTCGTCCCCGTTGGAGACTGTGCCGGGCGTGGCGGTCAGCAGGTGCATCAGGCGAGGACCGTCTGACCGGCGAGCGCCGCTTCGATGGCGGCGCGGTTAAGGCCGTGCTGGCCGATCACGACGAGGCGGGAGGTGCGTTGCTCGCCCGCCTGCCATGGGCGGTCATAATGATGCTGGATGCGCGGGCCGACCGCCTGAAGGACGAGCCGGGCGGGACGGCCCGCGACGGCGAGGAAGCCCTTGACCCGCAATATGTCGTGCGCGGCGATGACCTGCTCCAGCGCGGCGAGGAGGGGCTCGGGATTGCCGAGGATGCCGAGGTCGACGATGAAGCTTTCGAAATCGTCATGGTCGTGATCCTCCTCATTGTCATGATGGGAGGGACGGACGTCGATCTGATCCTCTACGCCCGCGCCGAGGCCGAGGAGGATGGCGGGGTCGATCTGCCCGCGCGCGGTGCGGATGATGCGGACGCCGGGGCGGATCTCGCTCGCAAGATCGGCTTCGAGAGCGGCGAGGGCGTCGGGCTCCACGAGGTCGGTCTTGTTGAGCAGGACGAGGTCGGCGCAGGCGAGCTGATCCTCGAACAGTTCCTCGATCGGGCTGTCATGGTCCAGCGTCGGGTCGGCGGCGCGGGCGGCGGCGAGCGCCTCCTCGTCATGAGCGAAGCGGCCAGCGGCCAGCGCGTCGGCGTCGATCAGGGTGATGACGCCGTCCACGGTGGTGCGGGTGCGGATGTCGGGCCACTGAAACGCCTTCACCAGCGGCTTGGGAAGCGCGAGGCCGGACGTTTCGATGATGATGTGGTCGGGCGGCGTGTCGCGGTCGAGCAGCTTTTGCATGGTCGGCAGGAAATCGTCCGCGACGGTGCAGCAGATGCAGCCATTCGCCAGTTCGATAATGTCCTCGTCCGGGCAGGCTTCGTCGCCGCAGCCCTTGACCAGCGCGCCGTCGACGCCGACATCGCCGAACTCGTTGATGATGAGCGCGATGCGGCGGCCGCCCGCATTTTCGATGAGGTGGCGGATCAGGGTGGTCTTGCCGGCGCCGAGGAAGCCGGTGATGACGGTGGCGGGAACTTTGTTGGCAGGGTTTCTTGGGTTCATGGCGGTTATCCTTGTGTTGCGGGGATGACTTCGATCTGGTCGAAGCCTTTCCAGCGGTAGATGAGCCAGCTCACCAGCCAGCAGGCGACGAACAGGCCGATGATGATGAAGCCGAGGCTGTTGAAATGCTGGCCAAGATTGGCGGCGAGCGACCAGACGCCGCCCGTCAATCCCAGCTTTTCGCCGAGCAGCGCGGCGGTCTCGATCCCGCCGATGAGGATGGCGACGAGCGCGGACACCAGCGTGATGGTGATGTTGTAGTAGAGTTTGCGGATCGGCTTCACGAAAGCCCACTGATAAGCGCCCATCATGAGCGCGCCGTCCGCCGTGTCGATAAGCGCCATGCCCGCCGCGAAGAGCAGGGGGAAGATGAGGACCGTCGCGATCGACAGGCCGCTCGCCGCCTGTCCGGCGGACAGGCCGAGAATGGCGACCTCCGTCGCAGTATCGAAACCAAGGCCGAACAGGAAGCCGAGCGGGGCCATGTGCCAGGGGCGCGTGACGAGGCGGAAGAGGGGCTTGAAGATACGCGCCAGGAAACCGCGATTGCCGAGGAGAATATCCATATCCTCATCGACATAGGAGCCGCCCCTGCGAACATGGTTGAAGGTCGCCCAAACCGATCGGAGGATGATAAGGTTCATGGCCGCGATGGCGAAGAGGAAGGTCGCCGAAATGATGGTGGCGATGACGCCGCCGATTTCGCCGACAACCTCCACTTGGGTGACCGCGCTGGCGGCGAGCGCGATCAGCACGGCGGCGATCAGGACGATGGCGCTGTGGCCGATCGCGAACCAGAAGCCGACGGTAAGCGGACGCTGGCCGTCCTGCATCAGCTTGCGCGTCACATTGTCGATGGCGGCGATATGGTCGGCGTCGACCGCATGGCGCAGGCCCAGGCTCCAGGCGAGAAGCGCGGTGCCGAGCATGACCGTGTCGTGCGCAAACAATATGAACGCGCCGATCCACACGCCGGCATTGGCGGCGATGAGCGCGGCGAACATGGCCGTCGCGCGGCGGCGAAGGGGACCTGGTCCAGAAGGGACTGTCTTCATCGGCTATTCCCGTCGGCGTCAGCGAACCGGGACGGGAGCCTCCGCGCGCGCGGCCGACATGCGGGGCCGGACGGACACCTTATAAAGCGCCCGGCACACATGCCGGTGCGGCTCCCGCCGCACTGTCGCTCAGACGGAGATCCGTGCCGCGGCCATCCCCTGGACCAAGGCAAGAGCGACCAGACGCCGGCTGGTATCCTGGCTTGTGGGTCATCGCTCGACACATGGCCTTCCCAGGCCTCGCATGATTTTGCGTCCGGCCCAGTGGCTGACCTTCAGATGTAACCGAAGGTCGCTATGCGTCTCGCTCGCCACTTACAGTTGCAGGGACAGCCGCGGCATTGGGCGCTTGGACGCGCCCGCACCGCATTCCCATTAAAGCCCCTTACGGGGCGCCGGCGCGATCAGTCGCCGTGCATAGAGGTTGCGTGTGCGGATGGGAAGCCCATCGGGCGAAATCCGCCGCATGAAATGAAACTGCCGTGACGGCGACATCAGCCCGATCGGATTGTCATCCAAACAAGACATATTTGTCATTTAAGAGTCACATAAATGACATAACCGCCCACTGCAGTGACATAGGGGGAGTCAACAGGTGAGAAGGTTAAAGGCGAACGGCGCGGTGTTGATGGTGAGCTTGCTCGCATTGATGCCGGAGGTAGCGCAGGCGCAGAGCAGCGAGACGTTGCAGCGCCAGATCGACGAACTCAAGGCGCAGGTGCAGGCCCTCACCACTGCGCTTGCCGCGAGCAAGGGCGTGGTTCCTGCCGCCGCAGCTCCGGCGTCGGCCGCCCCCGCAGCTTCAGCGCCCGTTGCGCTGGCCTCCGCGCCTGCGCAGCCGCCCGCAGCGGCGACCGCATCCGCCCCGGCGCCCAAGTCGAAGGCCTGGTATGAACGGCTGACGTTCCGCGGTTATACGCAGATGCGCTACAATGCCTTCCTGTCGGGGGACGACACCGCGCCGGCGGGTCAATCCCGCCTGAGGTCGGTCCATGACAGTTCGATATCGGACCGTGGCGGGTTTTCGCTGCGCCGCGCGCGCCTGGTCCTTCAGGGCGACGTTTCCGACCGGGTTTCGCTCTATCTCCAGTCCGACTTCGCCACCGCCGTGAACAACCAGGCGGGCAGCGAACGCCGCGAGCATTTCGTCCAGTTGCGCGACGCCTATGCGGATGTCTTCCTGGACAAGGCGAAGACCTTTCGCGTCCGGTTCGGCCAGTCCAAGGTGCCCTATGGCTGGGAGAATATGCAGTCTTCGTCCAACCGCCTGACGCTCGATCGCAGCGACGCGATCAACAGCGCGGTTCCCAGCGAACGCGACCTTGGCATCGTCGGCTATTACACGCCGCCTTTAGTGCAGAAGATCTGGGACCGGCTGGGGCATGACGGCCAGAAGCTGTTCGGCAATTACGGCGCTTTCGGCCTTGGCGTCTTCAATGGCCAGGGCACGAACAGGACCGAACAGAACAGGGGATTGATGAAGGTCGCCTTCGCAACCTGGCCCTTCGAACTGGATGGCCTGGGCCTTGACGGGCAGGTGTTCGAAATTGGCGGTTCGGCGATGATGAACGATGTTCAGCCTGAATTGCGCAGCGGGGCGGTCAGCGCCGTGGCCTATGACGATGATCGCGTCGGCATCCACGCGATGCTCTATCCGCAGCCCTTCGGCATCCAGGCCGAATGGAATTGGGGCAAGGGGCCGGAATTCGACCGCCCCAGCCAGTCGATCCAGACGAAGAATCTCAGCGGCGGCTATGTGCAGATGATGTATCGCATGCCCACCGACTCGATCGGCGCGCTGATGCCCTACGCCCGTTGGCAGCGTTATCGCGGCGGCTGGAAGGGATCGACCAGCGCTCCGCGCCTGGAAACCGACGAACTGGAACTGGGCGTTGAATGGCAACCCTGGAAGGCGCTGGAATTCACCCTGGCCTATGCCCGGATGAAGCGGGCCGAAGCGGACGAACGCCGCGTGGGACGCGCTGAAGGCAACCTCATCCGCACGCAAGTGCAGTGGAATTATTGAGCGGACGGGAAAAACGCCTGGAGGGCGCAAGCATTGCGCCCTCCGTCCCCGACGCCTAGATCAAGTCCATGATCGAAGGAAAGCCAGCAACAGCTAAAAGCGCGCCTTCGCTCTTTTCCTTCACGCAGATCAGGCCGGATGGTTCGACCGAGCCTATGGCGCGGGAGTTGGCCGAGGAAGTCCCGATCGCGATCGAGTTCAATGGCATCGGCTATGCGGTGCTGATGGCGACGCCGACGGACATAGCGGAGCTGGTGCTGGGCTTCGCTCTCGCCGAGCGACTGATCGGGCCGCAGGACGGGCCCTTCGACGTGGACGTTCATGCGACGGCGCAGGGCGTCGTCGCCCGCGCGACCCTGCCCGAAGGGCGCGTCGATGGCTTGCTCAGCCGGGTGCGGCATCGGGCGTCGGATTCTTCCTGCGGGATATGCGGTATCGAAAATCTGGAGCAGGCGATTCGCCCGTTGCCCGCCGTAACCACGCGCAGCCAGGCGGATCGGGGGGCGATCTTCCGCGCGCTGGAGGCTCTGAGCGCGCATCAGCCGCTCAATGCGCGCACTGGCGCGGCCCACGCCGCCGCGCTGGTTGGGGCGGACGGGGTGGTCCGTTTGGCCTATGAGGATGTCGGGCGGCACAATGCCTTCGACAAGCTGATCGGCGCGATGCGGCGGCAAGGCGTGGGATGGGATGGCGGCTTCGCGCTGCTGTCGTCGCGCTGTTCCTATGAATTGGTGGAAAAGGCGGTGCTGGCGGACTGTCCGCTGCTCGTCACCATTTCCGCGCCGACGCGGCTGGCGGCGGAGCGGGCTGCGGCGGCGGGATTGCCGCTTGTCGTGTTGGCGCGGGCGGACGGGGTGTTGGCGGCGGGATAGGGCTGAGGTGCTCCTGCGAAGGCAGGAGCCCAGTTCCGCCGTTTCAACTGGGCTCCTGCCTTCGCAGGAACACGTTGGTTTTTAACGGATAAGCAACGCGCCGAACGGCGGCAGCTTGCCGGTATCCGCACCGTTGATCGCCGACAGAATATCGCCATCCTTGGCGATGTTCTCTGGCCATTCCACTGCCACTGTCGACAGGTTGAACGCGCACAGCAGCGATTGATCGCCAGCGATCCGCCGAAACACGAGGCGGCTTTCGTCCACCAGCAGCAACTCCAGCCGGCCATGCCGCAGCGCAGGGTTCGCCCTGCGCAGAGCCAGCATCGCGCGGGTGAAATTCAGCAGCGAATCCGGGTCGGCCTCCTGTGCGTCGACGGCGCGGGCGATATTTTCCTCGCCCAGCGGCAGCCAGGGGATAGTCGTGGTGAAGCCTGCTTCGTTCGCGTTCGCCTCCCACGGCAGCGGCGTCCGGGCTCCGTCGCGCGACAGGGTGAGCGGCCAGTTGGCGATCGCCTCCGGGTCCTGGAGCCGTTCGAAGGGGATGTCGACCTGGGTGATGCCCAGTTCCTCGCCCTGATAAAGGATCGCATTGCCGCGGAGCGCGATGAGCAGCATCATCTTGAGCCGCGCAAAGGGCGGGCGGTCCTCCTCCGCGCACCAGCGGGACAGGGCGCGGGGCGCATCGTGATTTTCGAAAGCCCAGCTGGGCCAGCCCATGCCCGGCTTATCGGGCCAGCGCGCGACCGTGTCCGCCACCAGCCGGGGCGTCAGCGCGGACGCATAGAGGAAATCGAAGCCATAGACGCTGTTCAGGCGCTTTTCGCCCGAAGTATAGGCCTTCATCTCCGCTTCCGCCTGATTGCCGCCGACCTCCGCCACAGTGAAGACCGCGCCATATTCGTCGCACAGCGCGCGGATGCGTTCGACGAAGCCGAGGATGTCGGGGTGCGACTGGCTGTAGCGGCGAATCTGATAGTCGAAGGGGCGAGTGCGCGGCGCGCCATCATCGGGCGCAGGCGGATTGTCGCGGAACCGAGGATCGTGCATCGCATGGTTGAGCGCATCGAGGCGGAAACCATCCACGCCGCGATCCAGCCAGAAACGCATGGCGGAGAGGAGGGCGTCCTGCACCTGGCCGTTGTGGACATTGAGTTGCGGCTGGCTGCTGAGGAACTGGTGCATATAATATTGCCGCCGCCGCGCGTCCCAGGTCCAGGCCGGGCCGCCGAACACCGACTGCCAGTTGCAGGGCGGCGTCCCATCAGGATTGGGATCGGCCCAGACATACCAGTCCGACTTGGCGTTTTCGCGGTCTGAACGGCTCTCCCGGAACCAGTCGTGCAGGTCGGACGTGTGGGCGTAGACCTGATCTATCGTCACCTTCAGGCCCAGTTCGTGCGCGCGCGCCACCAGTGCGCCGAAATCGTCCAGCGTCCCGAAAATCGGGTCGACATCGCAATAATCGGCGATGTCATAGCCAAAGTCGCGCATCGGCGAGGTGAAGAAGGGCGATATCCAGATCGCGTCCGCGCCGAGCCGGGCGATATGCTCCAGCCGCTGGGTGATGCCGGGAAGATCGCCGATGCCGTCGTCGTTCGAATCCTGAAAGCTGCGCGGATAGATTTGATAGATGACGGCGCCCTTCCACCAGGGCTGATCGGCGGCATCGGTCATCGGCGGCGGTTCCCTTCGGCTTGCGGCGATGCAGCATACACATTGGCGCGCCGCCATCTACTGCTTGCGGCATTTCCCTTGGCCGATTATCAGCGGCGGCGCGACAGGTTCCCGCCAAGGGGATGAAAAGGGAAGTCGGGTGAAAGCCCACGCTGCCCCTGCAACTGTAAGCGGCGAGCGTACCGGCCACATGCGCCATTGGGAGCCTTTAAATGTTCCCGAGAAGGCGGCCGGACGCACTGACCCGTGAGCCAGGAGACCTGCCTGCCGCAGTCGTTCTTCGACCGGACAGGGTGTGCCGGCCGAACGGGGATATACCTCGTCGAGCGACGACCATTTGCCTTGGGGTCCGCCCCAGGGCCGTTTGCGGTTGGAGCGAAGACATGACGGTTGGTTTTTCCATGAGGCGCTGCTGATGCTGCGCGCGGTCGATGCCGGGGCGTCGGTGGTGGTCTGTTCGACCTGCCGCCTGACGCCCGATCAGCGCGAGGATGCGCAAGGGCGGCGCGGCGGCGCGCTGCTGGCGGAGGCGATGCGGGAGGTGCAGGCGGGCGACGCGGCCTATGCGGGCGTGGCGGTGCAGGAAATGCCGTGCCTGTTCGCGTGCCAGCGCCATTGCACCGTGCAGGTGCGCGGCCCCGGCAAAGTCGGTTATGTGCTGGGCGACTTCACGCCGGATGCAGCGGCGGCGCGCGCCATATTGGACTATGCGGTGCGTCATGCGGCGAGCGAGGAAGGCGTGGTTCGCTATGCCGACTGGCCGCAGGGGGTGAAAGGACATTTCATCGTCCGCACGCCGCCTGAAGGCTTTGTCTGCACATGATCCAATTTGCTGACAGGGCCGCGTTTGCGGGCGCGCTGGCGAACCTGCCCGAGCCCAATCATCAGGCGATCGAGGCGGCGGCGGCGCGGCAGGCGGTGCTGACCAAGCCGGCGGGGTCGCTCGGACGGCTGGAGGAGATCGCGTTGTTCATGGCGGGCTGGCAGGGGCGCGAGCGCCCGCAAGCCGAGCGCATCCGCGCGGCGGTGTTCGCGGGCAATCATGGCGTGGCGGCGCGGGGCGTGAGCGCCTTTCCGCCTGCGGTCACGGCGCAGATGGTGGCGAATTTCAAGGCTGGCGGCGCTGCGATCAATGCGCTGGCGGCGGCCTGTGGAGCGGAGCTGGTCGTCGTGCCGCTGGATCTGGATCGTCCGACAGCCGACATTTGCGAAGCGCCGGCGATGAGCGAGGCGGAGTGCCTGGACGCGATCAATGCGGGCGCGGCGGTGGTGCGTCCCGACACCGATCTGCTGTTCGTGGGCGAGATGGGGATCGCCAACACCACGCCCGCCGCCGCGCTGTGCGCGCAGGTTCTGGGCGGGACGCCTGAACAGTGGGTTGGACGCGGTACGGGGGTCGATGAGGCTGGCATAGGACGCAAGGCGGAGGCGGTGGCGATGGCGATGGCGTGTCATGGCGACGCCTGCACCGATGCGTTCGAGACGTTGCGGCGGCTGGGCGGGCGCGAGATTGCGGCGATGGCGGGCGCGATACTGGCGGCGCGGATGGCCCATGCGCCGGTATTGCTGGACGGCTTTATCTGTGGCGCGGCTATCGTGCCGATGGTGCGGGACAACCCTGCGATCACGGCGCATTGCCTGGCCGCGCATTGTTCGGCCGAAGCGGGCCATGCGCGGCTGCTGGATGCGCTGGCGCTGGAACCGCTGCTGCGGCTGGACATGCGGCTGGGCGAGGCGAGCGGGGCGGCGGTGGCGGCGCAGATCGTGCGGTCGGCGCTCGCGGCGCATGACGGCATGGCGACCTTTGCCGAGGCGGCGGTGGCGGGCGCATTGTGAGCGGTTTCGCGCTATATCTGATGCGCCATGGCGCGCCGGAGATGGCGGGCCGGTTGCTCGGCCATCTCGACGCGCCGCCCGGGCGTGACGGCATGGCGCTGTGCATAGAGCGGGCGCGCGGCCTGCCCTTCGCGCATGTCGTGACGTCCGATCTGTCGCGCGCGCGTTCGCCCGGCGCGATCGTCGCGGCGGAGCGGGGGCTCGTCCATCATGTCGATCCGCGCTGGCGCGAACTGCATTTCGGCGCATGGGAAGGGAGTGATCCGGCGACGTTGCCCGCCGATGACCTCGCCCGTTTCTGGAATGCGCCGGACGAGTGCCCCCCGCCCGGCGGGGAGCGCTGGTCGGATCTTTGCGACCGGGTAAGGGCCGCGCTCGCCGACATCGCCGAACCTGCATTGGTGTTGAGCCATGCGGGGGCGATGCGGGCGGCGCTGGCGGTGCTGTGCGGCTTTGATTATCGGCAGGCATGGGCGGTCGACCTGCCCTATGGCGCGCTGCTCAGCCTGCGCGTCTGGCGCGATGAGGCGTCGACGGCGCAGATCACCGGATTGACGACATGAGACGGCTGGTGCTGGCGTTGCAGCTGATGACCAGCCTGCCTTTGCCTGCGGTGCGGGCGGATGAGGGGGATTTCGCTGCGGCGATCCGCTGGTTTCCGGCAGCGGGGCTGGCGGTCGGCGCGGCGGTGGCGGCGGCCTTGTGGCTGGGCGCGCGCATTGATCCTTGGGCGGGGGCGCTGTTCGCGCTGCTCGTCTGGGTTGCGATGACCGGGGCGCTGCACCTTGATGGCCTGGGCGACATAGCCGATGGCGTTGGCGCGGCGCATGGCGACCGGGCGCGGCTCTCCGCCGTGCTGGCCGATCCGCATATCGGCAGTTTCGGCGTGGTCGCGATCGTGCTGCAATTGCTCAGCAAGCTGGTGTTGTTGCGGCTGTGGGCGGAGCTGCTTCCGCCATGGGGGCTGATAGGCGTGGCGATGGTCGCGCGGATCGGGCCGCTGGCCTGGACGCTATGGTTGCCGCCCCTGCATGAGGGGCTGGGCAGCCGTTTTCGGCAGGGCGTCGCTCCGGTGCATCTGATCGTCTGGGGCGTGGCGGCGCTGGGCTTTTGCCTGTGGATGCCGGGTTTGCTGGCGGCGGCGGTTCTTGTGGCGCTTTGGGCGTGGTGGCTGCGGGTGAAGATTGGCGGGATTTCCGGCGATGGTCATGGCGCGGGGATCGAGATCATCGAAAGCGCGCTGCTCGGCCTGCTGCTGGTGATTCGATGAGCGGCGGTTTTCGCTGGCATGGCGGGCGGCTGGACGAGGCGCGGGCGCTGTATGGCGAGGGCCGCGAGCCGTGGATCGACCTGTCGACCGGGATCAATCCTGTCGCCTGGCCGGGCGCGGCGAGCATCGCGCCCGATTGGCAGGCGCTTCCAGATCCGACGGCGCTGGCCGATCTGGAGGCGGCGGCGGCGGCCTATTTTGGTGCGGAGCCTGCCTGTGTCTGCGCCGTGCCCGGAAGCGAGATCGGCCTGCGGATCGTTGGGCGATTGCTGGATCGGCCGGGATGTTACCTGACCCCGTCCTATCGCACCCATGGCGAGGTTTTTGCGCAGAACATCGCCGTTCGCGAGCCGCAGGAAGCGCACGCTGGAACGGCCCTGCTGCTCGCCAATCCGAACAACCCCGATGGCCGCTTGTTTCCTCGCGAGCGGTTGCTAGCGCGGCAGGAATGGCTGGTCGTTGACGAAGCCTTCGCCGACTGCGTTCCCGGCTCCAGCATCGCGTCGCATGTCGGCGGGGGGCGGCGGCTGGTGGTGCTGCGGTCCTTCGGTAAATTCTTCGGCCTGGCGGGCGTCCGGCTGGGATTCGTGATCGGCCCACCCGAGATCGTCGCGGGCTGTCGGCGGCTGCTGGGCGACTGGCCGGTGTCGACGGCGGCGATCGCTTTCGG
>DASVOF010000127.1:0-9076 GCA_036383495.1 Sphingobium sp. | reverse complement strand
CTTCGGCATGGCCGTCATCGAAGGGGCCATCGACCGTCTGCGGCCCATATTGATGACGGCGCTGATGGCGGGGCTCGGCTTGCTGCCGGCGGCGCTGTCGACGGGCATAGGCTCCGAAACGCAACGGCCCTTCGCCTGCGTCATCGTGGGCGGCATCATCTCGGCCACGCTCTTCATGCTGCTGCTGCTGCCCCTGTCGCTTCTGTGGGTCGAGCGCGAGGCGGACGGAGCCGTCAGTTCATAAGGTCATGGTAGTGCGCGGGCGGCGGCGTCAGGGTGACGCGCGCGACGCCGCCCGACAGGAGCACGAAAGCCATGCGCATCAACGCCAGCCTTGTCGCGCGGATGGATACGCCGGATCGCCACATTATGACCCGGCCCAGCGCCTCTGCGGCCACTTCAAAAAAACGCCCGCGCATGGCCAGGACCATGCGCGGGCTCTTGCAGGCAGGTTTAGATCTTCACATTGACGCCGAAGCTGAACATCCTGCCGACCATGTCGAAAAGCGATCCGTTGGTCTGCGCGGGGTTCGACGTGCTGCCGCTGGGGTAGACTGGCGGTTCCTTGTTCAGCAGGTTGCGGACGTTGATGTAGAGTTCCACCGGCGTCGATTCCGGCCGATAGGAAAGCTGGCCGTCGAAATAGACGCGCCCGTTGACCTTCTGGTTCAAGAGCGTGCCCGCCGCCGCGCGAACGCTGTCGATGATGCCGCCGCCGATATATCGACCCTGCAGGAAGCCGGTAAACCCGCCATTATTGTAGGTCAGCTGCGTCGTGTTCCGCCATTTCGGATTGGCGAACAGGCCGACATCGCCTGCCTGCTCCTGCGGCGTCGCGCCGGGATTGGTCAATTTCTGCGTGATCAGGCGATTGGTGACCGAGCGGATATTGAGCGAGTCCCCGCCATTGAAGGGGATCGTATAGTTGAGGTCGATATCTATGCCGCGCGTCTGGAACGCGGCGTAATTGATCGGCCGCAGCAATACGGTGGTGAGGTTCCCGCTTCCGTCTCGAATGAAGTTGGCGCAGGCCGCGGTCACGCCCGCAAAGCATTGGTTAAGCAGGTTTTGCGGCGTCAGGGTCGCGACCGCGCCCTTGATCTTGATGTCGTAATAATCGACCGACAGCGTCAATCGCGGAATGAAGCTCGGCTGGAACACCACGCCATAGGTTTGCGTGTCGCTCCTTTCCGGCTTCAGCGTCGGATTGCCCGAAGTCAGCTGGAGAATGCGGAACACCTGCGCATTCCCCCGGAACGGATCGGTTCCGTTGAAGACATCCTGCGTGCCGGCGACGAACAGTTCGCTGAGCGAAGGCGCCCGGATATCGCGCGAGCGCGTCGCGCGGAACCGAACGTCCTCGACGGGCGTCCAGCTGCCGCTGACCTTCCAGGTGTTGACCGAACCGCTGGTGCTGTAATGCGTCCGCCGGCCGGCCAGATCGACGGTCAGCTCCCGCGCGAACGCCACGTCGCGCAGCAGCGGGATCGAAGCCTCCAGATAGCCTTCCTGGACCTTCTGCTTGGCTGACCAGGGCAGCACATTCTGGATATTGTAGGCCCGCTGCTGCGACAGCGCGTCGGATGTGACGGCGGATGTCTCCCAGCGCGCTTCGAAGCCCGCGGCCGCCTTGATCGGGCCTGCCCATCCTTCAAAGAGCGTACCCGACGCATTGATGCCGGTGTTCTTGAGCGTATTGTGGGTTCGGGCGACGGCCGTGCCGGTCACATAATCCACCGCAGCGGCCGACGGCGATCCCTCACCGAAAATGTTGAAGGGCACGCATCCGTCGTTCGGCGTGGTCAGGGTCGACCGGCAGACGATCTGGCCGCCGGGGGCGGTTACGGCGTCGACGGCGCGCGCATAGTTGGCCAGGATATAGTTGGCCGACACCGCGTTCTGCGCCTTCGCATCGCCATAGGAGAAGAAGGCGTCGACGTTCCACGTCCCGATCTGCCCCTTGATGCCGCCGATCCCGCGGGCCACGCGCTCCCGATTATTGGAGAAGAGATAGCCGTCCTCCTTGTCGACGCGCGACACCGTCAGGCTGGTGACGCCGGTCGCGATCATCTGCGCGCGAACCGATGCGGGAAGGAAGGCGTTGTCCTGCTGGATCGTGAGGTTGGTCGCGCCCAGATGAAGGTTCGGGCCGTTCACATAGGCGGCCTTGACCTCGCCATAGGATCCCTCGCCGAAAATCTCCCAGCCATCAGCGATTTCATAGTCCGCATGGCCATAGATGGTCTTGCGGTTATTGGGCCGGTTGAGCGGTTGCGTCGTCGTGGTGTCGAACCCGCTGCCGCCCGACTGGGTGCCGCTGGTCGTCAACGTGCCGAAGTCGTACATGCCAACCGTGCCGCCCGGTCCGAAGATGGTGCCGGTGAACGCCGCGTTGGCGGCGGGCGTTCCGCCATTTCCGGTGACCACATAACCGCCTGTCGTCGCGCGGATGCGCGCGTTCGGGGCCAGGATCTGCGCCGGGGGAGCCGCGGGATTGTTGATGATGTTGACGCCATTGCGGGCCCATCCCCGCGATGCCGGCCCCACGCCTTCATTCTTGTAATATTCTCCGCCGATGCTGACGTGCAGCTTGCCGTCCATGAACGCATGACCGACGGCCAGCGTGACCAGCTTCTCGGCATTGTCGCCATATTGGCTGATGCCGACCTGCGCCTTGCCGCGCACGCCCTCAAGCTTGGTGTTGAGGACGAAGTTCACCACGCCGGCGACGGCGTCCGAACCATAGGCGGCCGAACCGCCGCCGGTTACGACATCGATCCGGTCCAGCAAGGCGGATGGGATCAGGTTCGCGTCGACAAGGCCGGTCGATGTCGCGGGCACGAAACGACGGCCGTCCACCAGCGTCAGGGTCCGGCTGGCGCCAAGCCCGCGCAGGTCGAGGAAACTCGCGCCGCCGTTCGATGCGCCGCCCGACGAAGGGTTGCGGGTGCTGGTCGCCGTCGCGGACAGCGCGGGAAGGTCGCGAAGGGCCGCGACCGGCGTTGACGGGTTGCCGCGCTGGAGCGCCTCGCTGGACATGATGGTGACGGGCGTAGGCGTCTTGGCGCCGCTGGCTATGCGCGAACCCGTAACGACAATATCGCCGCTTACGGGGCTATCCGTGGTTTCGCTGCTATTGTTGGGAGCGCCGTTCGACGCATCGTCCGCCGCCTGCTGGGCTGCGGGAGCGACGCTGTCCTGTGCGGCGGCCCATTGCGGAGCCCCTGCCATGGCGATCGCTGCGATCAATCCTGAAATGCTGACGCCTCGCTGAAGATGCTCGCGAAGGGCTTTGTGCGTCTTGATATGTGTCGTCATGTCGATCTCCCCCTTGGGCGGCGTGGGCGGACTCCATTGTTTTGAGGTAAGTCCATTCCTGCTGGCGAGTAGATCAACACTCCAAAGCCATTAACACAAACGAAATATTTCCACTAATTTGTGACAAAAATTACAAAATAAAACAATATTTCAGACGAAAATAACCATTACGCCGGTAGGCGAAATGGTTGAGATTATTCATGACTTGAAGAAATATCTATTTATTCAATCCATTCCTCATCACCAACATCATTTTGCAAATGCTCTTCCAGTCTATCGAGCATTTCGAAAAACTTATTCTGTTCCACCTGGGTAAAGCATTTGAGCAAATCTTCCCCCACCCGCTTGCGCTGCGGCGCGATGGCGTCGTGAGCGGCCGCTCCTTCCGCCGTCAGGCTGATGATCTGCTTGCGGCGGTCGGTGGGGGGCGTGCGTGTCGTCACGAGACCAATCTCGCCAAGATATTGGACGACGCGCGTGATATTGGCTGCATCCAACCCCACCATCGCCGATAATTCCCGGTTGGTGAGAGGCCCCCGGCTCGCGAGCTGCAAAATGACCCGCCAGTCCCGCGCGCGCACAACCTTGCCGTCGGGGAGCTGGAAATCGGCTGGTCTTGCAATCTTTGAAGACAGCAAATGAATGCGGTATGGCAGAAATTCGCGAAGGGCGATGACATGGCGCGGCTCAACGCCAGGTGGAAAACGTCTTTTCTTCATCGTCATATGTGGCCAGCCGTTGATTATTTGATCGATATTCTGTGCTTGGCACAGCCCGTCGTCACGGTCGACAGTTTGAACAAGGGCGACGGCGGTCGGCATCGTCAATAATCCAACGGGCCTGCGGCATGGCCGCAAAAGCGTGAAGCCAGCGCATCGACGCCAGTCGCCAGCAGGGTGGCGTCCGTCCCCACGGCCACGAAGGTGCAGCCTTGCCCGATATAGGCGCGCGCAAGATCCTCATTCAGCGTCAGCAGGCCCACGGCCTTGCCAGCCAACTTCACCCGATCGATGGCGTGATCGATCGCGGCGCGCACCTCCGCATGGCCGGGCTGGCCGCGAAAACCCAGCGAGGCGGCGAGATCGGCTGGCCCGATGAACACGCCGTCCACCCCCTCCACCCCGGCAATCGCATCGATGGCGTCGAGCCCGGCGCGACTCTCGATCTGCACCAGAACGCAGATATTCCGGTTCGCGTCGTTGATATAATCCTTGTCCCGGCCCCAGCGTGAGGCGCGAATCTGGCCCGCCGCAAGTCCGCGCACGCCCTCCGGCGCGTAACGGGTCGCGGCGACGATCGCCTCCGCCTGATCCGCGCTTTCCACGAACGGCGCCAGGATCGTCATCGCGCCGATATCCAGCACTTGCCTGATGCTGGTCGAATCGGTCGCCGGCAGCCGCACGATGGGATGCGATGGCGATCCGTTCATCGCCTGAAGCTGGGCCATAAGAGTCGGGATCGAATGGGGGCCATGTTCGGCATCCAGCAGCAGCCAGTCGAACCCGGCCGCAGCGCACAGTTCCACGGTGATGGGGCTGCCGAGCGTCTGCCAGAGCCCGATCTGCGTGGAGCCTGTCGAAAGCCTGTCCTTGAAGCGGTTTGTGACCATCATTTCCCTGCCGTTGATGGCGATCTTATCTAAATATAGTTGACGATGCAACGATTACATTTCATATGAAAGCGACTGCCGGCGGATTTTCCCTTGTCGGCTCATCTTCATTTCTTCGGAGAGCCGCGCCATGTCAGACATGATCGCCATCGACGGCCACCCCATCTCCCCGCTTCATTATATCGGTGGAAAGCGGGTTGGATCGGCGGACAGCTTCGAGATTTTCTCCCCCATTGATCGTCGAATCCTGGGACAAGTCGCGGAGGCTTCGCCCGAACAGGTCGGGCAGGCTGTCGAGGCGGGGTTGGCGGCCTTTCCGGCCTGGGCGGCGCTGGGCGCGCAGGGCCGCAAACCCTATCTCGATCGATTCGCCGAGGAGATCGGCAAGCGCGCGGACGCGCTGTGTCTGGCCGAATCGAACGACGCGGGCGTGCTGCTGTCGCGCATGCGGCACGGCATCGTGCCGCGGGCGATGCTGAACATCTCCTATTTCGCCGAACAGGCGCTGACCCTGCAGGATCAGGTGATCGAAACAGCACAGGCGGTCCATCATGTGCGGCACGATCCGGCCGGCGTGTGCGCGATCATCACGCCGTGGAACTCCCCGCTGATGCTGACCACATGGAAGGTCGGCCCGGCGCTCGCGTCGGGCAATACGGTTGTCGTAAAACCGCCCGAATGGGCGCCGCTGAGCTGTTCGTTGCTGGCCGACGCCGCCGATGCGGCGGGGCTGCCGCCCGGCGTGTTCAACATCGTGCAGGGCAGCGGGTCGGTCACGGGCGCGGCTCTGGTCGGCGATCCGCGTCTCTCGCGCATCTCTTTCACCGGTTCGGTGCCGACGGCGCGCGCGATTGCGACGGTGGCGGGCGCGAATCTGGTTCCCGCAAGTCTGGAGCTGGGCGGCAAATCGCCCTTCATCGTGCTGGCCGACGCCGATCTCGACGCCGCCGCCGCGACAGGCGCGCTCATGTACAGGAACGCCACGCAGGTCTGCCTCGCGGGCACTCGGTTCCTCGTCGATGCGCGCGTCCGGGACGAATTTGTCCAGCGGATGGGCGACTATGTGTCCAAATTACGCGTCGGCGATCCGCGCGACGAGGCGACCGAAGTGGGGCCGATCATCCACCCGCGCCAGATCGAGCGCGTGCGCGGCTATGTCGAACGCGCCAAGGCGGCCGGCGCGGAGGTGCTTTGGGGCGGCGATTCCCACGCATTTGGCGACCTTTATTTCCAGCCGACGATGTTTTCGGGCGTTGGCGAGGAAGATGAGATCGTTCGCGAGGAAGTGTTCGGTCCCGTCCTCGTGTTGCAGACCTTCACCGATGATGAGGACGCCGTCCGCCTTGCGAACAGTTCCGTCTATGGGCTGGGCGGGGTCTGCTATGGCGAACCATCGCATGCGCAGGCCATAGCGGAGCGCGTCCGCACCGGCTTCATCTGGGTGAACTCCTTCGGGATTCGCGATCTCGCCGCGCCTTTCGGTGGTCGCGGGCAATCCGGCATCGGTCGCGAGGGCGGCGAATGGAGCTTCGAATTCTTCTGCGACGTCAAGGACGTCGTGATTCCAAAACAGGCGTTCACGCCCAGTTTCAGCCATCGCTGACTTCGGCACAACAGGATATAGGTTCATGGGCAAAATCGTCGGCGCCGCACTTGTTTCGCATCATCCAGGATTGATGCAATCGGAGGATTTCCGGCTGGAGATGGGCGCGGGACGGGACTCCGACCTGATCCCCGGCTTCGCGCGGCTGCGTGAGAAAATCGATTCGGTGAATCCCGATATTGTCGTCATCTTCGACAGCCACTGGTTCACGACGGGCTATCATCTGTATGATGCCGGAGAGCATTATGCCGGAAACTATGTTTCCGACGAGATGCCCTGGTATCTTTACGACCAGCGCTATGATTATCGCGGCGCGCCCGAACTGGCGCGCGCCTGCGAGGAAGTCGCCCGGGAACAAGGGGTCATGGGGCTGGCCGCCGACCATCCGCTGTTGCCCCGCCATTATGCGACGATCAATGTGGTCAACGCGCTCAAAGTGCATGAGCGCGTCCTGAGCGTCAGCAATTGCCAGAACTGCAAATCCGAGCATTTCCTGGAATCGGGCGCGGTTCTTGGCGAAGCGATCCGCCGCAGCGATGCGCGCGTGGTCCTGCTCGCGTCGGGGGCGCTCAGCCACAAGTTCAATGGCATAAACTGGGTGCAGATAAATCCGCGCATCTACGATCCGGAAAATGTATCGAGCCCCGAGAATGTCGCCAGCGATCGCGAGGCGATCGCGCTGCTGGAGGCCGGCCGCCACGACATGATCGTCGATCGTTTCCCCACTCTTTATGCGAAAATCCCGTGGGAGGGTTTGGGCGGTCACTATCTTCAGATGGTCGGCGCGCTCGGTGGCCGGGATTGCCGGGCCCGGGGAGAGGCGCTTTCCGAATATGAAAACGCCCGTGGAACGGGCAATATCCACATGTGGTTCGAGGTCTGAATATGAGCGTCCTGAATGGTCCCCGCATCGAGCGCCGTCGCGTCATCGTCAACAACAGCGCCTATTGGGGCACGATGCTCGACGACGGTCAGCTGCGTCTGGACGACGGCCGGCTGGTCGATCCGGCGACGGTGCAGCATCTCCCTCCGCTGGAGCCGCTGCCCAGCAAGATCATAGCCGTCCATCTGAGCTATTCGTCGCGCGGGATCGAGTCGCGCAACAATCCCAAGCCGACCGAGACGCCAACCTATTTCACCAAACCCATCACGTCGCTGAACGGCCATGGCGGAGAATTGGTGAAGCCGGACGGCATCAAATATCTGAACTATGAAGGCGAGTTTGCGGCGATCATCGGCAAGGTCACGCGCAATGTGACGCCAGAAGAAGCCTGGGACTGCATCGCCGGCTTCGCGCCTGTCCTCGACATGGGCGCGCAGGATTTCCGCGACACCGATCAGGGTTCGATGCTGCGCGTCAAGGGCATGGACGGCTTTTGCCCGATAGGGCCGGGCATCGTTTCCGGGGTCGATCCGCGCAACGAAACGCTGCGCACCTACCGCAACGGCCTGCTGGTGCAGGAAGCGTCGATCGGCGATGAAATGATATGGGGCCCCGATTATATGATCGCCGATCTGGCGCGCTACATGACGCTGCTGCCCGGCGATGTGGTGCTGACCGGCACGCCCGCCCATTCGCGGTCGCTGGACCCGGGCGACACGATCGAGGTGGAGATCACCAATATCGGCCGCCTGCGCAGCCATGTCGTGGCCGGTCCGCGCCCGCGCGCCGAAGGTATCGGCCATCCGCCGATGGATACGCCCGAAGTGCGCCGCGTGGCGCTGGGCTTCGACGAGCGCGTTCGGGAAGATTTCAAGGCCAATTATCGCGCTGCAAAGGGGAGTGAAGCCGAATGAAGGTCGCAATCGTTGGGGCCGGCGCGAGTGGGTGCTGGCTCGGCGCGCGCTTCGCCGACGCGGGTCACGATGTTTCTGTTTTCGCGCGCGGCGAAACGCTGAAATCCATCAGGCAGCATGGCCTGCGCCTGACCGATGGCGGTGTGACGCAGGCGTTTCCGGTCACGGCGGACGACGACGCCGCGCGCCTGGGCAAGCAGGATCTGGTGATCGTCGCGGTCAAGGCGCAGGCCATGCGCGCAGTTGCGCCCGCCGTCGGCGCGATGGCGGGTGAAGGGACGATCGTCCTGCCCGCGATGAACGGCGTGCCCTGGTGGTTCGCCGACGGCCTGGGGCTGGCCGAGGGGCCAGCGCGGAGCGTGGTCGATCCGGACGGCGGCATTCGTGCGAACATTCCGTCGGACGCGGTGGTCGGCTGCGTCGTCCACGCCAGCACGGCGCTTGTCGAACCGGGCCATGCGCGGCGCAACATGAGCGACGTCCTGATCCTGGGCGAACCGGATGGCGGCGTCAGTGATCGCGTGTCCTCGCTGGCGGAGACCATGACCTCGATCGGCCTGGCGGCGAAAGCCAGCCCCTCCATCCGGCAGGATATCTGGTACAAGCTCTGGGGCAACATGACGATGAACCCGGTGTCGGCCATCACCGGCGCGACCGCCGACAAGATCATCGACGACCCGGCCGTCCGCGCGCTGTTGATGGCGATCATGGCGGAGGCCGCGAGCGTGGGCGCGCTGATCGGTTGCCCG
>DASVOF010000126.1:0-9953 GCA_036383495.1 Sphingobium sp. | reverse complement strand
CGGTCGCATGCCACATTTCACCCAGGTTGGGCGGGGGCACGGCGATCTCGGGCAGGGCGGGGTCTTGCTTGGCGGCCATGAATATCCTTCAGACTTGATTGATCAGCAGGTCAGGCCGCCAGCGGCAGCGCGGCGCCTGCGTCACACTGCTCCAGAAAGGCGATCAGCCCGCGTTCGTAACGCGTTAGATAGCGCGTGGCGCGCGGAAGGCGAAGCCCCTTGCGCCATTCATCCTGGCCCGATTTGCACAGGTCGATCAGCGCCGGATGGATATAGCTCTTGCGGCTGATCGGCCTCGCCACACCGTCTTCGTCCAGATATTGGAACTGATGCTGCATGGCGTGGACGATACGGGACTGGGGCATGGGCTCCTTCTCGAAAGCCACTAACCCGTCTTTTCCCGCTTCGTTCCGTGCGGCGGGGTATCGGAACGCCGGCTACCCGATCAGACGCCATTTGAACGGGTTGGACCCACGTCCGATCCGCCAGTGCCGGGGATGGCGCCGGATGACCGACAGATGCGCCAGTGTCAGGGTTGCGCCCAGCATTGCGGCAGGCATCGCAAAGGATGCGCTCACAGGCAGCAGCACCGCGCAGGCTACGGCCGCCAGTGTCGTCCCCGCCGTCAATGCGGTCGATCGCGCCTCTCCATCAGGACCGCGCATCCAGAAGACGCAGCCGCTCATGCCCAGTGCGAAGGCGGCGGCCATACGCGCGGCCTGTCCCGGCTCGCCGATGCCGCAACCTATGAGCAGCAAGAGGATGACTATCGCGAGCCCACGGCGCGGCACGCGGCCCAGCAGGTTCGCCCCCACCGGATAGATCAGCAATTCGCCCATCAGCACCGCGGTCAGGATCGACGCCGCCAGCTTCGCCTGCTGCGGTCCCGCGATGATCGCGACCACCGCCGTGCCCGCCCAGGGAATGAGGCGCGTTGGCGCCATCCGGATATGGCTTCCCCATCCACGCAGCCCTGCGCGCGTTTCCCACCGCCGATCCGCCAGCCGCAACTGGAACCCCGCGACGATGAACAGCGCCTCCACCCCCCATGGCAGCCAGGCCGTGGCGATCGCCGGCGACGCCAGCACCAGGCCGAGCAGCAGGCCATGGGCGACGCCCAATATGCGGAGTTCTCCGCTCATCCAATTCCCCCTCTTGCGGGCTGCAATGGTTGTAGTGGCGACATAGATCCGCGCGCCGCTTCCCGGCGCTTGCGGGCCAGATAGGTGTCGAGGCCGATCTGTAGCGCCAGCATCATGAAGATGAAGGGCTGATAGGCGATGCCGACGAACAGCGACCCCACCATGTAGATGATGTGCCCCTGTTGCAGCGCGCGCGCGAATGGCGTGATCCACGCCTCGTCCGGCCCGTCGCGGTTACGGTAGAGGCGGCATATGGCTTCGGTCCGGATGAAGCAGATGAGGTGCAGCAGCGCCCAGACCGCGAAGCCGAAATAGCCCTGTTCGCCCAGCATTTCGAAATAGGCGCTATGATAGGCGCGGCCCTTGTCGGTGACGATGCGCCGCTCCATGCGCGAACCTGCGCTGTCGGTGATCCGCTCCTGCATGGAATAGGTGAAGCTGTTCTGTAGATAATTGTCGAAGCCGCCGCCGCCCGGATGCTCCTTCACATAGTCGAGCGTCCACTTCCACACGGCGAGGCGGGTCGAGGCGCTTTCGTCGCTCTGGTGATTTTCGATCGTCGACATGCGCTGGGTGAAGCTGGCCGGCAGGAAGGGAATGGCGGCCAGCGCGGCGAAGGCCATCAGCGGGCCGTAGACGAAGCGCCGCTTCGACCGCATCAGCATGAGCCCCGCCAGCACAGCGATGCAGACCAGCCCGGTGCGCGCCTCCGTCCCGATCGGCATCAGCAGGCAGGCGAGGCACAGCGCATAGGCGAAGGCGCGGACCTTCCAGTCCGGCGGGAAGACAGTCCCATGTTTGGCCAGCCACAGGATCAGCGGGATCAGCGAAATGGCGACGCAGGAGATGATGCTGCCTTCATAAAGGCCGCTATTATTGTCGACCATCAGGTTGAGCACGCCATAGCCGCCGCCCGACAGCGCCGTTTTCATGCCGCCATTGATGATGATCGTGCTGGCGCAGAGGACCGTGAGCAGGGCCAGCGCCTCCAGCCGCAGCCGCGTCCGCAGGGTGAGGGGGAGGAAGACGGCGAAAATCATCGCCTTCCACACCCATTCCCACTTCGTGTGCGCGTTCAGGGGGAAATCCGCCGTCGCGGTGGTATAGCCGCACCAGGCGAGCAGGATCAGCAACAACAGTTGCCGCATCGAAAAGCGGCAGTCGGCCTTCTTGTCGACGACCAGCCATGCGCCCACCGCCAGCACGAAGGCGATGGCGGAGATTGGAATGCTGTTCAGCAGGAAATAGGAAAGCCGCTGGGGCGAAACGATGTCGATATAGGCATAGACGGCGACTAGCAGGAAGGGACGCCGCAGGCCCAGCAGGAAGAAAGCGCCGAGGAAGGCGACGAAGAACAGGTCACGCATCGCGCCTGCGCTCCGCTTGATTCGATTCGTCGTCGAGGTCGGCGCGCGACAGCAGCCGCCATGCCGCCAGCAGGATCACGCCATGGCTGATGAGCAGGGATAGGGCGTCGATCATCGCGCTTGAGGTTCGTCCGTGGCCACGGGTTTTTCCTACAGCGGCAGAGTTGACGGGGCGTTAAACCTTTTTCGGCAAAAACTGCACTCATGACTCGGATACTTCATGTGCTCGATCACAGCCTGCCGCTGCACAGCGGCTATACTTTCCGCACCCGCGCGCTTCTGCGCGCGCAGGCGGCGAGAGGCTGGGAGGTGCGGGGAATCACCGGCCATCGCCACGGTGCGCCGGGGCCGGCGGAAGAGATTGTCGACGGGCTGCGCTTTCATCGCACGCCGGGCGAGGCCGCGACCGGCAATCCGCTGCTGCGCGAATGGCGCGACATATCGGCCCATGCCGACGCGATCGATGCGCTGATTGCGCGCTGGCGGCCCGATGTCATCCATGCCCATTCGCCGGTGCTCAACGCCATGGCCGCCCAGCGCGCCGCCAAAAAGCACGGCATCCCGATGGTTTACGAAATCCGCGCCTTTTGGGAGGATGCGGCGGTGGGAAATGGAACGGGGACGGAGGGCAGCCCGCGCTACTGGCTGACGCGCCAGCTCGAAACCCACGCCGTGCGCGCCGCCGATGCGGTAGCCGTCATCTGCGAAGGGCTGCGCCGCGACCTGATCGCGCGGGGCATCGATTCGGACAAGATCGTCATATCCCCCAATGGCGTCGACATGGACCAGTTCGGCACGCCGGTCCCGCGCGATCCGGCTTTGACGGCGAAGCTGGGGCTGGAAGGCGCCGACGTTATCGGCTTCATCGGCAGTTTCTATGATTATGAGGGCTTGGACGACCTGATCGCCGCCATGCCGCGACTCGTGCGCGCCCGGCCGAAGGTCAAGCTGCTGCTGGTAGGCGGGGGGCCGTGCGAGCAGGCGCTGCGCGACCAGGCCACGGCCTCGCCCTTCGCCGATCACATCGTCTTCGTCGGGCGCGTGCCGCATAATCAAGTCGAGGATTATTATGCGCAGGTCGATGTGCTGGCCTATCCGCGCAAGGCCATGCGGCTGACGGATCTGGTCACCCCGCTCAAGCCGCTTGAAGCCATGGCGCAGGGTCGGCTCGTGGCGGCGTCGAGCGTCGGCGGCCATCGCGAACTGATCGAGGACGGCATCACCGGAACGCTGTTCGCGCCCGGCGATCCGGCGGCGCTCGCCTCCGCTCTCGCCGGCATGTTCGCCGACCGGAGCTTCTGGGACGAGCGGCGCGCGACTGCGCGGACCTTTGTCGAGCGGGAGCGTAACTGGTCGTCAAATATTCTGCGCTATGAGCCGGTCTACCAGCGCCTGCTCGAACGACCGCAACGCCCTCGCGCGGCCGCTTGAGAAGGTCTGGCCCATGGCGACTCGGTCCAAGGTCGCGATCACCCCGGCGGCGCTGTGCGGCCTGGGCGCCGCGCTGATCCTGCTGGCGATGCCGGTCGGGCTCGTCGAAACCCTGGTGGCGTCAAGCGGGCTCAGCGAAGCGTGGCCCGCCGCCGCACCGCCGCTGGGATGGAAGGCGCGGCTGCTGGTGGCGGGGTTCGGCGCGCTGATGGCGATCGGCTTTGTCTGGGCCAACCGTCGCGGGTTCGCGCCATCGAATGAACAAGAAAATGGACGTCGCAACGGCGTCCGGGGAGTGACGAATATGGGTTTTGCATTGCCGAAGCTAAGCTGGCTCGCACGAGGCCGGAACGCCGGATCATCAGGGGGCGCGCGTCCCGCGCCGCGCCGCGCCGACGCGCATCCCGATGCGCCCGCCCGCACCCCGATCTTCGCCAGCCGTGACTTTGGCGGGCTCGAAATCTTCCCGCGCCCCACGCTCGCGCGGTCACAGCAGCCCGATAGCGCGGAGGCGGAACCCTCCGTCGTCCTGGCGCTGCCGCGCTTCGCTGCGCCGGTGGTGGAAGAGCTGGCGGCACAACCGCCAGAAGAGCCGGTCGATGCTGAATTTGAAGAAATCGCCGAACCGGTGGGAGCCCCTATGAACGGGGCGGAACCGGCGCGGCAAGTCACGCTGCCGCCGCCGGCGCCGTTGACGGTCACCGAACTGACCGCGCGTCTTGAACGCGGACTGGTGCAACGCCGGCGGACCGCGAATGCCGCGACGACAGGCGTGCTCGCGGACATGCCGGTGGAACCCCCCATTCCTGTCCGCGAGCGTGTGGAAGACGATGTGGATCAGGCGCTTCACGCGGCCCTGGGCGCGCTGCGGGCCATGGTGGAACGGACGCGCTAAAAATCCAGATCACCAATCTTCGATGGTGAGCGCCGAAAGCTCGATCCATTCCTCTCCGGCGATGGAGCGGTGGGCGTCCACGCATATGTCGGCGACGAAGTGTCGGGGAAGCGTCCATTCGGCGTCCTCCAGACCGTCGGTAAAGCGAACGCGACGTTCCGCGGCGGCGGGCCCGGTGAGGTGAAGGGTGATGACATGCCGCCGTCCCTGAAACAGCGCGCTCGCCCATGGGCGGCTCGTCGCGTGTTCGACAGTGGCCGGCTCGCCCGCGCGCGCCATCAACTGCGCCAGCAGGCGCGGCAGGGGATCGTTGCCCCGTGACCGCCTTTGTTCATTTTCGACCAGATTGCCCCGCCGTTTCAGGTGATCAAGACTTGTCATTGCCCGGCGCTCCTGCGATATGTGTTCATGAAATGTTCTATGCGCCTCTTTATCCGTTGTCCCGGTTCGCGCCCGTTGCGCAGGTCGAACACCAGCCTGGGATCGCGCACGCTTTCGCGGCCGAAGCGCGTCGGCGGGATGCCGTTTTCCCGCATGAATTTCTCGACGGCACGGATCAGCATACCCCTGTTTCTCCTTGTCCAACTCGACTCGCCCGGTGCGAATCCACAGGTGATTTCCTATCTCTGATCCTATTTCCTACTTGTCTAGGAAAATTCCTATCATTATGGATGAATGATGGTCCGTAACGGAGAAGACCCGCGCATCGCGCTCGAACGGCTCATTGTTGAGCGGGGGGAGAATTATGCCGATCTGTCGCGGCTGTTGAATCGCAACCCCGCCTATATTCAGCAGTTTATAAAGCGCGGCACGCCCCGAAAGCTGGATGAGGAGGATCGCCGCGTGCTCGCGCGCTACTTCGGCGTGACGGAGGATATTCTGGGCGGACCGCCAGCGGGCGCGCCGGCGCAGCGGAAATCGCGCGCCTTGCCGGCCGTTGTTTCGGTGCCGCGTCTTTCGCTCGGCGCGTCGGCGGGGCCGGGATCGCTGGACGACGACGAACGCGCCACCGGTGTGATGGCGTTCGACGCCAACTGGCTGCGGCATCTGGGCGTGCGCCCTCAACGCGCCTCCATCATCCGGGTCGATGGCGAATCCATGGCGCCGACGTTGAATGACGGCGATGAGATCATGGTCGACCATGACGATGATTCGGCGCGGCTGCGCGACGGCGTTTATGTGCTGCGGCTGGATGGCGTGCTGATGGTGAAGCGCGTCGCGCTCGGGCCGCGGCGGGGCCTCTTCAGCGTGCTCAGCGACAATGCCCATTATCCCGACTGGATCGACATCGATCCTGCGTTGATCGTCATTGTCGGGCGGGTGGTATGGACCGGACGCCGCCTGGTCTAGCTTGGCGCTGTCGCTGCGCCTTCCTATGTGCAGGAGCGACAGGAGGCGCAGTTGAACGACAATGACGCGGTGATCCGCAAGGCGATGGAATGGCGCGGCGCGCCCATGGCGCTGGCGACGGTCCTGTCCACCTGGGGATCGGCGCCCCGGCCGCGCGGCAGCCATATGATCGTCCATCGGGACGGCCGGTTCGAAGGCAGTATCTCAGGCGGCTGTGTCGAGGCGGACGTGTTGCAGCGCGCCGAGGAAGTGATCGCCGGTCGACCGGCCCATGTCGAACGCTATGGCGTTGGGGATGGCGACGCATGGGCGGTGGGCCTTCCCTGTGGCGGGGAAATCACCGTGCTGGTGCAGCCGGTCGGGGAGGGGGGCTTCGCGCCCGATCTGTTCGATAAGATTGCGCAGGCCGCCGGGCAGGGCAGGTCCGTCACCCTGTCGACGGACATGGAAACCGGGCTTACCCACGAGGGGACGATCACGGGACAGTTTCACAACCGCTATGATCCGCCCCGCAGGCTGCTGATCGTCGGCGCGGTTCAGATCGCCCAGTCGCTCAGCGCATTGGCGCAGGCGATCGGCGTGACTCCGGTAGTAATCGACCCGCGCGGCAGGTTCCTGACAGAGGAGCGATTTCCCGGCGTCGAACTGGACGACCGCTGGCCCGACGAAGCGATCGCCGCCCGCAATCCGGGCGAGGCCACGGCGGTGGTGACGCTCAGCCACGACATCAAGATCGATGATCCGGCCCTCGCGGCGGCCCTGCGCGCGCCGACCGGCTATGTGGCGGCGCTGGGATCGCGCAAGAGCCATGCGGCGCGGCTGGAGCGGCTTTCCGCCATGGGCTTTGCCGCCGCCGATCTCGCCCGCATCGACGGGCCGGCGGGTCTCGACATCGGCGCCGTGGGAGCCGCCGAGATCGCGCTGTCCATCGCGGCCGGCATGATCTCGACCTTCAACGGACGGAGTTAACTTAGCAGCACTTCCCGCCGTTTTTCCCGCCATAACGGGCTTCCTGCCGCTCACGGAAAAACTGAGTTCGGTCCATGGCCGGTAGATGTGGGTGATGTTCGCGCATGTGGCGCAGATAGGCGTCATAGTCCGGCACGCCGACCATCATTCGGGCCGTGCGCCGCAGCGTATCCAGCAGCCCTGTCATTCGGCTGGCACCAGCTGGGCGGGGATTTCCCGGGCGGTTGGTGCGGCAATCCTGCGCGCCGCGAGGCAGGTGCGGATCGTGAAGAACAGCAGCGACAGGACCACCGCGAGGAAGATCGCCACCAGCGCGGCATCCACCCGGTCGTTGAAGATGATCTGCCGCATTTGCTCCATCGACTTGGCGGGCGCGAGAATCTCACCCCGGTCCGCCGCGGCGCTGAACCTGGCGGCGTGGGTGAGGAACCCGACCTTCGGATCGGCGGAGATGAGCTTGAGCGCCCCAGCCGAAAGCGTGCAGACCAGCAGCCAGGCGGTGGGGGCCATCGTCACCCAGACGTAGCGGTCCTGCTTCATCCGGAACAGCACCGCCGTCGCCAGCATCAGCGCGATCGCCGCGAGCATCTGGTTGGAAATGCCGAACACCGGCCAAAGCGTGTTCACCCCGCCCAGCGGGTCCGTCACACCCTGATAAAGGAAGAAGCCCCAGGCCGCGACGGTCAGAGCCGTGGCGACAAGGCCGGGGACGATGCTCTTCGTCTCCTTGAAGCCCGGCACGGCCAGCGCCATCAGGTCCTGGAGCATGAAGCGCCCCGCGCGCGTGCCCGCATCGACGGCGGTCAGGATGAACAGCGCTTCGAACAGGATCGCGAAATGATACCAGAAGGCTTTCATCGCCGGTCCGCCGACGACATGGGAGAAAATCTCCGCCATCGCGACGGCCAGCGTCGGTGCGCCGCCTGCGCGCGAGATGATGCTATGCTCGCCCACGTCCTTCGCGGTCTGGACGATCAACTCTGGTGAAATCGGGAAGCCCATGGCGGTCACCGCCGCTGATGCGCTGGCGGCGTCGGTTCCGATCAGCGCGGCGGGGCTGTTCATCGTGAAATAGACGCCGGGGTCCAGGATCGATGCGCCGACCAGCGCCATGATCGCCACGAACGCTTCCATCAGCATCGCGCCATAGCCGATGATCGGCGCATGCGCTTCGCTGGCGATCAGCTTGGGCGTGGTGCCGCTGGCGATCAGCGCATGGAAACCCGACACCGCGCCACATGCGATGGTGATGAAGAGGAAGGGGAACAGCCCGCCCGACCAGACCGGGCCGTCGCCGCCCACGAACTGCGTGACGGCGTGCATCTTGAGCGGCGGGGCCATGATGACGATGCCGATGGCGAGCGCCGCGATCGCGCCGATCTTGAGGAAGGTCGACAGATAGTCGCGCGGCGCCAGCAGCAGCCAGACCGGCAAAACCGATGCGATCGCGCCATAGCCGATCAATATCCAGCAGAGCTGCACCGGCGTGAAGGTGAAGGCCGGCCCCCAGACCGGCGACAGCGCGACCGACTGCCCGTAGACGATCGCCGCGAGCAGGCCGACGAGCCCGATCAGCGACACCTCGCCGATCCGGCCCGGCCTGATCCACCGCGTGTAAGCTCCCATCAGCATGGCGAGCGGCACGGTGGCGGCGACGGTGAACATGCCCCATGGGCTTTCGGCGAGCGCCTTCACGACGATCAGCGCCAGCACCGCGAGGATGATGACCATGATCATGAAGGCGCCGAACAGCGCGATCGTGCCCGCGACCTGTCCCATTTCCATGCGGATGAGTTCGCCGAGCGACCGCCCGTCGCGGCGCATGGAGATGAAGAGGACCATGAAGTCCTGCACCGCCCCGGCCAGCACCACGCCCGCGATGATCCAGATCGTGCCGGGCAGATAGCCCATCTGCGCCGCCAGCACCGGCCCCACCAGCGGCCCCGCGCCAGCAATGGCCGCGAAATGATGGCCGAACAACACCACCTTGTCGGTCGCGACATAATCGAGCCCGTCGGCCCGGCGGATGGCGGGCGTCGCGCGCGTCGGGTCAAGCCGCATGACGGTGCGCGCGATGTAGAGCGCATAATAGCGGTAGGCGACCAGGAAGCTGCTGACGGCGGCGACGACGATCCACAGCGCGTTCACCGCCTCCCCACGCGACACCGCGACGACCGACAGGGCGACCGCGCCGACGATGGCGATCAGGATCCATGGGATGTGCCGGGTCATCGCTCTCTCTGGTCTATGGGATCGGAAGGGTCGCGCCACAGTAAGGCCGCGTCTTCCAAAGACAATCGTTCATGTCGGGGCCGACTGTCAGCCTTTGCGCTGGAACGGCCAGCCGGTCGCCGAACTGGCCCAGAGCGCCCACCAGATGATGAAGGGCTGCAACAGCAGGCGTGGCCCATGATACCACCAGCTCAAATGCAGTCCGCCCAGCGGAATGTCATTCATGGCATGGTTGAGATTGGCGGGCCAGACGCACAGGGCGTAGAGGGCGAGGCCGATCCCGACGGCACGACGAAGAGGCGGGATATGCAGGCCGATGGCGCCCGCGATTTCGGCGATGCCGGTCAGCGCGACGAGCTCTGCGGGCCAGGGCGCCCAGGCTGGGGTGATCGCCACGAAGCCGCCCGGCCGCGCCAGATGCGCGATGCCGGCGGCCAGGTAGAATGCCGAGAGCAGCCAGCGCGCCGCCGTGCGAACCGGACTGTCGCGGCGTTGCGGCTCTTTCTGCTCCATGCCGATGCGCTCAGCCCTGTATCACGCTTTCCAGCACCGCCGCGCGCAGTTCGG
>DASVOF010000125.1:0-16702 GCA_036383495.1 Sphingobium sp. | reverse complement strand
CGGGCCCGCAACGAAATCCTGGAGCTGATGGTCGAAGGATTACGCCAGGCCATCCTCATAGGACCGCACCACGGCTTCGACCTCATGATCGACCTCGGCGCCCGTCACCAGGCGTTGAAGGAACTGGTAGCGGCATGATCGGCGTCGCGGATCGGCGGGGCTTCGCCCCGCCTATCAACGGCGGCTTCGCCGGGTCTGATTATGATGAGCCCAGACAGGGCCGGCGCTTGCATCGCACGCGCCGGCGCAATGCGTTCACGCCCAAAGGCGCCGTCTATGTCGGTCGGCCGACGCTCTGGAGCAATCCCTTCAGTGGGCGGCCCAAGATCGGTCATTCCCGTAGCGTAATTCTGTATCGCGCCTGGATTCAGGGCGATCTCACCCCCCACATCCTCGCGCGCGCAGGCTTCGGCGAACATGAAATCGCCGGCCTCGCCCGCTGGCGCGCACGGCTGATGCCGCGCCTGGGCGAGTTGCGCGGTCGCGACCTTCAGTGCTGGTGCCCACTGACCTCGGCCTGGTGCCACGCCGAGGTCCTTCTCCACCACGTCCGGGACCTTTGCCTTCACGGAGGCGCCCATGGCTTGTGAAGTCGTCAGCCTGCCTGCAGGCGGAACTGCAATCGTCTGCTCTTCGCTCAAGCGCCAACGCTGCTCGTGTGGCCAGGCCGCGCCGTTCCTCTGCGACTGGAAGGTGCCGGCCCGGAGAAGCGGAACCTGCGACGCTCCAATCTGTGCCGGCTGCGCCAGCTCTCCGGCCGCCGACAAGCATCTGTGCCTGACGCACCAGGTGGCCTTCGAGAAGTGGAAGGCGGAGCGAGGCGTGCAATGAGCAACCGCCTGACTGCTACGATGGTCGCCTGCATCGACCTCGCCCGAATTGGCGGAGGCGAGCTCGTCCGCTACGCCGGCGGCTATTGGGCGCCGCGCGGCCGCGCGCATCCCCGCCTTAGCGGTGAGTGGGCAGGGACGCCGACCGTCCAGGCGCTGATCAGCCGGGGGCGCGCCCAGGTTTCCGAAAATCGTCAGGGCCGGAGGATGCCAATCCCGGTCGCAATCCAACTCATAGGAGAGACGGCATGATTGCCTCGGCCAACTCGCCGACGCGGGACGCGTATTTGCGCCTGCCAGATGTGATTTCAGCGACCGGCCTTAGCCGGCCGACGATCTACCGGCGAATCAAGTCCGGGGAGTTCCCGAAAGCCTATTCGCTTGGGGGGCACTGTGTCGCCTGGAGACGGTCCGAAATCGAACATTGGATCGACAGCCGACAGCAAAGAAGTGCCCCCAGCTGACATGAAGATTGGGGGCACTAACGGGGGCGCCAACTCTCCCACGACTTCAAAGAAACGTAGCAAAGACAGGCCAAAAATGATGTCGAATAAGTCCTACTCGGGGAGCCAACACCTCTCTGGCGGGTGTCACGACAGCCAGCCTTCCCAACTAGAATAAGCCGATTGCTCCGCGATCCTGCGCGCCTGCGCCCCATAAAGTTGCAGGCGGTCGCCTTGTGGGCGCCGCCTGCGGGGGGAAATCATGTCGGAAGAGCGCCCAGCTCGGGCGCCCCGCCCTCAAGTCAGCGAGAGGCGAACTGGCGCCCCTTGGTAGCCAGCGCCCAGCGCTGGGGCGCTGCATCCGGCGCATTTTCGCGGACGAAGCATTGGCCCTGACGCGCGCGGATGGAACGGCATAGCGCCGCCGCTTCGACGCGGTCGCTGAAGCCGCTGACGGCAAGGCGCGAATAGGACACGCCATTGACCGTGATCTGGCTGGTGAGAACCGGCAGCGCGGCGAGCCTATTGTTGCGGCTAGCCATGCTGACCCACTTCTCCTTGGCGATGGCGGCATTGTCATAGGCGCCCAGCTGGACGACCCAATTGCTGCTACCGCGCGCGACGGGGCGGTAACTGGCTGGTGTCGGACGAAGGGCGATGGCTTTTCGGCTGACCTCCGCCGGGCGGTAAGCGACGACACGCGCCGGTGCGATAGGCGCCGACAAGAAAGGCGCCGGCGCGGCGGCAGGCACGTTCGCCGCGGCCATCTGCGCGGCATCCGGCGAAGGGTCGGCGATGGCGGCTGTTTCTACCGGAACCGGCTCGACAGCGGGAGCCGCTTCGGCCGTCGCGATCGGCGCGGTTGGCGAGGCAAGCGCAAGAGCGACCGGCAGGCCGGTGTCGGCGCTGTCGATGGTGACGCCCATGAGCGCCGCGATCCGCTGGCTCGCTAGGGACGGAGCCGCCGTCTGCGCCCATTGCGTGATCCGCTGGTTGGCGGCGAGGGGATCGAGATCGAGCCCGACCATCATCCGCGCGTCCTTCCAGCGGCCCGCCAACGCATAGGCATAGCCAAGATTCTGGCGTGTGCGCGCCGTGGCCGAAGGGTCCTGAATGGCCTGGGCGAGGATGCGTGCGCCTTCATCGGCGTCGCCCGCCATCGCCATGGCGAGGCCATAGTCGCCGGCCGGCACATTGTCGGCATTGGCGCCAAGGAGTTCGCGAGCGCCTTCGCTGTCACCCAGCGCCACCTTGACCAGCGCGAGGCTGACGATGGTGCGCGCGTCGCGATTGCCAAGCGCCATGGCGTCGTTGAGGGTCGTTTCGGCGGAGGCGAAACGACCGCTCGCCACATAGGCGCGGCCCAGCAGCTGACGATAGGGCGCGTTCTGCGGCGCGCTGCGCACGGCAGCTTCCGCCGCCTGAACGGCACGGGGGCCGTCACGGCTCGCCAGCGCCTTTTCAGCGGCGGCGACCAGCCGGTCGGGATTTTCCGTCTGCTGCGTGATGGCGGAGGGACGGAAGGCTGCGCCGGTGCAACCCACCATCGTCGTGCCGACGAGCAGCGCGGCGATCGCCGCCTTCGTCAAAGCCGTGCGCTTCATGCTGTGATCCTTCCCTTAATCTTCTTCGCGGCCGCGCGGCAGTTGCTCCGCCAGGCGGTCGATTTCCGGCAAGCCGGCAAGGAGTGCGTCGAGCGCCTCCGTAACAATCTGCTGCGCCGAACGGCCCGCAACCGCGCTCGCCAGTCGGAGCTTCAGATGGCGGTCGGCGTCCAGACGCAGCGTGAATGCGGTCTTGCGCCCCTTTGCAACAGCGGCGCGAGCTTTAGGAGTAACCGTCTTGACGACTTCGGTGATCCGTTCGGCCAGTTCCTCACGCTCCACCATGACGGGCGGCACGGGAGCTGCAACGGGCGGTGAAGTCATCGGCGTCAAACCGACCACGGGACGCGGCTCCGCGGGCGCAGGCTCCGGCTGGGTCACGTCGAAGCCCATGTCGTTCCAGCCAAGGTCTTCCTGAAGCAAGGCGGACGTCGCCTGCGGGCCGAAACCCATGATGGGACGGCGCATGGCGGGTTGAGCGGCACCTTTGCGGGCGAGCAACCCGGAGGTCAGCGAAGCGAGGGGTTTGGGTTCGGCCATGATGTCTCTTCCCTTCCCTTACTGGCCCATGACGCGGCGGCCGAAGCCACCCGTCGCCGGACGAACCGCGCCAGCCGTGCCGACGCTGCCATGGGGCACGGCGAATACCGTACGGCGGAAATTCTTTTCGAGGCGATCGGAAACATAGGACCACAGCTGCACGACCTCATTCGCCGAGCGTCCCTTGGGATCGACCTCCATCACCGTGCGGCCGTCGATCATCGAAGCGGCGAAATCGGTGCGGTGGTGGAGCGTGACCGGCGCGACCGTGCCGTGCTGCGACAGCGCGACCGCCGCTTCGGAGGTGATCCGCGCCTTGGGAGTGGCGGCGTTCACGACGAAGATCAGCGGCTTGCCCGCGCGTTCGCACAGGTCGACCGTAGCGCCGACCGCGCGCAGGTCATGCGGGCTGGGGCGCGTCGGCACGACGATGAGTTCGGCGACGGAAATGACGCTCTGGATCGCCATCGTGATCGCGGGGGGCGTGTCGATGACGGCGAGCTTGAAGCCCTGCTGGCGGAGGATTTCAAGGTCGGCGGCCAGGCGCGCCACGGTGGTCTGGGCGAAGGCGGGATATTCCGCCTCACGCTCGTTCCACCAGTCGGCCAGCGAACCTTGCGGGTCGATGTCGATCAGGACGACAGGCCCCGCGCCCGCCACCTGCGCCTGCACGGCCAGATGACCCGACAAGGTGGTCTTGCCAGACCCGCCCTTTTGCGATGCCAATGCCAATATGCGCACGCAATTCCCCCTAAAATCCAATTCCGCACCGGATTGCCACGCCTGCGCCTAAGATTTGGTTAACCGACTGGAGGCAGGCGACTATCAAGCAGCAGCCGCTTAATGCTAAGTTGGCGTTAACCTTGTTCGGCCATATCCTGCCGCAAAGCTGTCCGTTGGGAGCATATGCACATGAAGCAGATCTGGGGCGTGCTGGCCGCAGGAGCGATGCTGGGCGTCGCGCAGCCGGCTCTGGCCGACGTCAAGGCAGGCGTCGACGCCTGGCAACAGGGCGATTATGCCAAAGCGATCGACCAGTGGCAGCCGCTGGCGCAGGCGGGCGACCCCGATGCGCAATTCAACATGGGCCAGGCCTATAAGCTGGGTCGCGGCGTGAAGCAGGACATGCGCGCGGCGCTGGACTGGTATCGCAAGGCCGCGACGCAGGGGCATGTGCGGGCGGAGGATAATCTGGGCCTGCTGATGTTCCAGCAAGGGGATCGCGCGGGCGCCCTGCCCTATTTGCAGCGGTCGGCGACGCGAGGAGAGCCGCGCGCGCAATATATTGTGGGCACGGCGCTGTTCAACGGCGATCTGGCGACGAAGAACTGGCCGCGCGCCTATGCGTTGATGTCGCGGGCGTCGGCTTCGGGTCTGGCGCAGGCGACCGCCAGCCTCAAGCAGATGGACAAATATATCCCTGCCGACCAGCGCCAGCAGGGAATAGCTCTGGCGCAGGAAATGGAGCAGCAGGGCGTGGCTGCGCTCGATCCGGGCAGCGGCCGTGGGAAAAAGGAGCCCACCGTCAGGGAAGGCCCCTCGCCGCTTCGAACAGTGCAACTGCCGGCATCTGCGGCAGCGGAAAAGCCGAGCCCGTCCAAACCGGCCCCGCCTGCTGCATCCCCCAAGCCGAAGGCGCCCGTGGTGAAGGCGGCGAGCGCCAAGCCCGCCCTACCCCAACCGACCGCAAGTGGCGGCTGGCGGATTCAGCTGGGCGCATTCAGCGATGAGACGCGCGCACGAGCATTGTGGAGCAGATTGAACGGCAAGGTCAGCGGCCTTTCCGCCTATCAATTATATCTGGTCAAGGGCGGCGCGATGACGCGGTTGCAGGCCGGGCCGGTGGCCAGTTCGGCGGACGCGAACCGGCTGTGCGGCGCGATCAAGGCGGCGGGTGCGGACTGCATACCCCGGAAGATGTGATCTGCGCGGCCATGAGCGGGCCATCCGTCGCACAGGCGCTTGGAATTTTATTACAAGCGAGCGATAATGCTCTCCTGCCTGTGGAGCGCGCCCATGCCGACCGAAAAAGATGAAGCGACGATTGCAGCGCTGGTCGCTGCGGCGATAGGCGAAGGCCCGGCGCATGAGGCGCTCGCGGCCCTGACCATCGCGCCCCAGCTATTGACCGAGCGAGCGCCGGACGTGTCCCGCGCGGCCTTCGCCATGGCGTTGAACGTCGCCCTGTTCCACGATCTGCTGACGCGCGTGCCCAGCGGAGCCGCCTATGTGGCGGACACTCTGGCGCGCGGCGGCAAGGTGGTTTTCGACCATGGCGCGCTGCGCACGGTGCGCCTGCCGCATGGCCCCACGGGTCGACTGCCGGGGGGCGAAGACGCCTTTACCCGCATCCTGTCGCCGCTGGGTTATGAAATGGCGGCGATCTATCCGCTCGATCAACTGAAGATGACGGGTCGCGCCTATCGCCATGCCGACGCGCCCGAATCCATTCCGCAATTCTTCCTGTCCGAACTGCATGTCGACCGCTTCGACGCCGAATTTGTCGAAGTAGCAGAGCGCGCATTCGGCACGTCGCGCGATCCGCTCAATGACCATGCCCGGATGGTGCTGGCCCGATATGCGGCAGGACAGCCAGTGTCCTTCGATCAGGCGGCGGCGGCTCTGCCCGTCATCGTCGGAGCGTTTGACCGCCAGCATGATCCGGTGAGCGTGAAGGATTATGAGCTGCTGCTTTCCCACTCTCCGGAGGCGGCGTGGATTGCGACCGAAGGCAATGCGTTCAACCACGCCACCGACCGCGTGGCTGATGTCGCCGCTCTGGCGGAACGGCTGAAGGCCGATGGCTGGCCGATCAAGGAGAAGCTGGAGGTATCGCGCACCGGCCGCGTGCGCCAGACGGCGTTGCGCGCCGATACGGTCGAAAGGCTGTTCGCCGGCAATGAACTGCGGCAGGCGCCCGGTTCTTTCTACGAATTCATCAGCCGCGACATTGATCCTGCGACAGGCCGGATCGACCTGGCCTTCGACACGGGGAATGCGACCGGCATCTTCGCGATGACGAGCGCCCGGTCCTGACGTTCCGCGCCTTAACGGATTGATCAGGCCGCCAATATAGGGCAACGCGGCGAGGCTTTTTCGCGGAGGGGTTTCTTGAACAATCCGGCTGTTCCATCCTGGGTATTGACGCTGGTCTGCGCCGACCGCGTCGGCATCGTCGCCGCCGTCAGCCAGTTCCTCGCGGAACGCGGCGGCTTCATCACCGACAGCCAGCAATATGCCGACCGGGACGCGGGCCGCTTCTTCATGCGCGTCGCCTTTGAAGCGACGGATGATCGGATCGGCGACACCGACCGGCTGCTCAACGAATTTGCCGATGTCGGCGCGCGCTTCGCGATGGATTGGCGCATCACCCCGGCCCATGACCGCCCGCGCATGCTGATCGCCGTGTCCAAGGGATCGCACTGCCTCGCCGACCTGCTCCACCGCTGGCAGACGGGAACACTGGCGATCGACATCATGGGCGTGGTGTCAAACCATCCCGACATGCGCCGCATCACCGAATGGCACGGCATCCCCTATCACGAGCTGCCGTCCAATGGCGACAAGGCGGCGCAGGAGGCCGCGCTGCTGGATATTTTCGAACGGTCGCGATCGGAATATCTGATCCTGGCCCGCTACATGCAGGTGTTGTCGGAAGGATTTGTCGAGCAGATCGCCGGGCGGTGCGTCAACATCCACCACAGCTTTCTGCCGGGGTTCAAGGGCGCGCGCCCCTATCACCGCGCGCATGAGCGCGGGGTCAAGCTGATCGGAGCGACCGCGCATTTCGTCACCGCCGACCTCGACGAAGGGCCGATCATCGAACAGGCGGTCGAACGGGTCGATCACCGGGCGACGGCGGAGGACATGATCCGCATCGGCCGCGACATAGAGGCGCAGGTGCTGGCCCGGGCGGTCGGCTGGCTGGCCGACCGCCGGGTGCTGCGAAATGGCGGCAAGACCGTGGTTTTCCGCTGACTAGAGCGGGATGACTTTACATTGATCCGTTCGTGCTGAGTAGGGACTGAGCTTGTCGAAGGCCCGTATCGAAGCATTCGCGCCCAGCCTCAATCCTTCGATACGCCACTTCGACAAGCTCAGCGGCTACTCAGGACGAACGGTGGCGGGTCAATGTAAAGTCGTCCTTCCCTAAAGGCCCAGGCCCAGGCGGGTCCAGAATTCCTCCGGCGCGAGCGAGGTCGCGGGGGCGACGCGCTGCACGCGCGACCAGGAGGAATGGGGAATGTGGATTTCGGGCCGTCGGTCGGCGCGGCTTTGCTGACGGGCACGGGTAGATTTGCGGGTCATCGTCTTCTCCATAAGCGGAGGAACACGAAACCTTGCGTCGTCGCATAAGTGCCGTGCGCTTTAGCCGTTGTTGACGCGGAGCAAGCTGTCATCCTTCAAAAGCCGCGGAGCGTTGCGCTCGCCACCTTATCTACTGATTTAATTGAGATATGGAAGATAGCTTTGCTTTAGGGCCGATGATCTGCGCTTGATCGCGCGCCGCACCTGGGTCGGGAATTGGGAAGAAGGAGGGAGGCGTTCAGAACGCGACGTTGTAGATGAACCACCCCACGATCAGCAGGCTGGTGACCACGCACACTCGATCGCCGAAAATGTCGATACGCGACATTGCTTCCATCCTTCCTCTGGAGGCGATCTTTGTCGCCTTGATCCAAGAGTAAACCATTTGCACAGGAAAAGGAACAATGAAGTCGCGACGGACCGAGCCCTTACAAGCGGCGGGCTGAAAGCAGCGGTGCAGCTTCAGGCGATTTCCAACCCGCGATGGCGCAGGAAGGATTGGGTCGCTTCCACCGGCCCGCGATAGGCCTCCTGAAACTCGGCGCTCCAATATTTGAGATCATCAAGGTCGATGCGCGCGCCCGACACCGCGCAGAGCACGAACTGGCCGGGACGCACGACGTCGAAATAGGGCGTATGATATTCCAGCACCGCCAGTCCCTGAATATCCGCCATCAGTCGCCCGTCAGGATGCGATCGACCAGCTGCTTCACGGTGGGCACAAAGCCGTTGGAGTAGAAGGGGTCCTGCTTGAACTTGTAGGCGCCATGGCCGGCGAACAGCAGATTCTTGTCGAGATCGCCGCCATGGACCGCTTCCTGAAGCGACTTCTGGATGCAGAAGCTGCGCGGGTCGGCGAGGCGTCCGGTCGAGTTGGTCTCGCTATCCATCCAGCTGGAGAAGGCGCACTGGCTGAGGCAGCCCATGCAGTCCGTCTGATCCTTGCGAATTTCAGCGCGCTCGTCATCGTCCACGAATACGAGCGTATTGTCCGGCGTCTTGAGCGCGGAGGTGAAGCCCTGCCCCACCCACTCGCGCGCGCGCAGCAGGTCGCCGCGCGTGACCCAGAAATTCTTGCCCTTCACCCCGGCGTCCAGCTGATGCGTGTGATCGCCCGCCTGCTCGGTGCTGAACGGAATCTGCCTTTCCGAGCGCGCCTCCAGCTGGCGCAGGAACGGGTTGCGGATCGCCGAGCTGTAGAAGCCGGTGGGCGAGAAGCGGTGGAGCAGCACGTCGCCGGGCTCCAATTGCGTCAGCCGTTCCTTCCACGCCTGCGGAATGGGGCTTTCCTGCGTCAGCAACGGACGAGTGCCGAACTGGAAGGCTATGGCCCCCAGTTCCGGATTGTCGATCCAATCGTTCCAGTCCTTCAGGTGCCAGACGCCGCCCGCCATCACGATCGGCACATCGTCGGAAATACCGCCTTCGCGCATCGTGTCGCGCAGCGCCTTGACGCGGGGATAGGGGTCCTGCGGCGCGCGCGGATCTTCGGCGTTGGACAGGCCGTTATGGCCGCCCGCCAGCCACGGATCTTCATAGACCACGGCGGCGAGCCATTCCGACGCCTTCGAATAGGCGCGCTTCCACAGCGCGCGGAAAGCGCGACCGGAGCTGACGATCGGCAGATAGCTGACGCCATAGGACGCCGCGATCTCGCTCAGCTTATAGGGCATGCCCGCGCCGCAGGTGACGCCCGCGACCATGCCGCGAGTCTTTTCCAGGACGCCGTGCAGCACACGCTGCGCCCCACCCATTTCCCAGAGGATGTTGATGTTGATCGCGCCCTTGCCCCCGGCGATCTCGAAAGCGCGCTTCACCTGCTCGACCGCGCCGTCGATGGCGTAGGCGACCAGTTCCTCGTGCCGATCGCGGCGGGTGCGGCCATGATAGAGTTGCGGGATCACATTGCCGAAACTGTCATAGCTGTCGGCGTTGACGGCCGACACGGTGCCGATGCCGCCGGCCGCGGCCCATGCGCCCGAGCTGGAATGGTTGGAAACGGCGACGCCCTTTCCGCCTTCGACCAGCGGCCAGACTTCACGGCCACCATAGATGATGGGCTTCAAACCCTTGAACAATGCAATCTCCCACGCGAACGCTGCTGGGCCCCCGGCCAGATCGAGGCGGCCTTATAGCAGCTTTCGAAACCGGTGACGAATTTCCGCGCGCCCTACCGCAAAATATGGGGGCTGGATAGTGCCTGACCGTAAAGCGCCGCATATGCGTCGACCATTGTCGCTTCCTCGAAATCACGCCTGGCGCGATGGCGATTTGCTTCGCCCAGCCGAAGGCGCAGGTCGGGACTGGCGGCCAGGGCTTCAATGGCGATCGAGAGAGCCTGTTCGTGCCGAACGATGAAAGGCTGATTTTCCGGCGCGACCATCTGGCCGACGTCGCCGACATCCATCGACGCCACCGGCAATCCCGCCGCCATCGCCTCCACCAGCGATATCGGAAACTGCTCGCTGTCGGATGACAAAGCGAAAATATCGAACAGGCCGATATAGCGCCATGGGTCGGGCAGGAACCCGGCCAGATGAAGATCATCCAGACCCTGGCGCGCCGCTTCAGCCAGGATGGCGTCGCGCTCGGGGCCGTCGCCCACGACGACCAGTTGCAGCCTGTCGCGATGGGGCGCGATCGCGCGGACAAGGCGCGGGATGTTCTTGACCGGACGCAATCCCGCGAGCGTGCCGACCAGCAGCTTGTCCGGGGAGCGGATCAGGCCGGGAATGGCGTTCGGCGCGGGCGGGGCGGCATAGCGAGCGACGTCGATGCCGTTGCGGATCAGGTGCACCTTACGCTCAGGCTGGCGCCATATGTCGCGCGCGATCCGGTCGAGACGGATAGAGGGAACGACGACGGCTTGCGCCCGCTGGAGCGCGAGGCGGCGATAGAGGTTCCGCTGCGGCTTCAGGCCCGTGGCTTCCTCTATGTTGAAGCCATCCTCATGATGGATAAGCGGCGGCAGGCGCATGGAAGAGGCGCAGAAGCGATGCGCCATCACCGCATCCATCGCGCCCCAATTATAGGTGAGGATGAGGTCGAAGCCGGACAGGAAACGCCCCAGCGCCCGGAAGCGCATCGGACCGGGGCGGCCGGTGAGCGGCGGCGATTCCGGAAAGCTGACAGGCGTCGCCGGATCGAGCGCCGCGCGCGCGCCCATCGCGTCGGGCGCGGCGCTGATGACGCTGTGATGCGCGCGGTCGCCCCACAGGTTCATGAGGCGGACGGCGCGCGCCTCCTTCCCGCCCAGCGAGAAGCTGCCATGAACATGCAGCAGCCGGGGCGGCCGCTTCAAAGGTTCAACCATGCAGGACCCGCGCGAGCAGACGGTCGACGGCCGCGACGGATTCGGACTCATCGAGGACAGGCGCGTGACCAACGCCGGGAACGGTGACGAGTTCGGCATCAACGCCGATATCCCGTTCCATCCGCTGCGCCGTGGACGCGCCCAGAATATCGGAGCGCTCGCCCCGCAGGATCAGCGTCGGGATGCCGCGAAAGGCCGACAGGACTGGCCACATGTCCACGCCAGCCGTCCCGTCGGTCACCCGCAACGGCTCGGCGACGCGCATGTCATAGTCCAGCACCACCCTGCCCGCGCTATTGAGGCGGTAGAGCCGCTTGGCCATGGCCAGCCACTGTTCCAGATCATAGCCGGGATAGATGTCGCGATTCCCTTCCTCCAGCGCACGGGCGGCCTGAACCCAGCTGGGATGCGACTGACCCACGCCCACATGGGCGCGGATGCGCGCGAGGCCCGCTTCCTCCAACTGGGGGCCGACATCGTTGAGCAGCGCCCCCGCCAGCCATTCGCGGTGGGTGGCGGCGATCAGCATGGTGATGAGCCCGCCCAGCGACGTACCGACCGCGACGAAACGGGTAATGGCCAAATCCGTCAGCAGACGGCTGATGTCCTGCAAATAGGTGAGCGGGACATAGGTCATCGGGTCCTTCGCCTGCGCGCTTTCGCCGCGACCGCGCATGTCCGGGCAGATCAGTCGCCAGTCCCCGGCGAGGCGCGCGGCAAGCGGCTCAAAATCGCGGGCGTTGCGGGTGAGGCCGGGCAGGCAGAGAAGCGGCGGACGGTCGTCTGTCCCACCCGCATAGTCGCGGTAATGGAGTCGCAGGCCATCGGGAGACCACCAATATCCGTCGGTGTAGCTGCTCAAGCTTGATCCTTCCTGCCTTGCACCCCCATATCGCCGCATGGACAAATCCCCGCAAGCCACCAGATACAATCCAGCAAATGAAATCGGTGGGTTACAACCCGATTTCTCCGATGACGTCGCGGCGGCCGACTTTCCGCAGACGATCCTGCGCTTCCGCAATGACCGGGCGGCGGCGAGCGTGGGGCTGGACGGCCTGTCGGATGAGGATTGGACCCGGCATTTCGGGCGGTTCGCGCCCCTGCCCGATACGCTGCCCCGGCCGCTGGCGCTGCGCTATCATGGGCATCAGTTCCGCGTGTATAATCCCGATATCGGGGACGGGCGCGGTTTCCTGTTCGCGCAGTTGCGCGATGGCGCAGGCCGCCTGCTGGATTTGGGGACCAAGGGTTCGGGGCAGACGCCCTACAGCCGATTCGGCGACGGGCGACTGACGCTGAAGGGCGGAGTGCGCGAAATATTGGCGACCGAGATGCTCGAGGCGCTGGGCGTCAACACATCGAAGACATTTTCGCTGATCGAAACCGGCGAGGCGCTGGAGCGCAATGACGAACCCTCCCCTACCCGCGCCGCCGTGATGGTGCGGCTCAGCCATTCGCATATCCGCATCGGGTCGTTCCAGAGGGCGGCCTATTTCGATGACAAGGGCCTGCTGGAACGGCTGACCGACTATGCGCTGACACGGCTTTACGGGGAAACCCCCGGCGACAATCCCCCCGCGCAACTGCTGGGGCGGGTGGTCGAGCGAACCGCCGATCTGGCGGCGAGCTATATGAACGCGGGCTTCGTGCATGGCGTTCTCAACAGCGACAATATCAATGTGACGGGCGAGAGCTTCGACTATGGGCCGTGGCGCTTTACGCCGCGCTGGGAACCGGGGTTCACCGCCGCCTATTTTGATCATGCCGGGCTTTACGCCTTCGGACGGCAGGCCGAAGCGATCCATTGGGACGTGGCGCAGCTTGCCGTGTCGCTGCGGCCGCTGGTGGAGGCGGAGCCGCTGATCGCGCAGTTGGAGCGGTTTCCGCAGCTTTATGGCGAAGCGATGGCGCGGCGTTTCTGTTGGCGGTTGGGGGTGACGCCGTCAGGTGACGCGCCGGCGATGATCGAGGCGGCGGTGGCCGGTATGGTGGCGAGCGACACGCCGATCGACCGCTTCTTCCACGACTGGCGCGGCGGCGATCTGCGTGAGGGAGCGGATTATTCGGGCGAAGCCTGGGCAAAGTTTCGGGAAACAATTGCGGGGTTCGAGGCGGGCGGGACGAAGGACCATCCCTATTGGAGCGATGAAGCGCCCTGCTCGATGCATATCGATGAGGTCGAGGCGATCTGGAACGCGATCGACAAGGACGACGATTGGGGCCCGCTGCATGAAAAGGTCGCGGCGGTGCGGCGGATGGGCGAGGCGCATGGGGCTGCGCCACCCCTTCCCTAATGCGCGATTATCCACCATATCGGTGGCATGTCCGCGACCCTGACTTCGACAGAACCCGCCACCGGCGCCCCTTTGTGGCAGGGCGCGGCCAGCGACGTCGAGGTGGAGGTCGCTCGCGTCAGGGCCGCATGGCCCGATTGGGCGGCCAAGCCCATCGCCTATCGCATCGAAACGCTGCGACGCTTCGTCAATGTCGTGCGCGCCAATGAGGAAAAACTGGCCGACCTGATCGCGCGCGAAACCGGCAAGCCGCTATGGGACGCGCGCACCGAAGTCACGGCGGTGATGAACAAGGTCGACATCTCCGTCGCCGCCTTTTCGGAGCGCACGGGGCAAAGGCGGCTGGAGGCGGCGCTGGGCGCGCGCCAGTCGGTGCGGCACAAGCCGCACGGCGTCATGGCGGTGCTGGGCCCCTATAATTTCCCGGCGCATCTGCCCAACGGCCACATCATTCCCGCGCTGCTGGCGGGCAACGGCGTGCTGTTCAAGCCGTCCGAAAAGACCCCGGCGGTGGGCGAGATGCTGGTGCGGCTCTATCACGAAGCGGGCGTGCCGCAGGATGCGGTTCGGCTGGTTCTGGGCGGAGCGGACGAGGGCAAGGCGTTGGCCGCGCATCCGGACGTCAACGGGATTCTCTTCACCGGTTCGGCGCAGACCGGCATCGCGATCAACCGCCAGTTCGCGACCAATCCGGGCAAGATCCTGGCGCTGGAAATGGGCGGCAACAATCCGATTGTCGTGTGGGACACATCCGACATCGCCAGCGCGGCGGTGCTGGTGGTCCAATCCGCCTTCCTTTCCAGCGGACAGCGCTGCACGGCGGCGAGCCGGCTGATCGTGAAGGAGGAACTGGCCGACATGCTGATCGGCGAGATCAAGAAGGTCGCCGATCGGCTGATCGTCGACCATCCCCATGCCGATCCGACGCCGTTCATGGGGCCGGTGATCGACAATCATGCGGCCGATCAGCTGACCGAAAGCTTCCTCTATCTGATGAGCCATGGCGGCAAGCCCATCAAGCATCTGGCCCGCCCCGTCGCCGACCGGCCGTTCCTGACGCCCGGAATCATCGACGTCACCGGCATGGCGGAACGGCCCGACGTGGAATTGTTCGGGCCGCTGCTGCAGGTCATCCGCGTGCCCGATTTCCCCGCCGCGATCGCCGAAGCGAACAACAGCCGCTACGGCCTGTCCGCCTCGCTGGTCGGCGGGTCGCCCGAACACTATAATCAGTTCTGGGCGAACATCCGCGCGGGCATCGTCAACTGGAACCGGCCGACCAACGGGGCATCCTCCTCCGCGCCGTTCGGTGGGGTGGGGATTTCCGGCAATCACCGGCCCAGCGCTTATTATGCGGCGGATTATTGCGCCTATCCGGTGGCGTCGGTGGAAATCGAACAACCGCGCGCCACGATCGGCGTGGGGTTGAGGGAGATCGATGTCAGCGGGATGGGGGATTAAAGACCGTCATGCCAGCGAACGCTGGCATCTCAGGAGGCTGCTCTTAATGGCCTGAGGTCCCAGCTTTCGCTGGGATGACGAAAAGGAGCCAGGAAGGCAGCGCCCAAATTTTCCTACGCGCCGGGCAAAGCATTCTGGATTGAAACGCTTGGCCGCTTTCGCCATTTGGCCAGCATGGCTGAAAATGCACCTGCCACCGTCTATCTCGTCGGCGCGGGTCCGGGTGATCCGGAGCTGCTGACCCTGCGCGCCGCGCGGCTGATCGCGCAGGCGGCGGTGATCGTGCACGACGGGCTGGTGTCGTCCGAGATATTGGCGCTCGCCTCTCCCGCCGCGGAGCTGATCTCCGTCGCCAAGCAGCGCAGCCGCCATTCGGTGCCGCAGGACGGGATCAACGCCCTGATCGTGGAACTGGCGCTGGCCGGACGTTCGGTCGTGCGGCTCAAGGGCGGCGACCCCTTCGTGTTCGGACGCGGGGGCGAGGAAATGGAAGCCTGCCGCGCCGCAGGCGTGCCGGTGGAGGTCGTGCCGGGGATCAGCGCCGCCATAGGCTGCGCGGCGCAGGCCCAGCTCCCCCTCACCCACCGCGACGCGGCCAGCGCGGTGACCTTCGTCGCGGGCCAGTGCAAAGGGCTCACCGATCAGGACTGGTCGGGCCTGGCGGGCAAGGGGCGGACGCTCGTCATCTATATGGGCGTGGCGACGGCGACGGACATAGCCGACAAGCTGATCGCCGATGGCGTCAGCCCCACCATCCCGGTCGCGGTGCTGGAAAACGGCACGCGGTCCGACATGCGGACGCTGCGCACCCTGCTCGCCGATCTGGGCGACATGGTGACGCGCGAAAAAGTAAAAAGCCCGGCCCTGATTGTGGTCGGCGAAGTGGCGGCCTATGCGCTGGCGCAGGATGTGCTGGCCGGCTGGGCCGCGCAAAGGGATAATGGGGCGGAGATGCGTTCGTGAAAATATTGACCGGCAATGACCTTGGCGCCGGAGACGTGATCTGGTGGGCGGGCGACGGCTGGTCGCGGCATGTCGAGGAATCGGTCGATGTGGGCGACAAGGGCGAGGAACTCGCGCGGGCGGAAGAAGCCGCGCTGCGGGTCGTCGGAGCCTATGTGATCGACGCCACGGTCACCGACGAAGGCGTACGGCCTGCCCATATCAAGGATCGCATCCGCGCTCTGGGGCCGACCGTTCGTCCCGACCTGACGTTGAAACCGCATGACGCCGACGCCGGCAACTGGGTGATCTGAACCATGTATCGTTACGACAGCTACGACCAGTCCATCGTCGACGCCCGCGTCGAGGAATTTCGCGACCAGACCCAGCGCCGCCTGGCCGGTCACCTGACCGAGGATCAGTTCAAGCCGCTGCGGCTGATGAACGGCCTCTACCTTCAGCTGCACGCCTATATGCTGCGGGTGGCCATTCCCTATGGCACCCTGTCGGGCAAGCAGATGCGCAAGCTGGGCGAGATCGCCGCGAAATATGACAAGGGCTACGGCCATTTCACGACGCGGCAGAACCTTCAATATAACTGGATCAAGCTGGCCGACGCGCCGGAGATTCTGGCCGAACTGGCGACGGTGGAGATGCACGCCATCCAGACCAGCGGCAACTGCATCCGCAATATCTCGTCCGATCAATATGCGGGCGTGGCGGCGGATGAAGTCGCGGACCCGCGCCCCTGGGCGGAATTGCTGCGCCAATGGTCGACCTTCCACCCGGAGTTCACCTATTTGCCGCGCAAGTTCAAGATTTGCGTGATCGCCAATGAGGAAGACCGGGCTGCGATGCGGTTGCACGACATCGGCCTCAAGCTGGTGAAGCGCGACGGGCAAATCGGCGCGGAGGTCTATGCCGGCGGCGGCATGGGGCGTACGCCGATGATTGCACCACAAATCAA
>DASVOF010000124.1:0-11314 GCA_036383495.1 Sphingobium sp. | reverse complement strand
TGGGGGGAATGTCGTCGCTCATGGCCTCTTGCAAGGCTCGGTCCGCGTCACCCTGCAACAGCAGTGCTTCGGCCATCAGGTGCCGCGTCGCCGCCATGCTCCCACCCAGCCGGCGCGCCCGTTCGATCTCCGCCCGCGCGCCGTCGCCATCGCCCAGGTCGAGCAGCGCCCGCGCCTGTGCGATGCGCGCCGCCACCGATCGCGGATGGGCCCGGATCGCGTTCATCAATTCCACCCGCGCCGTGCGCGCATCCCCCTTGCCGAGCGCGGCGATACCGCGCGACAGGGCCGCGTCGCCCTCATGGCGATGCCATTGCCACAGCGCCGCGAGCGACAGCAGGACGGCCGCCAGCGCGGCTAACAGGATAAGGCGCTTGCGGCTCATGGGCGCTCAGTTCTGCATCTGATATTGCTTGAGCAGGTCGTAGAGCGTGGGCCGACTGATCCCCAGCATCTTGGCGGCGCCCGATATATTGCCGTCGGTCCGTGCGATCGCCCGGCGGATAGCGCGCCGGTCCGCCATCTCTCGGGCGGCTTTCAGGTTCACGACATCGTTCCCCGCCATCCGATCGCCGTCAAGGTCGAGATCGGCGGCGGTCACCAGCTTGCCGTCCGCCATGATGATCGCGCGCTTCATCCGGTTTTCCAGCTCGCGCACATTGCCCGGCCAGGACCATGCGTCGAGCGCCGCCAGCGCATCGGGCGCCAGTCCCTTGACCTGCGGGTTCATCTCCTTGGCGAAGCAATTCAGGAAATGGCGCGCCAGCAGCGCCGGATCGCCCGGCCGGTCTTTCAGCGCCGGTATTGTCACCACGATTTCAGCCAGCCGATAATAAAGATCCTCCCGGAATGCGCCCGCCGCGATCATCTCCTCCAGATTCTGATGCGTGGCGCACACGATCCGCGTGTCGACAGCGCCGATAGGCTCGATCACCCGGTCCTTCAGGAACCGCAGCAGCTTCACCTGAATCGCCAGCGGGATCTCCCCCACCTCGTCGAGGAACAGCGTCCCGCCCTGCGCCTGCTCGATCTTGCCGGGCGTCGTTTCGCCTTCCTCATGGCCGAACAGTTCGGCTTCCAGCAGTTTTTCGGGGATGGCGGCGCAGTTGATCGCGACGAAGGGGCCGTGCCGACGGGGACTGGCGTCATGCAGCCCCTGCGCCAGCAACTCCTTGCCCGTCCCGCTCGCGCCCAGCAGCAACACCGACACCTGCGCGGCGGCCACGCGCTCAATGGTGCGCGCAACCTTCATCATCTCCGGCGCTGTCGTAATCAGCCGGCCCAGAACCCGCGCTTCCTGCGGCGCGACATCCGCCAGCCGCGCATTTTCCTTTTCCAGCGCATGAACATGGAAAGCGCGGCGGACGATCAGGCCCAGCTCGTCGATATCGACCGGCTTCTGGTAGAAATCATAGGCCCCACCCGAAATCGCCTGAAGCGCGCTTTCCCGCGCGCCGTGCCCGGACGCGACGATCACTTTCGTATCGGGCTTGATCCGCAGCATCTCTTCCAGCGTCGCGAAACCCTCACTGGCCCCGTCCGGATCGGGCGGAAGTCCCAGGTCCAGCGTCACCACGTCGGGCGCTTCGGACCGCAGCATCTCGATCGCTTCCTCGCGGTCGCCGGCGATGAACAGCTGATAATCCTCATAGGCCCAGCGCAATTGCCGTTGCAGGCCCGGATCATCCTCCACGATCAACAATTTGGGTCGCATGTCGCTCATCAGGCGGCCTTCCCCTTCTTCATTTCCCGCGACGCCAGCGGCAGACGCAGCGTGAAGCGGCTGCCCGTTCCCGGCTTGCTCTCCACATCGATGCGGCCGCCCATCCCCTGCGCCAGAGCGCGCGCCTCGAAAGCCCCGATGCCGAACCCGCCCACCTTGCTGGACGAAAAAGGCTTGAACAGCTCGCGCCGGACATATTCGGCCGTCATGCCCCGCCCCTGGTCGATCACCTCGACCAGCGCGTGACCGTCCTCGTCCCGCAAGCGAAGCTCGACGGGACTGTCAGGCGCGCTGGCGTCGATCGCATTCTGCAACAAATGGGTGACGATCTGCTCGACCCGCGCGGGATCGGCCAAAGCGGGCGACGCATCGCCGGTCACGCGCACATCATGCTGGCGCGAGCGGATGCGCGCGACCTGATCGAGCACCGCGCGCAGCGACATGGGACGCGGCTCCTCCGCCCGGCCCTTGTTATGCTGCGACAGGCGGGCGAGCATGTCGTTCATCTTGCCCACCGACTCCTTGAGCGTCAGCACCATGTCGGCGCGGAAGTCGGGATTGTCGGCATGCCGCTCGGCATTCCGGGCGAGCAGCGACAACTGGCTCACCAGATTTTTGACGTCATGGATGATGAAGGCGAAGCGGCGGTTGAATTCGTCGAACCGCTGGGCGTCGTCCAGCGCCTGTTGCCCCTGCGCCTCGCTCAGATAGCTGGCCGCCTGTCGCCCGGCGGTGCGCAGCATGTCGAAATCCTCCCAGTCGAGCCGCCGATCGATCGGCGGCCGCGCGAGCAGGATCGCACCGATCAGCCGGTCGAAATGGATGAGCGGCGCCAGCGCCCAGGTGCGGCTGTCCTGCCCGATCCAGTCGGGCATGGCGGCGTCTTCCTGCCGGTCGACATCGATGATCCAGCCGCTTCCTTCGATCAGCGCGGCGAGCGGCGCGGGCACGGCCGCCGCTTGCGCCAGTTCGCCCGGCCAGTTCCATTGCGCCTCGAACGCCAGCGCCCCATCATCGGCGCGCAGCATCAATATGGCCGCGGGCGATTCGGTAATGTCGGCCACCGCCTTGGCCACCCTTTCCCCCAAAGGCAGGCCATTGTCGCCCGCACGCCCGATGGTGTCGCCGAAACGCATCCATTCGGTGCGATAGTCGTAGCGATGCTGGAAGAAATGCTTGACGATCTGCACCTTCCACAGCGCGCGCATCTGGGGCGAGGGCAGCAGCACCAGCGCGCTCACCGCCAGGAAGAAGACGCCGCCGATTTCCACCAGTCGCGCATAGGGGCCGGCGATCAGTTCGATCATCACCGCCGCCATGCTCAGCAGGATGACATAGAGCGCGAGGGCCACGAAAGAGAGCGACCGAAAAGTCAAAGCGCGCGACAGCTGTAACCGCCCCGCCATATCCCGCCGCATGCTGACCGCGATGACAGGCGCCAGCAGCGCCATCAGCAGCCCCCTCAGCGCATAAATCTCGTTGGCCCGATCAACGGCGAAATAACAGATCGCATAGAGGCTAAGATCATAGGTCCACATCGCCGCGATCGCGCCCAGCAGCAGCGGGACGCCCCCCCGCCGCCACGCCGGCGCGCTGATATACAGGTTGTGGACCAGCATCAGGCCGCCGATCGCGGTCATCATGTGCAGGACCAGCGACACATGGAAAAGCGTGCGATGAAGTTCGCTAAGGATCGGCAATTCTCGCCAGATCAGGTCCGTGAAGGTCTGCAGCGCGATCAGCCCCGCCACGGCGGCGTAGACGGACCCGATCGCCACCATCGACCCCGCGCGCATCGTCGCTTCGCGCCGCAGCATCGCGAACAGCAACAGCAGCCAGGCCGCGTTGCGGACATTCTCGCCGATGCCGGTAAGCGGCTTGTTGACGCCGCCAAAGGAAACATACAGCGACCAGCAGGACGTCAGCAGCAACGCCGTCGCCAGCAGGCGCGGCGCGGCAGCGTCATCGCGGTGGCGCAGGATGAATATGCCCAGCGCCGCGAACAATATGGCGGCCAGCGCGTGGCCCCAATCGCCTACGAATTGCAGCATCACGCCCACCGCCGCCGCCTCAGCGCGCGCCTTCGGGCCACAATATGACCCGAAGCGTCTGGATCAGGATCAGCAGATCCAGAAAGGGCGTATAATTTTTCGCGTAATAGAGGTCATATTCCAGCTTGTGCCGGGCGTCCTCGATCGACGCGCCATAGGGGTAGTTGATCTGCGCCCAGCCGGTGATGCCGGGCTTCACCATATGCCGCTCGGCATAATAGCGCAGATGTTGTTCCAGATCGTCGACGAACTGGCGGCGCTCGGGCCTTGGCCCCACAAAGCTCATGTCGCCCTTCAGCACCGTCCAGGTCTGGGGCAGTTCGTCGATGCGCAGCTTGCGCAGCCAGTAGCCCAGGCGGGTGATGCGCGGGTCGTCCTTCTCCGCCCAGATCGCCTGGCCGCTCACCTCCGCGTCCTGCCGCATGGTGCGCAGCTTCATGATCCAGAATTCTTCGCCGAACAGGCCGACACGCTGCTGGCGGTAGAAAGCCGGCCCTTTGCTGTCGAGCTTTACGAGGATCGCGGCGATCAGGATGATCGGCCCTGTCAGCAGCAGCAGGATGGAACTGGCGACGATGTCGAACAGGCGCTTGGCGATGCTCGATATGCGGCGGCCGGAGGAAAAACCGTCGGAAAAGATCAGCCAGCTCGGGTTTACGCTGTCCAGGTCGACGCGGCCCGTCTCGCGCTCCAGGAAGGTCGAAATCTCGTTCACATGGACGCCCGTGGTCTTGATCCGCAACAGGTCCGCGAGCGGCAATGCATTGCGCCGCTCCTCCAGCGCCAGCACCACTTCGCTGGCGGCCAGGCGCACGACGAAGTCGGCGAGATTGTAGATGGCGCTGCGGTTGATCGCCTCCGGGATCACCTGCGACCCGTCATTCATGGCGATATAGCCAACGATCAGGAAACCTGCGCCCTTGCGCTGTTCGAGTTCGCGGATGCGGTTGGCGCGATTGCCCGCCCCCAACACCACCAGCCGCCGCTTGAACGCCTCGCCGCCCAGCATCGAGCCCAGCAGCAAGCGCACCGCCAGCAGCAGCGCGACGGCGAGCCCCATGGCGTAGAGCGAATTGGACCGCCACAGCGTCAAGTCCGGCAGGGCGAAATGCATCACCGACAGGAAAATCACACCCAGCGAAATCGCCACCAGCAGCCGCGCCAGGGCGAAACGAATCGACTGCAACGCCTCGGGCCCATAGACGCCGACCGCGATCATCGCGGTCTGGATCGCCACCGCAAAGCTCAGCAGCGGCCCCACGCGGGTCATGAGCGGGTCGACATCCATGCCGATCTGCCGCGCCCGCAATATCCAGCCGACTTCGGCGGCCGAGAGCAGCAGCACGAGATCCAGCATCCCCAGCAGCAGCACCGCATGCGGCACATAATGTTTGAACAGTCTGATCATCGTTCTCGCGCGCATCCCGCTGGCTGCCCGATCGGGCAGACCTGTCACATCGGATCAGCTTACAGTGACTGTAAGAAAATCCGACGGTTCAAAGACCGTGCACGAAATTCCCAAAGATTTCCTGAAGATCGGCGTTGGAGCGGGCCGCATCCGCTGCGGTTCAGTTCCGGTCTTTCAGCCGGTCGGCTGCGTTCTGTGCAGCGTTGCCGACCACGCGCGCCGCGCTGTCGGCTGATTCCACCGCCTGCGTCACCGCACGGCTTTGATCGCTTTCACGATCCTTGGTCAGATAGAAAAAAGTGATCGCAAGGATGAGCGCAATCGCGATCAGGACGAAAATCAGGCCGCTGCCGCGCGATCCTTCTACTCCGTCGAAGTCCTCATCAGGCTCAGGATCCAAAGGAGGCCCACTGCTTCTCCGATTCTCGACCATAGTCCTTCTCCCATAGTTGGCGGAGACGGTTCCCATGGGACCCCTTATACATCATTCCTCTTTGGAGTCGGAGTCTCCTCTCGCTTCGCGTCCACGGCTCAAACGGTCCACATCGCCCATGATCTCGTCCAGCACCGCAGTGTCGGTCGTCGCCTGACTGCGCCGCGAAGGCAGATCCCCGCTTTCCAATATCTGTTCGAGCGCCGCGCGCCCACGGGCCACGCGGCTCTTGATCGTGCCGACGGCCACGCCGCATATCTCGGCGGCCTCTTCATAAGCGAAACCGCCCGCACCGACGAGGATCAACGCTTCGCGCTGCGGCTGGGGCAGTTGCAGCAGCGCACGCTGCATGTCCGACAGTTCGACATGCTTGTCCTGCCCGGCCGGCGCGGCCAGCAGACGGTCCGCCGTCAGATCGTCCCAGTCGCCCCGGAACCGCGAACGCCGCATCTGCGAAAGATAATGGTTGCGCAGGATGATGAAGGTCCACGCCCGCATGTTGGTGCCCGCCTGGAAACGCGCGCGCGCGGCCCATGCCTTCAGCAGGGTTTCCTGAACCAGATCGTCCGCAACGTCGCGATTGCCCGACAGCGATCGGCCAAAGGCGCGCAGATGGGGAATGACCGCCGCCAATTCACGCTTGAAATCGGTGTCGGAAAGCGCCTCCCTCTCCGACTCCTGACGTTCGATCGGCCGGCTTTCAGCCACCGGACCGGGCCCTTCGCTCATGGGAACAACCCTCTCACTGGCTGTCGCCCTCGCCGCATGAACCGAAGTCGTCAAAGCCATAAATGCGTCCGCATCCTATACCCATTGTTTGCGGGAACCAATGATCGTCACCCGTAATAGCTCCACAGCACAATCAGCATCCCAATAATCACCAGCGGCAAGGAAATGCCTAGGATGTATCGGACAATATGTGGAGTTGATCCCGACCGGGCGTCTTGAGCGGCGATATGCTTTTCCTCATCCGCCATGGTTTTCCGTCTCCCGATCGTTACGCATGAATAACGCGGGGTAAGGATGGGGGTTCCGCACTTTTTCAGTCTTTGGCGGAACCCGCGCAACATTGGTCAGGCCGGGGCGGTCGCCTCATCGAAGAAGAGGGCCTGCGAAATCGCGGCCTTCACCGTGGATCGCTGGAACGGCTTGGTGATCAGGAAAGTCGGCTCGGGCCGCTCGCCGGTCAGCAGGCGCTCGGGGAAAGCGGTGATGAAGATCACCGGCACCGAAAATTCCGCCAATATGTCCTTCACCGCATCGATGCCGCTCGAATCGTCGGCCAGTTGGATGTCGGCGAGCACCAGTCCCGGACGCTCGGCCATCGCCTCTCGCACCGCATCTTCCCGCGTGACGGCGATGGCGGTCACTTCATGACCAAGATCGCGGACGATCGTTTCGATATCCATCGCGATGATCGGCTCATCCTCGATGATCAGCACCTTGGCGCGGGTCTGCGATTCAATCTCGCTCAACGCCTCTTCCACCAAAGCTTCCACATCCGCCGGGTCGAGCCCGATCAGATAGCCCACATCGTCGATGGCGAATCCTTCCAGCGCGGTCAGCAGCAGCGCCTGGCGCGGCAGCGGCGTCAGGCGGGCGAGCCGCGCCTGGGCGATGGCTTCCTGCCCGTCCGCGCCCGTAAGAACCGGGCCGTCATCCAGATGCGACGACGACCAGATCGCATGAAAGATCTTGTAGAGGCCGAGGCGCGGATCGACATCGGCCGGGAATTCTTCCGGTGCGGCGACGATGGCCTCCAGCGTGGCGCGGACATAAGCGTCGCCATGTCCCTGGCTGCCGGTGAGCGCGCGGGCGTAACGACGCAGGAACGGAAGGTGCGGGTGCAGTTGCTGTCCAAGCGACATCTGTCAATCTTCTCCCAACCCGATCAGGGCCTGTTGTTCCGAAACATTCGGCGGTGCGGAAAGGATGGATTGTCGATGCCGCTGTGGCAAGCCCCCGCCCCCTCGAACCGCCGCGCCAATGGCGGCAAAAAATGCTTCGGGATGTGGAACCAACGACGGGAAGATTTGTTTCACAGCCGTTCGGTTTTTTAGCGGATATTGGGATTTGACGCCTCATCGTCATGGCTTCGATTGACGTCATGCAGGAAAGGCGCAAAGAACGGGCTGACGTGACAGTGATACTGCAGAGGGGCGTATTTTGGTTGCTTCAACAACGGAACGGGACGTGAAGGGAGGGGACAAGAAAGATGTCGGCGCCAGCACCCCGGCTCCGGAGGTAAAAGCCGCCGCCGCGCGCAAGCGTCGCGCTCCCGCCGCCAAGAAGGATGAGGCATCGGTCTCGAACGCCTTGCGGTCCGTTTATCAGCGGACGGTAGAGGAAGACGTCCCCTCTGAAATGCTCGACCTCCTCCGCAAGCTGGACTAGTCAGTTGAGGGGCGGCGGCGACCGCAGGGACTATCCTGTCCCGGCGAACCGATTGTCCATGCGCAACCTGAACAGCATCATCCATTCCACCGGCATCAAGATGTTCCTCATCCTGACGCTGGCGCTGCTGCCGCTGGGCCTGATTGCGCTCGTCGCCTCGTTACAGGCGATCCGCACCGCCGATCTTGAAAAGGAAGCCCTGCTGCGCATCGCCGTGACGCAGAGCGCGCGCAAGTTGACGGCCGATCTCGCGTCCGACCGGACCGCCCTTATGTTGACCGCCAATGCGCTGTCGGCGGGGGACGCCAGCGCTGGCATGTGCCACCGGCTCTCCATCTTCCTGACCTCCCATGACCGGGAAGGCGGGCGATTCTACATCTACGATCGCGCCGGCCGCAGCCTGTGCGCATCCTCACAGGCGGAACCGGTCGGCCTGGCGCCCTCGGCCCGCTTCAGTTCCCGCATCGCCGAATTGCTGCCGCGCTCGGGCTTTCTTCTCAGCCGGTCCCACAGCAGCGATGGCCAGGTGGTCGCGCTCGCTTATTATTCGCGCGCTTATCTGGAAAGCATCACCAACCCCGCGACCGCGCTGCAAAATCGCCAGCTCAGCCTGGAGCAGGGGGAGCGGAAGCTGGTCGTCGGCCGCCCCCTCGCCGATCTTGGCGGGCACAGCACGAGCCTGTCAGCCCGGCTCGATCCGCCGGACATTCTGCTCACCATGACATTGCGCGATCCGCCGGTGACGCTGGTACGGATGCTCTCGCTCTTCCTGCCGCTCGTCATGTGGTTCGCCGCCGCCGCGATCGGCTGGTTCGTGGTCAATCGCTCGCTCATCCGGCCGCTGGTGTTGCTGCGCCGGACGGTCGCCGCCTATCGGCCGGGCGAGGTTCTTGAACCCATGCGCCGCATCCGCACCCCGGCGCACGAGATCGTCGCGCTCGGCGAAACATTCCGCGAGATCAGCGAGGATGTCGCCACACATGAGGCGGAGATGGCCGAGGGGCTGGAGACGCAGCGCAAGCTGACCCGCGAGGTGCATCACCGGGTCAAGAACAACCTCCAGATCATCGCCAGCCTCATCAGCCTGCACGCCAGAGCCACGCATGAGTCCGAGGCGGTGGACGCCTATGCGTCGATCCAACGGCGGGTCGATGCGCTGTCGGTCGTCCATCGCAACCATTATGCGGAGCTGGAGGAGCATCGCGGCGTCGGCATGCGCTCGCTCATCAGCGAATTGTCGGCCAGCCTGCGCGGAGCCGCCCCCGCCGAAGCGCGGCGATTCGGCATCCAGATCGACAGCGACAACCTGCTTATCAGCCAGGATGTCGCCGTCCCCATCGCCTTCCTGCTGACGGAACTGGTCGAACTCGCCATGCTGTCGGACCCGCGCGCGGCGATGCGCATATCGGCGCATCTGGAACCCGATCGCACTGACCGGGCGGTGCTGCACATCAACTCATCCGCGTTGCGCGGCTCGCCCGACATGAGCGCACGCATCGATGAACGCTATGGCCGCGTCCTCATGGGCCTCTCCCGCCAGCTTCGCGCCCCGCTGGACCATGACCCTGATATTGGCGACTACAGCATCGCCATCACCGTTCTTCCTGACACTCAGACGCGCTGATAGTCCCGGCGGAAATCGGCGGCGAAGGCGGCGAAGCGCCCTTGCGATATGCTGTCGCGGATCGACTGCATCAGCGACTGGTAGAAATGGATATTGTGCTGCGTCATCAGCATCGCGCCCAGCATCTCGCCGGCCTTCACCAGATGGTGCAGATAGGCCCGGTTCCATGTGGCGCAGACCGGGCAATCGCAGCGCGGATCGAGCGGCGCCATATCCTCGGCGAAGCGCGCATTGCGGATGTTGAGCGGCCCGGCCCAGGTGAACGCCTGCCCGTTGCGCCCGCTGCGCGTCGGCAGCACGCAATCGAACATGTCGATGCCGCGTTCGACCGCGCCGACGATGTCGTCGGGCTTGCCCACGCCCATCAGGTAGCGCGGCTTTTCGACCGGCAGCATGTCCGGCGCATAATCCAGGCAGCCGAACATCGCCTCCTGCCCCTCACCCACTGCCAGCCCGCCCACGGCATAGCCGTCAAAGCCGATCTCGATCAGCTTCTCCGCCGACACGCCCCGCATATCCTGGTTCAATGACCCCTGCTGAATGCCGAACAGCGCAGCGCGCTCCGCATGGTCGCCGCCCGCGTCGAAGGCGTCGCGCGACCGCTTCGCCCAGCGCATCGACCGCTCCATGCTGTGCGCGGCTTCATCATGGGCGCAACCATTTTTCGTGCATTCGTCGAAAGCCATGACGATGTCGCTGTCCAGCAGCCGCTGGATCTCCATCGACCGTTCGGGCGTCAGCATATGCCGGGACCCGTCGATATGGCTGGCGAAGGCGACCCCCTCCTCGCTCATCTTCGTCAGGGCGGACAGGCTCATCACCTGATAGCCGCCGCTGTCGGTCAGGATCGGTCGCTCCCAGCCCATGAAGCCATGCAGCCCGCCGAGCCGCGCCACGCGCTCCGCGCCGGGACGCAGCATCAGATGATAGGTGTTGCCCAGGATGATGTCGGCGCCGGTCGCGCGCACCTCCGCCGGGCGCATCGCCTTGACGGTGGCGGCGGTGCCCACCGGCATGAAGGCGGGCGTGCGGATTTCGCCCCGGCGCATCTGGATGCTGCCGGTGCGGGCCTTGCCGTCGGTCGCGGCGATGGTGAAGGAAAAGCGAGACTGATTCACGCCGCGCGCTCTAGAGCATCATGCGACAAAGTGGGACCGCTTTTTAGCTTCGCTGGCCGTCGTTGCAAAAAGGAAAGCGCTCAGCCGTCCTTTCGGACGCCGTCAAAGGCCACGATCGCGTCTACATTAAACCCCTCCACACGGCGATAATTGCCGATGAAGGGCAGGCAGTCGGCCGCGACGCTCAAACGCCAGCTCTCCCCCTGTTCATCATGCAGCAGGAGCGTCACAATCTGCCGGTCGGTGCGATGCTTATCCATGGCGAATGTCATAATTAATAAAGGTAAACAAAGCCCTGCCGTCATAATTTTACACTTGTGCATTAACCGACTTCGTTGCACATATGCCACAATATCGCTGTTGAGGTCGGTTTTCAGGCGACTTATCCGCAACAGTGGGCGTAAAAAGGGTTAACGCGGGGCTGTTTGACACGGGGAGCGGTTGCATCGGCCGTTCAACGCTGTTCTCTTCAGCGAACATCGAAGTTTGGGGGCGCAGATGGTTGATTCCGGACGCTTTAATCCGGCACGCGACGAGGTAGAAGACGCCTCGTCGGCGCACGT
>DASVOF010000123.1:0-14799 GCA_036383495.1 Sphingobium sp. | reverse complement strand
TCGTCGCGGCGCACGAACAGCGTCTGGTCGCCCGCCAGCAGGTCCAGGATCAGCCGCTCATAGGCGATACGGCGGCGCTGGCCCGCGAAGGCTGCGGTCAGCGACACGTCCAGCGTCACCTCCTCCAGATGCACGTCGCGCTCCAGCCCCGATCCTTGCCCGTCGCGGCCAAAGATGGAGTGCCTGACGGGCTTGAACTGGATCTGGATTTCCGACTGGCGCGTGGGCATCCGCTTGCCCGTGCGCAGGTAGAAGGGCACGCCCTGCCAGCGCCAATTGTCGATATGCGCCTTCAGCGCCACGAAGGTTTCGGTATCGGATTCCTTGCCCAACTCGTCGGCATAGCCGGTGACCATCTCACCACCCACCGCGCCCGGCGTATATTGGCCGCGCACACTGTGGGTCTTCACGCATTCGGCCGCCATCGGCCGCAGCGACCGCAGCACCTTCACCTTCTCGTCGCGCACAGCGGTCGGGTCCATGCGGGCGGGGGGTTCCATGGCGATGATCGACAGGATTTGCAGCACATGGTTCTGCACCATGTCGCGCAGCGCGCCGACGCCGTCATAATAGGACACCCGGCCTTCCAGGCCGACCGTCTCGCCCACGGTGATCTGCACATGGTCGATCGCCGTCGTGTTCCATAACGGTTCGAACAGCACGTTGCCAAAGCGCAGGGCGAGCAGGTTCTGCACCGTCTCCTTGCCCAGATAATGGTCGACGCGGAAAATCTGGCTCTCGTCGACCAGCGCGCCGATGCCGTTGTTTACTTCTTTCGATGAAGCCAGGTCCTTGCCGATCGGCTTTTCCATGGCGATGCGCGTCTTGGGCGTGATCAGCCCCGCCTCGGCCAGCCCTTGCGCGGTCGGCGCGAACAGCGACGGCGGGGTCGACAGATACACCGACACGCCCCGTTCCACCCGCCCGTCCAACCGCTTGGCCAGCGTCTTGAACTGCTCGGGATTGCCTGCCGAAACCGGCTGATAGCCGATCATCGCGCGCAGCCGCGCCGCGATCTCCGCATCATAACGCTCCGGCCCGAGGAATTTCTGAAGCGCCTTGTCCACATCCTCGCGAAAGGCGTCGTCATCCATTTCCGTGCGGCCGGACGCCACGATCAGGAAGTCGTCGGGCAGCAACCCGTCGGCCAGCAAATTATAGAGCGAGGGAAAGATCATCCTGTGCGCCAGATCGCCGGTGGCGCCGAACAGCAGGAACGTGGCAGACGGTTCGGTCAAAAGGATAAGCCTTTTCCGTTGGTGATGTCAGGTCTGCACGAAACCCGCCATATAGCGCCGGGCCTTCGTTACGCAAGCAGGCTATCGGTCATGCCGTCCTTCCGCAACAGCGACAGGCTGAATTGGTCGCAGGCATGGAACCTGATTTTTGTCTGGACGCTCGCCTGTGATTTTGCCATTTGGCGCGGGCAACCATGCGCGGGCGTGGTGAAACTGGTAGACGCGCCGGACTCAAAATCCGGTTCCGAAAGGAGTGTCGGTTCGATTCCGACCGCCCGCACCATCTTTTTTTCAGGGCAAGGCCGCCCGAAAAAGACCCGGCAGCATTGGCCGCCGGGTCAGGATGAGCTTTCACTTGGGTAAAAGCTCCGGGTCGCTCGGGTTCCAGTAACGGAAATCGAGCGGGCTTCCATATAAATCAGGGGGTTACCTCCATAACGGATCAGATCATCCGAAATGGAGAAAGCCGATTCCCGGCGTCAGCGCGGCTGTTGCGCCTTGAACCAGGGTATCATCCGGGCGATGGCGTCCTCGACCCTGTCGGTTGACACCGCGAAACTCAAGCGGATGTGCCGCTGCCCATCCTCCGGATCGAAATCGATCCCCGGCGCCGTCGCCACGCCCGTTTCGCGCAGCAGCCGCTGACAGAAGGACAGGCTGTCATTGGTGAGGTGCCCGACGTCAGCATAGATGTAGAAGGCCCCATCGGGCGGTGCGATCTCCTTGAGACCGAGCGCAGGCAGGGCGGCGAGCAGCAATTCCCGGTTCCGCCGGTAGGTCGCCACATGCCCCTCCAGTTCATTGACGCAATCAAACGCCTTCAGCCCCGCATGCTGCGCGAGCGAAGGGGGCGTCAGGAACAGGTTGCCCATCCGCGCCCGCGCCGCGTCGATCAGGTCAGGGGGAAACACGACCCAGCCCAGCCGCCACCCGGCCATGGAAAAATATTTGGAGAAGCTGTTCACGATCACCGCGTCGGGCGCGAACTCCAGCATCGACCGGGCCGGTTCGCCAAAGGACAGGCCGTGATAGATTTCGTCCGACACGATGCGGATGCCCCGCGCCGCGCAGACTTTGGCGATTCGCGCCATTTCGTCGCCCGGAATGATGGTGCCGGTCGGATTGGCCGGGCTGGCGATGATGACACCGTCGGGCGCGGGTTCCAGCGCGTCGAGCGCCGCCGCGTTGATCTGGTAGCGTTCCGCCGGTCCGCAGGCGATCTCCCGCACCTCCAGATACAGCGCCTTCAATGTGTTTCGATAGGCGACATAGCCCGGCCGCGCGGTCGCCACGCGCGCGCCCGGCGCGAACAGGCTGGTCAGCGCCAGCACCAGCCCCGGTGACGCTCCGCACGTCAGCAATAGCTGCTCAGGGTCGACCGTGACGCCATAGCGTTCCCGATAGTGCAGCGCGATCCGCTCCTTGAGCGCCGTGCTTTCCCAATAGCCCATCGGGTCGCTGTCCAGCACCCGGTGCGCCTCGGCGATCGCGGCGGCGGGCGCTCCGGTCGACGGCTGCCCGAATTCCATATGCAGGATGGACCGCCCCTCCTCCTCCAGCCGATGCGCCTCCCGGCTGATGGCGATGGCATGGAAAGGATCGATCTGCGCAATCATGCCGCCTGACTAGGCCCTCGCAACCTTGTCACGCAAGCGGCGTTGGGTTCCGGGTGAACGACACCATCCTCGACGCCCTCCAATATTATGGCGCCGCCGCCGCGACCATCGCCGCCCTCGTCGTTTCGCTCAATCTCGGGCGGCGCATCACGGGCTGGGCCTTCGTGTTGTTCGCCACCTCTTCGGCAGCGCTGATCGGCTGGGGCTTCCTGTCGAAGAACAGCGAGGGCATCGGCTATCAAAATGTCGCGCTGCTGCTCATCAACGTCGTGGGCGTGTGGCGCTATCTCATTTCGAAGCACAAGCCGCGCGATTAGCTCATTCGCTGATCCACGCCTCGACCGAAACATGGTGCTGGGACAGCGCTGCCCGGATCGGCAGCTCCTCGACCGGCCCGCCTTCCAGAGCCCGGTCGTAAACCGCCTTCTTCGCCGCCCCACCGATTTGCAGGAAGATATGCCGACTCGACAGGATGGCCTTCGCGCTCAACGACATGCGCTGGTGCGGCGCTGCGGGCGGCGTCACCGCCAGCGTCAGCGCATCGGTGGATAGCCCCTCCGCCAGTTCCTTCGCCTCCGGGAAGAGCGAGGCGGTATGCCCATCCTCCCCCATGCCCAGCAGTATGATGTCGAGCGGCCAGGGCAACGCGCGAAAAGCCGTCTCGCATCCCGCCTGCCCGGCATAGGCGTCCGCCGCCTCATTCTTCATCCCCACGAACCGCGCCTTCGCCGCGTCCCCCTGCAACAACGTCTCGCGCACCAGCCGCTCGTTGCTGTCCGCATGATCGGGCGTCACCCAGCGTTCGTCGACCAGCGTCACGACCAGCTTGTCCCAATCGAGCGCCGCCTGCGACAGCGCCTCCAGCACCGGCCGGGGCGACCGCCCGCCCGACAGGGCGATGCTCGCGACGCCCCGCTCTGCGATCGCATCGCCCAGGATCAGGGCGATCCGCCGCGCCATGTCCGCCGCCGCCAGCGCGCCGTCGATGAAAAGATGTTCTATAGGCATGTCGGTCAATTCTCTTCAGCCAAAGTGCAAATGTCGATCCAGCAGGCGCCGGTCAGTTCCGCCAGCCGCTCCGGCGTCAACTCCACCGAAGTGGTGCGGGATCCCGCCGCCGGAAACACCGTCTCGAAATCCTTGAGCGAAATGTCGCAATAGACGGGCAGGGGCGACGCAAGGCCAAAGGGGCAAACGCCCCCCACGGGATGTCCCGTTAGCCCCTCGACCTCCTCCAGCCCCAGCATACGCGGTTTCGCGCCCAGCGTCGCCTTCGCCTTGCCGTTGTTCAGCCGCGCATCGCCCCGCGCGACCACCAGCGCCACCTTGTCCCCGACGCGCAGCGACAGCGTCTTGGCGATCCGCGCCGGTATGACGCCCAGCGCCCGCGCAGCCTCGTCCACGGTGGCGGTGCTGACCCCCTGGTCTATGATCGCCACGTCAGGGGCCTGGGCGGCGAAGAAGGCCCTGACGGACTCTTCGCTCATTTCGGCCGTATCTCGCTCAGCTTGCGCTCCCACGCCAGCGCATGGGTCACGATCTGGTCGAGATCGGCATGGCGCGGCTGCCAGGGAAACTCCGCCATGATCGCCCGATTGTCGGAAATCAGCGAGTCCGGATCGCCTGCGCGCCGTCCTTCCAACCGCCGGTCGATCTTCAGGTTCGTCACCCGGTCGACGGCATCCAGAACCTCCAGCACGGAAAAGCCCCGGCCATAGCCGCAATTCAGCAGATAATTCTGCTCAGGCTTCGCCATCAGGGCCTCCAACGCCAGCACATGCGCCGCCGCCAGATCGGTGACATGGATATAATCGCGCACGCCCGTGCCGTCCGCCGTGTCGAAGTCCGTCCCGAACACCGAAACATGGCTCCGCTTGCCCAGCGCCGCCTCTACCGCAACCTTGATAAGGTGCGTCGCGCCCGCTGTGGACTGGCCCGTCCGCCCGGCCGGATCGGCTCCCGCGACGTTGAAATAACGCAGCGCGCAGAAGTTCATCGCATGCGCCGCGCTTACGTCGCGCAGCATATACTCCGTCATCAGCTTCGACATGCCATAGGGATTGATCGGCCGCTGCGGCGTCGTTTCCTTGACCGGGCTTTCCTCCGGGATGCCATAGGTCGCCGCCGTCGAGGAAAAGATGAAATGGGGCACGCCCACCGCCACGACGCTCTCGATCAGGTCGCGCGTCTTGGCGCTGTTATTATGATAATATTTGAGCGGGTTTTCGACTGATTCCGGCACCACGACCGACCCGGCGAAGTGCATCACCGCCTTCACCCCATGATCGCGCAGGGCCTTTTGCACCAGCGACTGGTCCGCGATGTCGCCTTCGATAAAGGCCACATCCTCCGGCACCGCCCAGCGAAAACCCGTCACCAGATTGTCGATCACCACGACGCCATAACCCGCGTCGCGCAGCGCCAGAACGGCATGGCTGCCGATATAACCTGCGCCACCCGTGACCAGAACCGTCGGCTTTTCGCTCATAGATTTCGCCTTGTTTACAGCCATAAAGTGCTCCTGCGCAGGCAGGAGCCCAGTCCAAACGGCGGAACTGGGCTCCTGCCTGCGCAGGAGCACGTACTTTTCGGAGGGCGCGTCTACGCCTCCGGAGATGTCCGGGAAGACCTAGACCAGTGAAGCGACGATTTACACCCCCATCATGCTGCGGCGCGGGATGAAGCGGGGTGATAGAAAGTCTCGCCGCTGGCCGCCATGTCCTGCAACTGCACCGTCGGCGCGAAGCGGTCGCCATGCCGCTCCGTCAGCCGCTCCAGCACCGCCACGACATGGCCGACGCCGACCGTGTCCATGTGGCTGAACGGCCCGCCGGTCCATGGCGCAAAGCCCCAGCCGAAGATCGCGCCAATATCGCCATCCTCCGGCGTCTCCAGCACCCCTTCTTCGAAACAGCGGGCGCATTCGACCAGTTGGCGATAGAGCAGCCGCTCCTTCACTTCCTCGACATCGGGCTGCACGGCGGCGCGGGGGAACATCCCCTCCAACCCCGGCCACAGATGCTTTTTGCCGCCTTCGGGATAGTCATACCAACCCTTGGCGCTCTTGCGGCCCAGCTGGCCTAGTTCCACCATCCGCGCCATCACCGCGTCGGACGGCTGCGCGACATAGGCGTCCCCCAGTTCCTTATGCGCGGCCACGACGATCTTGTGGCCCAGCTCGATCGAAACCTCGTCGCCCACCGCCAGCGGCCCTACCGGCATGCCGAGCTGCTTGCCCGCATTCTCGATCAGCGCCGGATTGATTCCTTCGGCGACCATCTCCACGCCCTCCTGCACATAGGTGCTGAAGCAGCGCGATGTATAGAAGCCCCGCGAGTCATTGACGACGATCGGCGTCTTCCTGATCTGGCTTACGAAATCGAGCGCCTTGGCGATGGCGGCGGGCCCGGTCTGCTTGCCGAGGATGATCTCGACCAGCGGCATCTTTTCGACCGGTGAAAAGAAGTGGATGCCGATGAAATTCTCTGGCTTCGACCAAGCGTTCGCCAGCGTGGTGATCGGCAAGGTCGACGTATTGGACCCGAAGATCACATCGGCCCCCAGAACCTCCTCGACCTTTTTTGTCACCTCCGCCTTTATCGCGACATCCTCGAACACGGCCTCGATCACGAAGTCCGCTCCGGCCAATGCAGCATAGTCGGCGGTGGGCGTTACGCGCGCCAGCGTCTCCGCCATCTTCTCAGGGGTCATCCCCTTGCCCAGCCGTTTCTTCAGCACGTCCTCAACATGCGCCTTGCCCTTCTCCGCATAGGCGATGTCCCGGTCGAACAGCACGACCTCCATGCCCGCCTGCGCGGCGACGGTGGCTATCCCCGCGCCCATCATGCCCGCGCCCAGCATGGCCAGCTTTTTCGTCGGAACCTTCTGCTGGTCCTTTGGCCGGCGCGATCCTCGTTCGGCGGCGTTCTTGTTGACGAACAGGCTGCGGATCATGTTCGCCGCCTGCGGATCAGCCGCGACCTTGGCGAAATATTTGCTCTCGACTTGGATGGCCCGGTCGAAAGGCAGCAGCGCGCCTTCATAGACCGCTGACAGCAAGGCGACCGGCGCATTCATGTTGCGCTGCGTCTGCTTTAGCGTCATCGGCATTGCGCCGGCCATCGTCTGCACGAAGGCTGGGTTGAACCCGCCCGCGCCGCCGGGGAATTTGAATCCTTTGACGTCCCATGGCTGCACCGCCGCCGAAGGATTGGCTTTCACCCACTCCTTCGCCTTCGCCACCGCGGTCCCCTGCGGCACGACCTCGTCCACGACCTTCATCATCGCCGCTTCAGCCGGGCGGAACAGCTTGCCCTGCAACATATACATCAACGCCGCCTGCACCCCCATGATGCGCGGCAGCCGCTGCGACCCGCCGCCGCCGGGGAACAGCCCAATCAGGATTTCCGGCAGGCCCAATTGCGCCTTCGGACTGTCCCCGACGATCCGCCGGTGACAGGCCAGCGCCAGCTCGAAACCGCCGCCCACGCACGTTCCCTCAATGGCGCAGGCGACCGGCTTGCCGCAGGTTTCCAGCCGCCGGAACAACTGGTTCAGCACAAACACCTTGTCGAAGATCGCCGCCGGGGCAGGGCGCCCGCCCCCCGCGCTCGCCTCCGCCAGCATCGACCCGAAATATTTAAGGTCCATGCCCGCCATGAAGCCGCTGTCCTTGCCCGAAGCGATGACCGCGCCCTTGATCGCCTCCTCGGAGGAAATGCGCGTGATCGCCGCGTCCAGATCGGCGAGGAACTCGGGCCCGATGACGTTCATCGACTGATCGGGCACGTCGATGGTCAGCGTGGCGACGCCGTTGGCGTCGATGTCGAAATGGATGGTGTTCATGGTGATGCCGCCTCTTCCAAACCCCGTTCGTCCTGAGTAGCCATTGAGCGAAGTCGAAATGGCGTATCGAAGGATGCTTCGATATGGGCCTTCGACAGGCTCAGGCCCTACTCAGCACGAACGGGCCTTATTTTTCTCAAACCCGCTCGATGATGATCCCGGTGCCCATGCCCGCGCCGACGCACAGATTCACAAGCGCCGTGCCCTTGCCCGACCGCTCCAATTCATCCAGCGCCGTCCCCAGCACCATCGCCCCGGTCGCGCCCAGCGGATGCCCCATGGCGATCGCGCCGCCATTCACGTTGATCCGGTCATGGTCCAGGTCCATCGCCTGCATGTAGCGCAGCACCACGCTGGCGAAGGCTTCGTTGAGTTCCCACAGGTCGATGTCGGACTTGCTCATGCCCGCCCGGTCGAGCAGCTTGCCCGCGACGAACTCCGGCCCGGTCAGCATGATCAGCGGCTCCGACCCGATCGACGCCATGGCCTTGATCCGGGCGCGGGGTTTTAACCCATATTTCTCGCCCATCTCTTTGTTGCCGACCAGCACAGCCGCCGCGCCGTCGACGATGCCGCTGCTGTTGCCCGCATGGTGGATATGGTTGACCCGCTCAAGCTCCGGATAGCGGAGCAGGGCGATGGTATCGAACCCCGGCATCTCCTCACCCAAAGCGATAAAGCTGGGTTTGAGCGCGGCCAGCGACTGCATCGTCGCATCGGGGCGCATATGTTCGTCATGGTCCAAGACCTGCCTGCCGATCACGTCCTTCACCGGCACGATCGACCTGGCGAACCGTCCTTCGTCCCACGCCGCCTTGGCGCGCCGCTGGCTTTCCACGGCATAGGCGTCCGCATCGTCGCGGCTGATGCCGAACTTGGTCGCGATCACGTCGGCGCCGATGCCCTGCGGCGCGAAATAGGTCTTGTAGGCGACCGCGGGGTCCATCGCCCACGCGCCGCCGTCCGAAGCCATCGGCACCCGGCTCATCGATTCGACGCCGCCGCCGATCGCAAGGCCCGCTTCGCCCGAATAGACCTTCGCCGCCGCAATGTTCACCGCTTCCAGCCCCGAAGCGCAAAAGCGGTTGATCTGCACGCCTGGCACGGTCTGCGCATAATCGGCGTTCAGCACCGCGACCCGCGCAATGTCCGCGCCCTGCTCGCCAACGGGGCTGACGCATCCCAGGATCACGTCGTCCACATCGGCGGTGTCGATATCGTTGCGGTCCCGCACCGCCTCCAGCACCTGCGTCGCCAGCTGGATCGGCGTGATCTCATGCAGCGAACCGTCCGGCTTGCCCCGGCCTCGGGGCGTCCTGACGGCATCATAAATATAGGCTTCCATTGAGTTGACCCCTCTCCGGCGCTCGTCACGCATGACGAACTTCTCACCGTCCAGATGTATTTACGTTTACGTAAAGTGCAAGCCTTAATGACTATCTGCCGCTTCGCCTGTTTGACCACCCGGCCTAATTCCGCTTCATGGACGCTGTGTCTGAAGCTGATTCCCCGCCAGCGTCGTCGCCTTTCACCATCCCGATCTTCCGCGCGGTCTGGTTCGCCAGTCTCGCCTCCAACTTTGGCGGCCTGATCCAGTCGGTGGGCGCTGCCTGGCTGATGACCTCGCTGTCGGCGTCGCCGCAACTCATCGCGCTGGTCCCGGCCTCGACGACTCTCCCAATCATGCTGCTGTCGCTTTGGGCCGGCGCCGTCGCCGACAATATGGACCGGCGGCTGGTGATGCTCGCCTGTCAGATCTTCATGCTGGTCATCTCCGCCGTGCTTGCTGCGTCTGCCTGGGCGGGGTTGCTCACGCCGTGGACGCTGCTGGCCTTCACTTTCCTTATCGGCTGCGCGACGGCGATCAACGGGCCGGCCTGGCAAGCTTCAGTCGGGGACATGGTGCCCCGGTCTGCGCTGCCCAGCGCGGTGTCGCTCAACAGCATGGGCTTCAACCTCGCACGCAGCGTCGGGCCGGCGCTGGGGGGCGTGATCGTCGCTGCGGCGGGCGCTGCGGCGGCGTTTCTCACCAACGCGATCAGCTATGTCGGGCTGGCCGTGGTGCTCGCGCGCTGGCGGCCTGAAAAGCACCCCAAGCTCCTCCCGCGCGAGCGGCTGGCGGTCGCGATGGGCGCCGGGCTCCGCTATGTCGCCATGTCGCCCAAAATCCAGCTGGTCCTGCTGCGCGGAGCAGCTTTCGGCATCGGCGCCAGCGCGGTGTCTGCTCTGATGCCTCTGGTCGCGCGCGACGTGCTGGGCGGGAGCGCGCTCACTTTCGGCACCTTGAGCGGCGCGTTCGGTGTAGGTGCTGTCATGGGCGCCCTCTCCACCGGAAGGTTGCGCAGACGGTTTCGCATCGAAACCATCGTGCGGGGGGCGACGATAGCGCTCGGAGCGGGAACCGCCATCACGGCCTCCACCGGCTGGCTGGCGATTGCGCTGATCGGCTTCCTTCTCTGCGGGGCGGGGTGGGTCATCGCGCTTTCCACATTCAACGTCTCGGTTCAGATGTCGGCGCCGCGTTGGGTTCTCGCCCGCGCCGTGGCGATGTATCAGATGACGGCGTTTGGCGGCATGGCCATCGGAGCATGGCTGTTTGGTCTGCTCGCGGAGCATCATGGCGCCGTCGCTGCTCTCTACATGGCGGCCGTGGCGCAGGTGGCGGCGGCGTTGATCGGCTATTTCCGTCCCCTGCATCAAACGGGCGACGATAATCTCGATCTCCAGAATCTCTGGCGGGAGCCGCGCACCGCCGTCGCGATCGAGCCACGCAGCGGTCCTGTCGTCGTCACGATCGAGTATCGGATTGCGGCTGGTTCCATCGTTCCCTTCCTGGCCGCAATGAGCGAGCGCCGACGGATTCGCCTGCGCGACGGCGCCCATGGTTGGTCATTGCTGCGCGACCTGGGCGATCCGGAGCTTTGGCTGGAGCGCTACCATGTGTCGACCTGGCTGGACTATGTGCGCCATAACAGCCGTCGGACCGTAGCCGACAGGGTCAATTCCGACGCGATCGTCCAACTGCACATTGGTCCGCAACCGCCGGTCGTCCATCGCATGCTGGAACGGCAGACCGGATCGCTGCCGGTTGGGCGATCACCCGACGCTCATGAGATAGGCGATCCGATGACCGATCCGATCCGGTCGAGTTGATCGGTCTTTCTACCCGCCCGGCAGATCTTCGGGCGTATCGACATCGCGCAAATAGGCTCCCATCGTTTCGACCTGGATGCCGTGGCTGAGCAGCGCCCGTGCGCCCTGATCGCCGCGCAGCGCCAGCAACTCGGGGAAATGCTTTCGACCGATGAAGGCCGGCGGAGAGGAAGATAGGCCGTCAGTGCTGGCGACCACCGACCGGATATCCTCCGCGGCGAGGCATATGCGGTTATAATGGGATTGCGGCACATAGGGCATGTCCCCCAGGCACATCAAAATCCCCCGGCATCGTCGGAGCGGCATGACATGCTCGACCGCGCGAACGATGCTGCCGGAAATGCCGCTTTCGGGGTCGTCGTTGATCAGGATGCTGTATCCGCGCCGCTCCAGCTTTCGATGGATGACAGGGGCGAGTGCCGCCGGACGCACCACAGCCACCAGTTCGGCGAAGGGCATCGACGCGATCGTTTCCAGCGTGTGCGCGACCACCGGCTTCCCGGCCAGGTTGGCCATGAGCTTGTCTTCCTCGCCGAATCGCGACGACCGGCCCGCAGCAAGGAGCACAGCGGCGATGCGCTCAGTTCGCATTGATTGAGCGTTGTGCGTAAAGGGAGAACAGCGAGGAAACGGGCATATTTTTACGGATCGACTTCTTTTGGTCGGGGGTTGATCTGCCACCCGGGCCATGTTGTGTCCAGCGTCGGAAGGGGCTGGCGTTCGCAAGACGCAACAGCCATATGCGCGCTGTAGCAAGATGAAAGAGGCAGCTTCCATGGAATATGATCCCGATGCCGAAGCCGTAGGTGAAGCGGTAAAGGAGCCCGTTCCGGCCAAGGTGGCCGACGCCATTCGCACGCTGATCCGCTGGTCGGGGGACACTCCCGAGCGTGAGGGGCTCCTGGAGACGCCCGAGCGCGTGGCGCGGGCATGGCGGGAATATTGCCGTGGCTATAATGACGACCCGGCCTATCATCTTTCGCGCATCTTCCACGAGGTGGGCGGCTATGACGACGTGGTCCTGCTGAAGGACATTCCGTTTCAGTCGCATTGCGAACATCACATGGCGCCGATCGTGGGCCGCGCGCATATCGCCTATCTGCCGGGCAAATATGTCGTCGGCATATCGAAGCTCGCGCGCGTTCTGCACGCCTTTTCGAACCGGTTGCAGGTGCAGGAGCGCCTGACATCGGAAGTGGCGAACTGCATTTGGGAAAATCTGAAACCGCAGGGCGTCGCGGTGGTGATCGAAGCCACCCATGGCTGCATGACGGGGCGCGGAGTGCGCACCCCAAATGTCCTCATGAAGACCAGCCGCATGCTGGGGGTCTTCCGCGACGATGTTAAGAGTCGCGAGGAAGTGTTAAAGCTCATCGGCGCGTGAGCAGCGAGGCGACACCTTCCTATCGGCCTCTGGGCGGCCGCCGCGGCGATGCGTCGGCATCGCGGCCGCTGGCGAGCAAGCGGCTCGCCCTGGTGACAGGCGGCCACCGTCGGCTAGGCGGTGTGATCGCGGGCGGTTTTGCTCGCGCCGGCTATTCGCTCGCCATCCATGGCAGTCACGACACGCGGCTCGATTCTGCGCTTGCGCTCGCGCTGGAGGAAAATGGCACGGAGTGGGAAGGGTTCACCGCCGACTTCGCCGATCCTGAAAGCGCCGAGGAACTGATCGCCAAGGTGGCGGAGCGGTTCGGACGGCCGCCGGACATATTGGTGAACAGCGCCGCGATCTTTGGGCAGGACCGGCTGGACAATGTCACGGCTGACGACCTGATGCGCCATTATGCGGTCAATTGCGCCGCCCCAACCCTGCTGACCAAGGCGTTCGCCACGGTGCCCGCCGGGGCAGGGGATCGCTGCATCATCAACATACTGGACCAGCGGATCGACCATCCCCATGGCGACCAGCTCGCCTACACGCTTTCAAAGGCGGCGCTGGCCGGTCTGACCCGGCTCGCCGCGTCGAATCTGGCACCGCTGGTTCGCGTCAATGCGGTGGCTCCGGGCCTCACGATCGCCACGCCGGATTATGATGAAGAACAGATGGAACGGCTTCAAACGATGATGCCGCTTGGCCGCCTGCCATTGGCCGAGCAGATCGCGGACGCCGTCTTGTATCTGGCGCAGGCAAGCGCCGTTACCGGCCAGACTCTCTATGTCGACGCGGGCGCGCATCTGCGCAGCTATGATCGCGACTTCATGCATATGGGCCGATAGCCTGCACACATCTTTTTAGTGGACCTGCAGCGGCGCGGTTGCATAGAGCGCGGTCATGAAATGCGCCCTGCGGGCCGATAAGGAGGTGGAACATGACCTACGAGACAATCCTGGTGGAACAGCGCGACGCGGTCACGCTGGTGACGCTCAACCGGCCGCAGGCGCTGAACGCGCTGAATAATCAGGTATTGGCCGATCTCACCGTGGCGTTCGCGGCCTATGACGCGGACTCCTCGCAACGGTGCCTCGTCCTCACGGGCAGCGAGAAGGCGTTCGCCGCCGGGGCCGACATCAAGGAAATGGCCACCAAACCGGCGGCTGATTTCTTCCTCGATGATTTCTTCTCGGGCTGGCAGACCGGCGTCGTGGCCACCCGCAAGCCGTGGATCGCCGCCGTGGCGGGCTTTGCGCTGGGCGGCGGCTGCGAATTGGCGATGATGGCCGACTTCATCATTGCGGCCGATACCGCGAAGTTCGGTCAACCCGAAATCAAGCTGGGCGTCGCGCCCGGCATGGGCGGCTCCCAGCGCCTGACGCGGGCCGTCGGCAAGGCGAAGGCCATGGAAATGTGCCTGACGGGCCGGATGATGGGCGCCGAGGAAGCCGAACGCGCGAGCCTGGTCGCTCGTATCGTGCCCGCCGCCGAACTGCTGGACGATGCGCTCAAGACAGCGGCCGCAATAGCCGCCATGCCGCCGATGGCGGCGATGGTGAACAAGGAAATGGTCAACATCGCGTTTGAAACCGGCCTGGCGCAGAGCCTTCTGACCGAAAGGCGGCTGTTCCAGATATTGACCGCGACCGAAGACAGGACGGAAGGCATGGCCGCCTTCGTCGATAAGCGGCCGGGGGTCTGGAAAGGGCGCTGAGGCCCGCGCGCCATCAAAAAATATGCGCAGTTATCCACAGCTTTATGCGTTGGCTTGTTTCAGTAGGCCAGATTTCGCTTTGAGCGACTCGCCATTGGTGAGACCATCCTCTTATCGGAACGAAGGAAGAGGCGGAGAAATCCGCACCGCGAAGCCAGCGAGAAATCAACGGCTTTAGAGATCGCTCTGAACATCAGGCGAATGCAAGTTCCGAAAGGATCGAGCAAAAGCCGGATGGTCCTCAAAGGACGATACCGGGTACGCGCGAAAGTGAACGTCGGGTATCGGAAATAGAGGGCAGGCTGCGGGAATACGGCCAGCATGGCTGGAAGAACGGAGCCAACACGATGCGAAAGCCTTTCAGGCAGACGCATCGCGCGCCGGGTCCGATGATCGCATCCTGAAAGGGAAGCGGATCGAGAGACGCGACGGAAGTGGGGACCGGCAGAAATGCCGGCCCCCATTTTGCGTTTGGGGTCATCTCACATGACGATATGTCGATTTTAAAGTGACGCGCGTTATATCGGAGTTACCTCAGCATCCGTTCGGGTTGAGCCCTTCGACAAGGCTCTGGAACGACACCTGTATCGGGACCACCTCACCCCGTTCGGGCTGAGCTTGTCGAAGCCCCTCTCTTTCTTGAAGGTAAGAAAGGCCCTCCGACAGGCTCAGGGCGAACGGAGATGAGTTGGTGCCGGTTTCAGGCGGCGAAAATGCTGGTGCCGGATGCAGGATTCGAACCCGCGACCTTCGGTTTACAAAACCGCTGCACTACCCCTGTGCTAATCCGGCATGCCCACTGGGCGGAAAAGCGCCTTACTATCAGATGACGCCGAACGTCCAGCCCTCCGTTGCGGCGAT
>DASVOF010000122.1:0-2323 GCA_036383495.1 Sphingobium sp. | reverse complement strand
GGGGCGGATGAACGAAGCCCGCATCGCCGCGCGCAGCGCCTGGGTGGGCGGCTCGCTCTCCCCCGACGACGAAGCGCGGCTGCTCTCCCTGTTCGGATCGAGCTGGACCAGCGCGGACCATGACCAGCGCGCCGACATGCTGCTCTGGGGCAATGACATAATGGGCGCGCAGCGTATGTTCGCCTATGTCTCGCCCGCGCGCCGCCCGGTCTATGAAGCGCGCATAGCCTTCCGGCAGAAGGCCCCCGACGCCGCGACCCGGATGCAGTTGGCCGAAGCGGTCGGCGCAACCGACGCGGGCTATGTCGCGGACAGGGCAACCTGGCTACTCAATAGTGGCAACTGGATCGCGGGACGGCAATATCTCGCCAACCGCCCGGCGCTGACCTTCCGGCCCGGCAATGCCGAAAAATGGTATGAGACGCTGCTGACCCAGGCGCGCGCGGCCGCCAATGACAGCCAGTGGAGCTTCGCCTACGGCATCGCCAGCAAGCTGGACGACGCCTATGCCCCCGGCACCGACGTCACCACCCGTCCGATCGGCGAACGCGACGATTATACCAGCCTCGCCTGGCTCGCCGGATCGACCGCCTTCTACAATCTCAACAAGCCTGCCGACGCCGCCGCGATGTTCCGCCGTTACGCCACGGCCGCTAAATCGCCGCAGACCCAATCTAAGGGCTATTATTGGGCAGGCCGCGCCGCGCTTGCGGCAGGCGATCCCGCAACGGCGAACAGCTATTTCGCGCAGGCCGGGGTCTTCCCCGACCAGTTTTACGGTCAACTCGCGCTGGAGCGCCTCGGGCGTCCCATTCCCGCGCCCGCGATGGTCGAGCGACCGGTGGAAATTTCCGCGAGCGACCGCGCTTCCTTCGCCAATCGCACGGTGGTTCGCGCGGTCAGGGCGCTTGGGCAGATGGGCTATTGGGAGGACCAGAGCAAATTCGCCCGCGCCATCGCCAACAATGCCGATAGCGACAGCGACCATTATCTCGCCGCCGAACTCGCAAAGAGCCTCGGACGGCCTGACATGGGCGTGATGGTGGGCCGCCGCGCCGTGTCCAGCGGCCTCACCGGCTATGGCGAAAGCGCCTTCCCGCGCGTGCCCGTCCCCCCTTCGGCCCAATATAACTGGACGATGGTCCACGCCATCGCGCGCCAGGAAAGCCAGTTCGACCGCGCCGCCATCAGCCACGCGGGCGCGCGCGGCCTCATGCAGTTGATGCCCGGCACCGCGCGTGAGCAGGCGGGCAAGCTCGGCCTGGGCTACAACCCCGGATCGCTCACCACCGATACCAGCTACAACATCATGCTGGGCTCATCCTATTTCCAGCGGATGCTGGACTATTATGGCGGCAGCTACCCGCTCGCCGTCGCGGCCTATAATGCCGGGCCGGGCAATGTGAACCGCTGGGTCGCGGCCAATGGCGACCCCCGCCTGCCGGGCGCCGACATGCTCCGCTGGATCGAGCAGATTCCGATCTTCGAAACGCGCAACTATGTGCAGCGTGTGCTGGAAAATGCGGTGGTCTATGAAGCGATGAACCCGGAACGCGCCCGCTTCCGCGGGTCGAACACGCCGCTGTCCCGATATCTGGGCAAGCAGACGCCGGGCTGACGATCGGCTATGGGCGGCCCATGAATACCGCGAATCCCAACTACATCTCGCCGGAAGGCTTCGCGAAGCTGCGCGCCGAATATGACCAGCTTCTGGGCGTCGAGCGCCCGCGCGTCGTCGAGATCGTCAGCTGGGCGGCGGGCAATGGCGACCGCAGCGAAAATGGCGACTATCTCTACGGCCGCAAGCGGATGCGCGAGATTGACGGCCAGCTCCGCCGCCTGTCGAAGAAGATGAAGGACGCCAAGGTCGTCGACCCGCGCCAGCAGCCCGACAAGAGCCGCGTCTTCTTCGGCGCCACCGTCACCATCGCGGACGAGGACAACAAGCACCGCACCGTCACCATCGTCGGCAATGACGAGGCGGACGCCAGCGCCAGCCGGATCGGCTGGGGATCCCCCATCGCCCGGGCGCTACGCGGCGCGGCGGTCGGCGACCTGCGCCGGGTGACGCTGCCTGCGGGTGAGAAGGAATATGAGGTGATGGCGATCGCCTATCCGGGATAGGCTGTGGACCTCCCTTCTCCCCTCGGGGGAGAAGGATACGAAGCCTTGGCCCGAAGGGCCTAGAGTCTTTCTGAGGTTGATTGAATCGCTGGGGATTCCCAACCGGGTTGAAGTGTGATTCAAGCTGGCCACTGGTGAGGAGGTCAGCATGGATGAGGCCATTATCGCAGGATTTGCGGGTTCGTTTTTGCCGTGCGCT
>DASVOF010000121.1:0-7394 GCA_036383495.1 Sphingobium sp. | reverse complement strand
CATGTCCACCACCTTCACGCTCGACACCTCCACCAGCCGCGCCAATCCCACGCCCGCGCCGATGAAGCGGCTGACCGTGCCCGTCATTCAGCGGCACAAGGTCGCAGGCAAGACGGCCGAACCGCTGGTGATGCTGACGGCCTACACCGCGCGGCAGGCGCAGTTGCTCGATCCCCATTGCGACATGCTGCTGGTGGGCGACTCGCTTGGCCAGGTGATCTACGGCCTTCCTTCGACCCTGCCCGTGACGCTCGACATGATGATCGCCCACGGCGCGGCGGTGGTGCGCGGCAGCTATCATAGCGTCGTCCTGGTCGACATGCCCTTCGGCTCCTATGAAGCCTCCCCCGCCCACGCCTTCGCCAGCGCCAGCCGCGTCATGGCCGAAACCGGCTGCGCCGCCGTCAAGCTGGAAGGCGGGGTGGCGATGGCCGAAACCATATCCTTCCTCAGCCAACGGGGCATTCCCGTGATGGCGCATATCGGCCTGACGCCGCAGGCCGTGAACGCGCTGGGCGGCTATGGCGCGCGCGGAAAAAGCCAGGAAGAACATGCGAAGATAATGGACGATGCACGGGCCGTAGCCGACGCCGGCGCGTTCGCCGTCGTGCTGGAAGGCGTCATGGAGGACCTGGCGATCGCCATCACCGACAGCCTGGACATCCCCGTCATCGGCATCGGCGCTTCGGCGCATTGCGACGGTCAGGTGCTGGTGGCGGAGGACATGCTCGGCATGTTCGAACGCACGCCGCGCTTCGTCAAACGCTATGAAAATATCGCCGAGACCATCAGTAATGCAGCTGAACGCTATGCCGCCGAAGTGCGCAGCCGCAGCTTCCCGACCGAAGATCAGGTCTATCGGCCCAAAAAGTAATTTGCGCTGGCCCGCGCCGCCGCTATTGATCGCGCCTTCCGCGAGCTTTTTCTGACGACTTACTGGAGACGCAAGTGGCCCTGACGCCGCAAAATAGCGAAGCATTCATGCGCGAGGTCGACGAGGCCGTCCGGCAGGACCAGCTGCTGACCTTCTGGCAGCGCTTCGGCCGCTGGGTCGTCGCGGCCATAGTCATCGGTCTCCTGGCGTTCGGCGGATGGCTCTACTGGCAGCATTACAGCAAGACCCAGGCCGAAGCCGTATCGGAAGACATGGACAAGGTGATTGCGGCGGCCGTCGGCGGCGGAACGCCCGACGCGAAACAGCTGGACGCGCTCACCCAGGCCGATCAACCCGGTTTCCGCGCTGGCGCGCTGCTGATCAAGGCGGGCGACGCGTCCCGCAAGGGCGACAGCAAGAGCGCTATCGCCGCCTATAAGGCGATGGCCGCCGACAGCGCGCTGGACCAGCCCTATCGCGACCTGGCGCTCATTCGCCAAACCTCGCTGGAGTTCGAGACGTTGCAGCCGCAGCAGGTCGTCGACCGGCTGAAGCCGCTGGCGGTCGAAGGCGCGCCCTGGTTCGGCAGCGCGGGCGAACTGGTTGCGATCGCCTATATGAAGATGCGCAAGCCAGATCTGGCCGGACCACTGTTCGCGGCGATGGCCAAGGATCAAAGCGTGCCTCAGTCCATCCGTTCACGCGCGCGACAGATGGCTGGTCTATTGGGGGTGGATGCGATTGAAACGCCGACCGAGCCGGGACAGGGATGATAGAGAGCGCATGGGGAAGCACAGGATGACGAAATTTGCGGGCGCACGCCGCGCCGTGACTGTCGCCGCTATGGTCGCGCTGCTCGCGGGCTGTGGCGTTTTGGGCGGCAAGAAGGGCGGCCCGAAGACCCCCGTGGTGGGCAATCGCGTGTCGATCCTGACCAATGAACAGGGTGTTGAAATCGATCCGACCCTGGCCGACGTGCCCGTGTCGCTGCCGGAACCCGCCGCCAACGACCAATGGTCCCAGCCCGGCGGCGGCCCGTCCAAGGCGATGGGCAATCTGGCGCTGAGCGCTTCGCCCGCCACCGCCTGGACCGCCTCGATCGAGGGCAGCACGCCGCGCGCGCGCCTCGCCTCCTCGCCGGTCGTGGCCAATGGCAAGCTCTATGTCATCGACGCGGGCGCCCACGTCATCGCGTTCGACGCAACAAGCGGCGCGAAGCTGTGGCAGACCACGCTGCCGTCGGAAGGCAGCGGCCGCGCCGTATTCGGCGGCGGCGTCAGCATCGTCGACGACAAACTCTACGCCAGCACCGGCGTGGGCGATGTCGCGGCGCTCAACGCCAGCGACGGCTCCATCCTGTGGAAGAAGCGCCCCGGCGGACCGTTGCGCGGCGCCCCGACGCTGGCTAACGGCCATATCTATGTGATGGGCCAGGACAATCAGATGTTCGCCCTCAACCAGAGCGACGGCGAAGTGCAATGGAGCGACAGCGGCACGTTGCAGGTGACAGGCGTGTTCGGGGTCGCGGCTCCCGCCGCTGCGCAGGGCACGGTGATCGCAGGCTACAGCTCGGGCGAACTCACCGCCTATCGCTATGAAAATGGCCGAACCCTGTGGGGCGACGCCCTTTCGCGCACCAGCATCTCGACGGCGGTCGCCAGCCTGACCGACATCGACGCCAATCCGGTGATCGACCGCGGCCGCGTGTTCGCCATCGGCCAGGGCGGCCGCATGGCCTCCTATGAACTGGTGAGCGGCCAGCGGCTTTGGGAGATCAACGTCGCGGGCATCTCCACCCCATGGGTGGCGGGCGAATGGGTGTTCGTCGTGACGAGCGACGCCAAGCTGCTTTGCGTCGCCCGCGCCACGGGCAAGATCCGCTGGATCAGCCAGCTGCGCCGCTGGGAAAAGGAAAAGAAGAAAGCCAACGCCATCCGCTGGACCGGTCCGGTTCTGGCGGGCGGGCGCCTGATCCTTGTATCAACGCACGGCGATCTCAACTATGTCGATCCGACGACGGGCCAGGTTCAGGCCACGGCCGACATGGATCGCTCCATGTCGCTCTCGCCCATCGTTGCGAACAACACGCTCTACATCCTGGCTGACGACGGCCGCCTGACGGCGCTTCGTTAAACCCGGGTATGATGGTAGGTAAACGTGCTCCTGCGCAGGCAGGAGCCCAGTTCCGCTGCTTGGACTGGGCTTCTACCTGCGCAGGAGCACCATATTTTTAAGGAACGGGCCACCAATGCTGCCCACAGTTGCCATTGTCGGGCGGCCCAATGTGGGCAAGTCCACCCTCTTCAATCGCCTGGTCGGCAAAAGGCTGGCGCTGGTCGACGACCAGCCCGGCGTCACGCGCGATCGGCGCGAGGGGCAGGCGAACCTGCTGGGCGTCGATTTCACCATCATCGACACCGCCGGCTATGAGGACGAGGACCCTCAGACCCTGCCCGGCCGGATGCGGATGCAGACGCAGGCGGCGGTGGAAAGCGCCGACGTCGCGCTGTTCCTGATCGATTCCCGCGTCGGCGTCACCCCGCTGGACGAGGAAATCGCCCGCTGGTTGCGCGAGGGCGACCTACCGGTCGTGGTGGTCGCCAACAAGGCGGAGGGCAAGGCCGGCGACGATGGCGTGATGGAGGCGTTCAGCCTGGGCCTGGGCGAGCCGATCCCCTTTTCCGCCGAACATGGCCAGGGCATGGCCGACCTGTTCCAGGGACTACTCCCCTATATCGACCGCGAGGAGGAGGAAGAGGAGGCCGAGCCCGAGGAAGTCGATATCGAATCCGCGCCGCTCAAGCTCGCCATCGTGGGCAGGCCCAATGCGGGCAAGTCGACCCTCATCAACCGGCTGCTCGGCGAGAATCGGCTGCTGACCGGCCCGGAAGCGGGGATCACCCGCGACAGTATCGCCGTGGATTGGCAATGGACCGATCCGCACGGCGAGGGCCAGGAGCGCGCGGTCCGGCTTATCGACACCGCCGGCATGCGCAAGCGCGCCAAGGTGCAGGACAAGCTGGAAAAGCTCGCCGTGTCGGACGGGCTCAACGCCGTCAACTTCGCCGAGGTCGTGGTTCTGCTGCTCGACGCGACGCGCGGGCTGGAGGCGCAGGACCTGCGCATCGCCGACAAGGTTCTGGAGGAAGGGCGCGCGCTAGTCGTCGCGCTCAACAAATGGGACACGGTGGAGCATGGATCCGCGCTCTATCAGGGGATTAAGCAGGCGCTGTCCGACGGTCTGGCGCAGGTGCGCGGCGTGCCGATCATGACCGTATCCGGCGCGACGGGCAAAGGGCTGGACGACCTGATCCGGGTCGCCTTCGAAACCCGCACCGCCTGGTCGCAGCGCGTTTCCACCGGCATCCTCAACCGCTGGTTCGAGCGCGCGCTGGAAGCCAACCCGCCCCCCGCCCCCGGCGGCAAGCGGATCAAGCTGCGCTACATCACCCAGAACAAGACCCGCCCGCCGACGTTCGTGCTGTTCGGGACCCGGCTCGACGAGTTGCCCGAAAGCTATCGCCGCTATCTGGTGAATGGCATTCGCAAGGAACTGGGCTTTGGCGCGGTTCCCGTGCGCCTGACGCTGCGCAGCGCCAAAAACCCCTATGCCACCAAATGAGCCGATCCATATCGACGCGCGCGGCATGAAGTGCCCATGGCCCGCCTTGCGCGCCGCGCGGGCCATGCGGAGCGCGCAATGCGTCACGATCGACGCCGACGATCCGATCGCCTCCCGCGAACTGGCCGCTTTGGCCGAGCAGCAGGGGTGGCGGTTCATCGTGACCGCCGAGCATCGATTCACTCTCGCCAGCGGGGGCTGACGACAGCTTTCCCCTACGGCTTAACCTGCTGTTTACGTGGTGCTCTTATCCTGTCCGGGCACAGCAGGGAGTGACAGGGTGCCCTATCAAGATGCCGAACTGGTAAACTGGTCCGAGTTTGCGAAGACAAAAGCGGAACTGGGGACCGCCTTCCTCCGTATCCTGGGCTATTTCCGCGAAGATGGCGGCAAATCGATCAGCGCGATCGAGCAGGCCATCCGCGAGGGCAGCGCCGTGGCGCTGGTGACGCCGGCGCATACGCTGAAAGGCGAATCGGCGCAGTTCGGCGCATTGCGCCTGAGCGCCATGGCCGAGCGGATCGAGATGGTCGCGCGCCGGTGTATCGAAACCCGTGAAGGGCCTGACGAGCTGATCGAAGTCGTGGTGGGGCTTCGGCCTTGCTTCACGGAGACGATGGCGCTGCTGGACCGGGACGCCAATCCACTGGTGGCGCGGCGACCGGGAGGTTTTGGGCGGCGGGCCGATGTGGCGCCGCAGGGGTTTGGCCGCTCGGTCTGAGCCATTTCCGATATCAAGTATTGAATTGAAACGGATCATGCCCCCATATGCGGGCGATGATCCGTTTTTCCGTTCTGGACCTGGTCCCCGTGGTGGAGGGGAGCGACGTGCGCGCCGCCCTCGCCCACGCCGCCGCCTTCGCCGCCCATGCCGAAATGCTGGGATTTCACCGCTACTGGGTCGCCGAACATCATGGCATGCCGGGGATCGCATCGGCGGCGACGTCCGTGGTGCTGGCGCATATCGGGCAAACGACGTCCAGCATCAGGATCGGCGCGGGCGGCATCATGCTGCCCAACCACGCGCCGCTGGCGATCGCCGAACAGTTCGGGACGCTGGCGGCGCTGTTCCCGGGCCGGATCGACCTGGGCCTGGGCCGAGCGCCGGGTTCCGACCAGCGGGTGGCCCAGGCGATGCGGCGTTCGCTGGCGGGCGGGCCGGACGAATTTCCCCGCGACGTGCTGGAGCTGCAAGCCTATTTCGCTGGGGACGAGCGCCTCGGATTCCAGGCGACGCCGGGCGCGGGCGCGGAGGTGGAGATGTGGATCCTGGGCTCCAGCCTCTACGGCGCGCAGCTGGCCGCCGCGCTCGGCCTGCCCTACGCCTTCGCCTCCCACTTCGCACCGGCCGCGCTGGACGAGGCGATCGCCATCTATCGACGCGACTTCCGTCCGTCGGCAAGGCTGGGAAAGCCCTATGTCATGGCGGGCTACAATGTCTTCGCGGCAGACTCGCAGGAAGAGGCCAGGCTGATCGCGACATCGATGCAGCAGGGCTTTGTCCGACTGCGCACCGGCCAGCCGGGCAAGCTCCAACCGCCCGTGCCCGGCTATTATGAAAGCCTGCCGCCCGGAGCGCGGGCCATGCTGGACGATGTGCTGCATGCGACGAGCATCGGGACGCAGCAGGATGTCGAGCGCGACATGGCGGCCTTCATCGAGCGGACCGGCGTCGATGAGCTGATGATCGGCGGACAGATATATGATTTCGAGGTCCGCAAGCGCAGTCTGGAGATAGCGATGGCGGCGGCGAAGGCGATCGGGTGACGGCTCCGTCCTACACCGCCTTCAGCCGCCCGCCGCTCAGCAACTTCGCCATGCCCGGCCATGCGCGGCTCAGAATCGAGCCCAGCAGCAGCACAGCGATCAGCACCAGCAGCGGTTGCGCCAGCAGATAGGCGGGATAGAGCGGCGAACCGAGCTTTCCAAACAGCGCGCCCAGCACCGGCCCGCCCAGCCAGATCAGGATGAGGTGAGAGCAGAAGAGGAAGAAGGCGAAAGGTTCTATCCGCAGCAAGAGGCCGCGCGCCGGACCGCCCGCCAACGCCCAGGAGAGGCGCCAGAAACAGATCGCCGCCGCCACGCGCACCGCAAGGTCGAGCAGGCCCACGGCGAGGCTGGCCCCCTGCCCGGCGGAAAGCGAGAAATAGAGCTGCACCGTCATCAGCAGCAGGAAAGGCATGGCGGCGGTCGTCCAGGGCAGCACGGCAAGGCGATCGGCAACGCCGCCCCGTCGGGCGATCATGCCGATCGTGAAGAAGAACAGGATCGACGGCCGCATCAGGACCGGCGGCCCCCACCCCATCAGCTGGGCGAACGCGGCCCCCGCCACGACCATCGCCAGCATCCAGCCGGGCAGGCGCACCAGCAGCGGCGCCGCGACCATGCACAGGAAAAGGTCGCGCAGGAAAGGCATCTGGACGTTGATGTCGGGGTTGCGGCTGACGATGAACAATTCCTGGAACAGCCAGCCCAGCGACACGGGCACCGGCGCGGACAGACCAAGCAGCCAGGCCGCGCCCGACACGAACAGGATGGCCAGACCGTTCCACACGACCATCGGCAACAGGATCGTCCGCGCCTTTCGCACGACATGGGGAAGCCAATTACGGGTGCGCGACGACCCCGCAACGAGCCAGCCGGAGATGAGCCCGAGCAGCGGCACGGCGCTACGCCCGAAAATCTCCATCAGCAACCAGCGCAGGCTTTCCTGCGGCGTGCCCCGCACGACTTCCAGGTCATGGCCGTTAAGGCCGGTCCAGGCGTGGACGTAGACCACCCCCAATATGCAGATGACACGCGCTATGGAGATCGCATCGGATCGGCGCGCTGGCTCGGCCGTAATCGTCTCGTGCAAGTCAAAATCCTGAATTATGACAAGCGCCTAACGAAAGGCGC
>DASVOF010000120.1:0-4854 GCA_036383495.1 Sphingobium sp. | reverse complement strand
CACGGTCTTTATCGTGATAGCGGTCTATTATCTGACCGGGCTCAGTTGAGCGGAGTCGCGGTGACGACCATGCGCTTCAGAAGGATGGGCTGACCCTTCCCCTCCAGCACCGGCGAAGGCGTCACGGGCCGCGGGGCGAAGGAAGCCAGGCTGAGGCCGAACAGCAGCGCGCTGGCGGCGGCGCTGGCGATGATTGTCTTCATAAGGCTTGTCCCCCTGTTCAGAGCGTCGGGATGACGCCCTGGACAAGGGATTAGCGGGGCGCTGTCGCAGGAATGTGCCGGATGCCGCCCAATGTGTCGCGAAGTGTAATCAGTCGCGCCGCAGCGCGTCGATGGGACCTTTTCCTTGCACCCTGTCGTCGTTAAAGGGGCGCACTATCAAGCAGGGACTTCCTGGCCGCGCAAATCAGAGGGTGGATGATGAGGGCATTTCTTTTTCCGGGACAGGGCAGCCAGTCGGTTGGCATGGGCAAGGCGCTGGCCGACGCCAGCCCCGCCGCGAAGCAATTGTTTCAGGAGGTTGATGACGCCCTGTCGCAGCATTTGTTCCGCATCATGGTGGAAGGACCGGAAAGCGACCTGACCCTGACCGAAAATGCGCAGCCCGCGATCATGGCCAATGCCCTCGCGACCCTGCGGGTCATGCAGAAGGAAGGCGGTTTTTCGCTGGCCGAGAAGGGCGATTTCGTCGCCGGACACAGCCTGGGCGAATATAGCGCGCTGTGTGCGGTCGAGGCTTTCGACATCGGCACGACGTCGCGGCTGCTGAAGCTGCGCGGGCGGGCGATGCAGGCGGCCGTGCCGGTGGGCGAGGGGGCGATGGCGGCGCTGCTGGGCGCGGATATCGAGAAGGCGCAAGCCCTGGCCGATGCCGCCGCGCAAGGGGAAGTGTGCACCGTCGCCAATGACAATGATCCGACGCAGGTCGTGATTTCCGGCCATCGCGGCGCGATCGAACGGGCGGTGGCGCTGGTGAAGGATCATGGCATCAAGCGCGGCGTGCTGCTACCGGTGTCCGCGCCCTTCCACTGCCCGCTGATGCAGCCCGCCGCCGAGGCGATGGACGAGGCGTTGGGCAAGGCGGCGATCAACACGCCGCTGCTGCCGGTCTACGCCAATGTGCTGGCCAGCGCGATCGCCGATCCGGCGGAGATCCGGCTGCGGCTGGTCGAGCAGGTGACGGGCCGGGTGCGCTGGCGCGAATCCGTCGCGGCGATGTGGGACGCGGGCGTCACCGAATTTGTCGAACTGGGCGGCAAGGTGCTGGGGCCGATGGTCAAGCGCGTCGCGCCCGACGCGACGGTGCGCAGCATCGTCACGATGGACGATATCGAGGCCGCCCTGGGGGCGATGTGAGCGCCGCGCCGCCCGTCCTGACGAACCGTGACGGCGCGATCCTGACCGTCACGCTCAACCTGCCGGACAAGCGCAATCCGATATCGGACAATGTCGTCGTCGATGCGATCTGTGAGACGTTCGAGGAGGCGGACAAGGACCTGTCGATCCGCGTCGCCATCCTGACCGGGGCGGGCAGCGCCTTTTCCTCGGGCGGCGACCTCAAGACGATGGAGCCGGACGTGGGGAGCCTGCGCGCCAGCTTGCCGGCGCAGACGCGGCGCAACTATCGCGTGGGAATCCAGCGGCTGCCGCTGATGTTCCATGCGCTGGAACTGCCGGTGATCGCGGCGGTGAACGGGCCTGCTATCGGCGCGGGATGCGACCTGGCGCTGATGTGCGACGTCCGGGTCGCGGCGCAATCGGCGCGTTTCGCCGAGAGCTTCGTGAAGCTGGGCATCACCCCCGGCGACGGCGGCGCCTGGCTGCTGCCGCGCATCGTGGGTTTTTCGAAGGCCACCGAACTGGCGCTGACGGGAGAGACGATCGACGCCGCCGAGGCGCTGCGGATCGGGCTGGTCAGCGAGGTCGTGCCCGATGAGCAGCTGATGGCGGCGGCGCGGCGGATCGCGGACAAGATCGCCGCCAATCCTCCGCACGCCACGCGCATGACCAAGCGGCTGCTGCGCTTGGGCCAGACGGCGGACCTGCCCAATATCCTCGACATGTCGGCGGCGATGCAGGCGCTCGCCCACGCCACGTCCGACAATGACGAAGCCATCAACGCCTTCATCGAAAGGCGCACACCCCATTTCAAGGGAGACTGACATGTTTGATCTGACGGGCATGACCGCGCTGGTGACGGGCGCTTCGGGGGGCATCGGGTCCGCGATCGCGAAGGCTTTGGCGGCGCAGGGGGCGACGCTCGCGTTGTCGGGCAGCAATGAGGACAAGCTGAAGGCGTTCGCGGCGGAACTGGGGGGCGACCACAAGATTCTGGTCTGCAACCTGTCCGATCCCGCCGCCGTCGACGCGCTGGTGCCGCAGGCTGTCGAGGCGCTGGGGGGCAAGATCGACATCCTCGTCAACAATGCCGGGATTACCCGCGACAACCTGATCCTGCGCATGAAGGATGAGGAGTGGGCGGGCGTCATTTCGGTCAATCTGGAGGCGGCGTTCCGCCTCGTGCGCGCGGCGGCCAAGCCGATGATGAAGGCGCGCTTCGGCCGCATCATCTCCATTACGTCGGTCGTAGGCGTCACCGGCAATCCCGGACAGGCCAATTACGCCGCGTCGAAGGCGGGCATCATCGGCATGTCGAAATCGCTGGGCCAGGAATTGGCGAGCCGGGGCATCACGGTGAACTGCGTCGCGCCGGGCTTTATCCGTTCGGCGATGACCGATGCGCTGAACGATGCGCAGAAGGGCGCGATCCTTCAGAAAATTCCCGCCGGAGACCTGGGCGATGGCGATGATATCGGCTCTGCGGTCGTCTATCTGGCGAGCCGCGAGGCGGGCTATGTCACCGGCCAGACGCTGCATGTGAATGGCGGCATGGCGATGATCTGAGGGCGGCTGGGCGGCGGCGCACACTTTGCAACGCCGCCGCCTTGTGCCATCGAAGGGCGCGGAGTCGGGAGTAAAGGGCGTGGGAATGATGCTTTTCGACCCTCTCTTGCCTCTTGCCTCTCTTTCGGCTTGCCTCTAGGGCATGCCTTAACGTTTGTTCATACCACCAACGATACCCAGTAAAAAGGACCACTCATGAGTGAGACCGCGGATCGCGTTAAGAAAATCGTCGTAGAGCATCTGGGCGTTGAAGCCGAGAAAGTCACCGAGGACGCGAGCTTCATCGACGATCTGGGCGCTGACAGCCTGGACATCGTCGAGCTGGTGATGGCGTTCGAGGAAGAGTTCGGCGTCGAAATTCCTGATGATGCGGCCGAGAAGATCGCCACCGTCAAGGACGCGATCGACTATATCGACAGCAAGCAGTAAGAGCGTTTCGTGGCCCGCCCGGTTGGGTTGGCCCCGTGCGTGTCAAAAGGAATGGCTCCTCCTGTCCGGGTGAACCGGGTTTTGGGGAGCCTTTTCATATCTGGCTTGTCGTTCACAATTGCCGCAGGAGCGGTTAAAGGACGACCCGAGCCAATGAAGAATCTCGGAGCAAATATATGCGTCGCGTCGTCGTAACCGGCCTTGGCATGGTGAGCCCGCTGGGCGGGGATGTCGAAACCACGTGGAAGAACATCATCGCGTCGAAGTCCGGCGCGGCGACGATCGCCCGGTTCGACGCCAGCGAATATAAGTGCCGCATCGCCTGTGAGGTGAAGCCGGCGGATCATGAATATGGTTATGACGCCTCACTGGACGTCGACCACAAGATCCAGCGTCAGGTCGATCCGTTCATCGTCTACGGCATTTCCGCCGCCAGCCAGGCGCTGCGCGACGCGGGCCTCGACAATATGAGCGAGGAAGAGCGGCTGCGCGCCGGTTGCTCGATCGGTTCGGGCATCGGCGGCCTGCCGGGCATCGAGAGCGAATCGCTGGTGCTGGCGAACAAGGGGCCGAGCCGCGTTTCGCCGCACTTCGTTCACGGTCGCCTCATCAACCTGATTTCGGGTCAGGTTTCGATCAAATATGGCCTGATGGGTCCTAACCATGCGGTTGTGACGGCCTGTTCGACGGGCGCGCACTCGATCGGCGACGCCGCGCGCATGATCGCGATGGACGATGCCGACGTGATGCTGGCGGGCGGCGCGGAAAGCGCGATCTGCCCGATCGGCATCGCCGGTTTTGCGCAGGCCCGCGCGCTGTCGACGGCGTTCAACGACACGCCGGAAAAGGCTTCGCGGCCCTATGACGTCAACCGCGACGGCTTCGTCATGGGTGAAGGCGCGGGCGTGGTCGTGCTGGAGGAATATGAGCATGCCAAGAAGCGCGGCGCGAAAATCTATGCCGAGGTGATCGGCTACGGCCTGTCGGGCGACGCCTATCACGTCACCGCGCCGCATCCGGAGGGCAATGGCGGCTATCGCTCGATGGAGATGGCGCTCAGGAAATCGGGCCTCAGCCTCGCTGATATCGACTATGTGAACGCGCACGGCACCTCAACGCCGCTGGGCGACGAGTTGGAGCTGGGCGCGGTCAAGCGGCTGTTCGGCGATCACCTGAGCACCATGTCGATGAGCAGCACCAAATCGGCGATCGGCCACTTGCTGGGCGGCGCTGGCGCGGTGGAGAGTATTTTCCGTATCCTGGCGATGCGCGACCAGATCGTGCCGCCGACGCTGAACCTCGACGAACCGAGCGAGAGCTGCAAGGGCGTGGATTTGGTCCCGCACGTCGCCAAGGAGCGCAAGGTGCGCGCGGTGCTGAACAACAGCTTCGGCTTTGGGGGCACCAACGCCTCGCTGATAATGAAGGCGGTCTGAGGCCAGGAAAATGCGGCGGCTTGGTCTTGGCATATTGCTGGTTGGCCTTGCCGTCGCGGCCTTTGTCGGCTTCCGCTTCGTCT
>DASVOF010000119.1:0-18873 GCA_036383495.1 Sphingobium sp. | reverse complement strand
GCGAAAGCCGCCGCTATAGCCCAACTCGCCTAGCCGCTGTCCCGCCCCAAGCGGGCGTTCAGGCCATGTTTGGAGACGTGGGTGAGTGGCTGAAACCAACGGTTTGCTAAACCGTCGTGCTGAGAATTCGGCACCGAGGGTTCGAATCCCTCCGTCTCCGCCACCTTTCTGATTAAATCCCCGCCGCCCGTCAGCATCTGACTGTTGCGCCGGAATTCGGCGACCGCCCGCTCCGCCTTATGGACTTCAGCAGCGAGGCGGAACCGCTCACTGTCAAGCAGCCGGGGTGCGCTGTGGCTTCGTGGGGATCGGCCTTAAGCCGGAACCAGTCGTCGTTCGTAGCGCCAGCCGGCCCAGACCTGCTGCGCCATGCGCGCGGCCGTGCGCATGCGGCTCGGCGGCACGCGCGTCAGCGACCCCGCAGGCCGAAGGGCAAGGTCCGGGGGCAGATCCCGGAACAGGGCGCTCGTCGCCCCACCCAGTCCCGCCGCCTCGCGGCACAGCGCCGTAAAGCGCCGCATCACGGCATGGTTTGGACGCCGCCTGTCGCGTGAGAGCATTTCGAAGCTGTGGGTGACCACGACGAAGGCGCCATGTCCTTCCTTCACCGCATGGCGCAACCCAGCGCGCATCTCCCCGGCGGACATGGCGCAGATTTGCGCGGGGCGGAAGCCGCCGGGCCGATCGACGATGCCCGACACCGGCAGTTCCGACACGCCCAGCCTGAGCGCGGCTCCCACCTGGTCGCGCGCGCCGGTGATGCGACAACCATATCGGTGGTAGGCGGGGTTCACGCTGCTGTCCCAGGCGATGCCGATCCGCGCGAGCGCCCGCAGCGTATCGTCGTTCGCGCCGAAATTGCCCGCGCGAAAGGCGGTGACCGGCGGCGCACCGGCCCCTTCCAGCAGCTGCCGGGCCGTCTGCAACAGGATGATCTGGTCGCTGAGCGAGAAATCGCCAATGCTGCGACCCAGTCGGCCGTCCACGGGGGAGCGGGCTGCAAAGGCCAACCATTCGGTATGGATGTGAAGCTGCACCTCATGACCGCGCTCCATGATCGCGGCGATGATGGGCTTCAGAAATTCCGGGCCGTGAACCAGCGCGGGCATGGGATCGAGGAAGAAAACGCCCTTCAATCCATGGCGGTCGAGCTGGTCCATCTGCCAGACGACGCCATAATCCCGCCCACCCGCTCGCGCCCAGATGGAACGGCTGAGATTGTCGTCCAGGCTGACGCCCCGCTCGTGCAGCAAGGCGGACAGTTCGGTATCGACGGTGATGAGCAGGGCGGTCATGGTCGCCCACCCTTAACCGATGGCCGTTAAAGACCAGTAACGCCCCCGCGAAGTCCTAAGTCAGATGCGCGAACTCGCCATATATTCCCTGGAAGAAGAGCAGCGGCTTGCCGGGACTTTCCACTTCAAGGGAGGCGACGCGGCCCAGCACGATATAATGATCGCCCGCTTCGTGCACCGCTTCCAGCGTGCAGTCGATCCAGGCCACCACCCCGTCCAGAATCGGGGATCCACTGTCGGACACGCGGTGCGACACGCCGGCGAATTTATCGGGTCCCCGCGCCGCGAACCGACTGCACAGCAGTTGCTGGTCGCTGGCCAATATGTTGACGCAGAATTTTCCGGCGCTTTCGATACGGGGCCAGCTGTTCGATGTCTTGGCCGGGAAGAACGCGACCAGAGGCGGATCGAGCGAGACGGAGGTGAAGGACCCCACTACCATACCGATCGGCCCCTCGTCCCGATCGACAGCCGTCACCACGCAGACGCCGGTGGGGTAATGGCCGAGCACGCGGCGAAAGGTCGCACTATCGAACGCGGATATCTGGGTCATGCGCGCCCCGCCCTGCTGATTGGCTGCATCGGGTTTTTCTTTCGCGCTGTCATATATGTTCGCATTCCTTTCTTTTCTCCACTTGCCATGGACGTGGCAAGAAAAACCGCCTGCAAACGCCAGCTACCCACTGCTGGCGCGAGGCGCTACATCGCGGTCATGATTTCGATTCACCCCCTCACCGGCCTTCCCGAAGTGCGGCCGGATCACGACCTGCCCGCATTGCTGCGCGACGCCCTTGTCGCAGCGGGCCTGTGGCCGCCCGTCCCCAGCGACATATTGGTCGTCACGCAAAAGATCGTTTCGAAGGCGGAGGGGCGCATGATCGACCTCGAGACGATAGAACCCAGCGCAGAAGCGCAGTTACTCGCCGACAGGGTGTGCAAGGACCCCCATCTGGTCGAACTGGTGCTGCGCGAAAGCAGTGCGGTGGTGCGCGCCGCGCCCAATGCGCTGATCACGCGCCACCTGCTGGGCCATGTCATGGCCAATAGCGGCATCGACCGGTCGAACATCGGTCCCGGCGGGGCCGAGCGCGCGCTGTTGCTACCGGTCGATCCCGACGCTTCGGCAGCGCGCATTCGCACCGCGCTGGGCGGCGAACTGGCTGTCGTGATTTCCGACAGCTTCGGGCGGCCGTGGCGCTATGGCGTCGTCGGCGTGGCGATCGGCGCGGCCGGGCTGCCGGCTCTGGTCGACCGCCGGGGCGAGATGGACCGCGACGGCCGACGGCTGGAAGTGACCCAGATCGCGCTGGCGGACCAGATCGCCACCGCCGCCACGCTCGCCACCGGCGAAGGCGCGGAAAGCGTGCCCGCCGCGCTGATACGCGGCATGCCCTTGCCTATCGGCGAAGCGCCCGCAGGCGCGCTGGTCCGCCCGCTGGAGGAGGATCTGTTCCAATGAGCCGCATCGTCGTTCTGACCGGCGGCGTCGGCGGCGCGAAGCTCGTGCTCGGGCTGATGCGCGTTTGCCCTCCGCGCGAGATCACCGCGATCGTCAACACGGGCGACGATTTCCGCCATCTGGGACTCGCTATCTCCCCCGATATCGACACGCTGCTCTACACGCTTTCGGGCAAGGCGAACGCGGCGCAGGGATGGGGGCGCGAAGGCGAAAGCTGGAGCTTCATGGACGCGCTCAAGTCGTTGGGCGGCGAGGACTGGTTCCTGCTGGGCGATGGCGATCTGGCGCTTCATGTGCTGCGATCGCACCTTCTGTCCAGCGGCCATACGCCCAGCGCCGTCACTGCGCAGTTCGCCGCCGCCTGGGGCATCGACCTCACCATCCTGCCGATGAGCGACGATGCGGTCCACACCCATCTGGCGACCGACGAAGGCGACCTGCCGTTCCAGCGTTACTTCGTCGAGCGCCGTTGCGCGCCGGCCGTGCGCGCCATCCGCTTCGAGGGCGCGGACAGCACCTCCCCCGCGCCCGGCGTGATCGAGGCGATCGCCAGCACCGACACGCGCGCCATCCTGATCGCGCCGTCCAATCCCTGGCTCAGCGTCGATCCCATTCTCGCGGTGCCCGGCATCCGCGAAGCGCTACGCTCGGCGAAGGCTCCGGTGGTGGCGGTATCGCCGATCGTCGGCGGGCAGGCGGTCAAAGGGCCGACCGCGAAGCTGATGGGCGAACTCGGCCTGACCGTCGCCAACCACAGCATCGCCGCCCATTATGAAGGGATCATCGACGGGCTTCTGGTCGACGGGCGCGACGACGCGAGCGACCTGCCTGTCGCGCATGACGTGACCGATACCCTCATGAAGACGCTGGAGGATCGCGAACGGGTTGCGCGCGCCGCATTGGCGCTGGCGGACCGGCTCGGGCGATGATGTCCTGCTGGATCGTCATTCCGATCAAGGCGCCCGAAGCGTGCAAGACGCGGCTGATGCCGGCCTTGGGCGATACCGAGCGCCAGGCGCTTGTCGCCACCATGCTGGGGCGAACCGTTGAGGCGGCCCGCGCCGTCATTGGGCGGGATCAGGTTCTGCTGCTGGGCCCGTCGCGGCACGGGCTGGCGGAGGACACGCCCCTGCTCCGCGACCCCGGCGGGGGGTTGAATCCGGCTCTGACCAGCGCGCGAGACGCCGCCATCCGCGCGGGCGTCGACCGGCTCCTCCTGCTGTCCGCCGATCTGCCGACGGTGAGCGCGCAGGATGTGGCGGCGCTGCTCGAAATTCCGGCTGAAGCCATGGCGGGCGCCCCGGACTGCGCAGGACTAGGAACCAACGCCCTGTCGCTCCCCCTGCCCCGCGCCTCCGGGTTCCGCTTCCATTATGGCGAAGGCAGCTTCGCCGCCCACCGCGCGGAGGCGGCCCGGCTCGACCTGCCCTTCCTTTGCATCGACCGGCCCGGCCTTGGCCTCGATATCGACAGGCCGGACGAGATCGCGCTCTGGCGTCAGGACTGATCTACCCCGCGTCGCGCCCGGTCAGAGCGCAATGCCCGCCGAAGCCAGCACCGCCAGCGTCAGCAGTTCCGACGCATTGGACGCCATGGTCGCGATCTGCACCGACTTGTCCATGCCCACCAGCATCGGCCCGATCATGGTCGTGCCGCCCAGTTCGCGCAGCAGCTTGGCCGAGATATTGGCGGACTGGAGGCCCGGCATCACCAGCACATTGGCCGGGCCCGACAGGCGACTGAACGGATAATTTTTCATCACCGTCGGGTTGAGCGCGGCGTCGGCGGTCATTTCGCCTTCATATTCGAAGTCGACATCACGCTCGTCGAGCACTTTGATGGCGCCGCGGACATTTTCCAGATGGTCGCCCGGCGGGTTGCCGAAATTGGAATAGGACAGGAAGGCGACGCGCGGGTCGTGGCCCATGCGCCGCGCCACCGCGACGGTGCCCTCGGCGATGTCCGCCAGTTCGCTCGCCGACGGACGTTCATTGACCGTCGTATCGGCGAGGAACACGGTCTTGTCCTTCGACACTATGATATGGATGCCGAAAGGCGTGCGGCCCACAGCCGGGTCCATCACCCGCTTCACCTCGCGCAGCGTCTGGGCGAAGGGGCGGGTCACGCCGGTGATCATCGCATCGGCCTTGCCCATGGTGACCAGCAGCGCGCCGAAGATGTTGCGGTCGCGGTTGACCATGCGCTCGCAGTCGCGACGCAGATGGCCGCGCCGCTGGAGCCGCTTGTAAAGCGTTTCCACCATTTCGGGCACCAGCGGCGAATTGACGCTGTTGTGCAGCTCGAAGCTTTCCGGATCGCGCACGCCCAGCGCCCTGAGCTTGTCATAGACGTCCTGGCGGCCCACCAGCACCGGGACGCCATAGCCCAGGTCGCGGAACTGGATCGCCGCGCGCAGCACGACTTCCTCCTCCGCCTCGGCGAAGACGACGCGCTTGGGATTGGCCTTGGCCACTTCATAGGCGCTGGTGAGCACCGAGGTGGTGGGGTTGAGCCGGCCTTTGAGCGCCTGACGATAGGCGGCCATGTCCGCGATCGGCTTTTGCGCGACGCCGGTTTCCATCGCCGCCTGAGCGACGGCGGCGGGCACCACTTCCATCAGACGCGGGTCAAACGGCGCGGGGATGATATAGTCCGGGCCGAAGCTGTGCGACCGGCCATAGGCCTTGGCGACTTCCTCGGGCACCTGCTCGCGCGCCAGTTCGGCGATGGCGTGGGCGGCGGCGACCTTCATCGGCTCGTTGATGCCGGTCGCCCGCACGTCCAGCGCGCCGCGAAAGATGAAGGGGAAGCCCAGTACATTATTGACCTGATTGGGATAATCCGACCGGCCAGTGGCGACGATCGCGTCGGGGCGCACCTCCAGCACGTCGGGCGGCAGGATTTCCGGATCGGGATTGGCCATGGCGAAGATGATCGGCTTGTCGCCCATCGACTTCACCATCTCCTGCGACACGGCTCCGGCGACCGACAGGCCCAGGAACACGTCGGCTCCCCTCATCGCCTCGGTCAGCGTGCGCGCGTCGGTCTTCACCGCATGCGCCGACTTCCACTGGTTCATGCCCTCGGTGCGGCCCTGATAGATCACGCCCTTGGAATCGCACATGATGACATTGTCATTCTGCACGCCGATCGCCTTGATCAACTCGGTGCAGGAAATCGACGCCGCCCCCGCGCCGTTCACGACGACCTTCATGTCCTTAAGAGCGCGGCCCGTCAGCATGGCCGCATTGATGACGCCCGCCGCCGCGATGATCGCGGTGCCGTGCTGGTCATCGTGGAAAACCGGGATGTTCATCCGCTCTTTCAGCGTCTGTTCGATGATGAAGCATTCAGGGGCCTTGATATCCTCAAGGTTGATGCCGCCGAAGGTCGGCTCCATCAGCTCGACCGCATCGATGAACCTGTCGACATCCTCGGTCTTGAGTTCGATATCGATGGAATCCACGTCGGCGAAGCGCTTGAACAGCACCGCCTTCCCCTCCATCACCGGCTTGGACGCCAGCGCGCCCAGATTGCCGAGGCCCAGGATGGCCGTGCCGTTGGAGATCACCGCGACCAGATTGCCCTTGGCGGTATAGTCATAGGCGGTGGCGGGGTCCTCCGCGATGGCGCGCACCGGCACCGCGACGCCGGGTGAGTAAGCGAGGCTCAGGTCGCGCTGCGTCGCCATCGGTTTCGACGCGATGATCTCGATCTTGCCCGGCCTGCCGGTCGAATGGAAAAACAACGCCTCGCGCTCGGAAAATTCCACATTCGACTTGTCGGCCATGGCGCATCCACCCCCATTTTTACTAATCAACAAGCCCTAGCGGCAAGCAAGCCTTGTGGGCAAGCGCGAGAAGCGGCTTTTCGCGCTCTTTCCTGTTCTCCCATCAGGCGCTATCGGCTGGACGATCATGCACAGTCCGACGGACATCGCCCCCTCCCCGCCGACGCCAATGATGGCGCAATATCTGGCGCTCAAGGCCGAAGCGCAGGATTGCCTGCTCTTCTACCGCATGGGCGACTTTTTCGAACTGTTCTTCGACGACGCGAGGGCGGCGGCGGCGACGCTGGATATCGCCCTCACCAGCCGGGGCGAACATGGCGGCGCGCCGATCCCGATGTGCGGCGTGCCCGTCCACAGCGCGGAAAACTATCTCGCCCGGCTGATCAAGGGCGGACACCGCGTCGCCATCGCCGAACAGACCGAAACGCCCGCCCAAGCCAAAGCGCGAGGCGGCAAGGCGCTCGTGGCCCGCGCCATCGTCCGCTACGTTACCGCAGGCACGCTGACCGAAGAGACGCTGCTCGATTCGCGCCGCGACAATATGCTCGTCGCGCTGTGCCAGACGGGGGGCGAGGGCGCGGGTGAAGTCGGCCTCGCCGCCGCCGACATTTCGACCGGCCGCTTCGAAACGCTGACGCTGCGCATAACGGACCTGGCCGCCGAACTCGCGCGGCTTCGCCCCAGCGAGATCGTGGCCCCCGACGGCTTCGCCCTTGATCTCACCGACGCCCACGCCTTCGACCGGACCGCCTTTTCCAGCAATCGCGCCGAAGCCGCGCTGAAACGGCTGTTCGGCGTCGCGACGCTCGATGGATTCGGCCAGTTCAGCCGCGCCGAACTGGCGGCGATGGGCGGGCTGATCGGCTATCTCGACCATGCCGGGAAGGGCGCTCTCCCCTTCCTTGCGCCACCGGTGCGCAAGACCAGCGGCGCGCATGTCGCCATCGACGCCGCGACGCGCGAAAGTCTGGAGATCAGCGCGACGATGAGCGGGCAGCGCGCCGGCAGCCTGCTGGGCGCGGTCGATCGCACGGTCACGGGCGCGGGCGCGCGATTGCTGGCGCAGGATCTGTCCGCCCCGCTGATGGACCAGGGGTTGATCGAGGCCCGCCTCGGCCTCGTCCAGCTGTTCCACGACGATCCGCTGCTGCGCGATCAGCTCCGCGCCGCCCTGCGCGCCCTGCCGGACATCGGGCGGGCGCTGGGACGGCTTGCCCTGGGCCGGGGCAGCCCGCGCGATCTGGGGCAGTTGCGCGATGGACTCGGCGAGGCGCGCCTGCTGCGCGAGAGGCTGGGCCGCCTGCCCGATCAGCCGCCGCTGCTGATGCAGCTTCTGCCCGCGCTGGACGGCCATGGCGCGTTGGTCGACTCCCTGTCCCGCGCGCTAGTGCCGAGCCCGCCGACCGAGACGGCGAGCGGCGGTTATATCGCCGACGGCTACGACCCCGCGCTCGATGAACTGCGCGGAATGGCGGGCGACGGTCGCCGCGCCATCGCCGCGCTGGAAGCGAAATATCGCGAGCAAACCGGCATCGCGTCGCTCAAAATCCGTCACAATGGCGTGCTGGGCTATCATGTCGAGGTTCCGGCCCGCGCCGCCGACTCCCTGATGCAACCGGACAGCGGCTTCACCCATCGCCAGACGCTTGCCGGGGTGGTTCGCTTCAACTCGGTCGACCTGCATGAACAGGCGGGCCGCGTCGCGCAGGCGGGGGGCCATGCGCTCGTGGCCGAAGCCGCGCATCTGGAGGACCTGATCGAAGCGGCGCTCGCGCGGAAGGCGGAGATCGCCCATGCCGCCGATGCGCTCGCCCGGCTGGACGTTGCAGCCGCCTTGGCCGAACGCGCGGCGGAAGGCGGCTGGCAACGGCCCCATTTCCTGCCCGACGATGGCGAAGGACCGTGCCTGGAGATCATCGGCGGCCGCCATCCGGTTGTCGAGGACGCGCTGCGCCGCGAAGGGCAGCCCTTCGTCGCCAATGACTGCCGCCTTGGCTCCGACGATCGCCTCTGGCTGGTCACCGGCCCCAATATGGGCGGCAAGTCGACCTTCCTGCGGCAGAATGCGCTGATCGTCATCCTGGCGCAGGCGGGCGCCTATGTGCCGGCCCAGTCCACCACCCTGACGCTGGTCGACCGGCTGTTCAGCCGCGTCGGCGCGTCGGACAATCTGGCGCGCGGCCGGTCGACCTTCATGGTCGAGATGGTGGAGACCGCCGCGATCCTGGCGCAGGCGACGGAGCGCAGCTTCGTCATCCTGGACGAAGTCGGACGCGGCACGTCGACCTATGACGGCCTCGCCCTCGCCTGGGCCGTGGTGGAAGCGGTGCATGAGGTCAATCGTTGCCGCTGCCTGTTCGCCACCCATTATCACGAGCTGACGCGGCTAGCCGAAACGCTGTCCGCTTTGTCGCTCCACCATGTGCGGGCGCGCGAGTGGAAGGGCGATCTCGTCCTGCTGCACGAACTGGCGCAAGGCCCCGCCGACCGCAGCTATGGCCTGGCGGTCGCAAGGCTCGCCGGTCTTCCCCCGGCAGTGCTCAAGCGCGCCAAGGACGTGCTGGCCCGGCTGGAAGCGGGCAAGGCGAAGACCGGGGGGATAGCCGCCGGGCTCGACGACCTGCCCCTATTCGCCGCGGTGGCCGTGCAGGCGGAGGAAAAGGTCGATCCTGTCCGCGCCGCCCTCGATTCGATCGATGCCGACACGCTTTCGCCGCGTGAGGCGCTCGATCAACTTTATCGCCTGAAACAACTGGCAGCAGCCCAGGACGAGGATTAAATAAGCCCATGGTCATGCACTTCCCGACTTTGGGATCGCAGCGGGCGATCATCGACCGACGCGCGATTTCCGACAGCATCAACGCGCTGGCGCTGGAGCATCGAAGCGATTCGATGAAAATGCGCGGCCTCATCGTCCGGGAACTGAAGGTTGCGCTCGACGCGGGGCGGCTGGAAGTCGCGCGCCGCCTTGACGCCCGGCCCACACGCGGGCGCGAAACGGTGACCGCCTTCGCCTTCCTGATCGACCAGATATTGCGGCTGCTCTACGATGCGACGACGCATCATCTCTATCCGGCAAGCAATCGCAGCACAGGCGAGCGGATCGCGCTGATCGCCGTCGGCGGCTATGGGCGCGGCGAAATGGCGCCGCACAGCGACGTCGACATCGGCTTCATCACGCCATGGAAGCCGACCGGCTGGACCGAGCAGGTCATCGAATCCATGCTCTATTCGCTGTGGGACCTGGGCCTCAAGGTCGGCCATAGCAGCCGATCGATCGACGAAACGATGCGCATGGCGAAATCCGACCTTACCGTCCGCACCGCGCTTCTGGAGGCGCGCTATGTCTGGGGCGATCGCGCGCTCTACGAAGAAACCAGCAAGCGCTTCGACGCCGAAGTGATGCAGGGCAACGCCCGCGCCTTCGTCACCGAAAAGCTGGAGGAACGGGACGAGCGGCACAAGCGCATGGGCGACAGCCGCTATGTCGTCGAACCCAATGTGAAGGAAGGCAAGGGCGGCCTGCGCGATCTGCATACGCTATTCTGGATCGGCAAATATGTGAACCGGGTGAGGTCGGTCGCGGAGCTGGTCGATGTCGGCCTGCTGACGACGAGCGAACTGCGCCAGTTCGAAAAGGCGGAGGATTTCCTGTGGGCTGTCCGGTGCCATCTGCACACCATCACCGGGCGCGCGGAGGACCGGCTGACCTTCGACCTTCAGCTGGAAACGGCGACGCGGATGAATTTCACCGGGCGACAGGGGCGTTCGGGCGTCGAGCGCTTCATGCGCTATTATTTCCTGAATGCGAAGACGGTCGGCGATCTGACGGCGGTGTTCCTCGCCCATCTGGACGACCAGATGGGTGCGAAGGGACGGCGCTACATCCCGTCGATCTTCCGCCGTCCCAAGAAGCTCGACGGCTTCGTGCTGGATCGCGGTCGCCTCGCCTTGCCCAGCGACGATTTTTTTCAGACGGATCCGGTCCGGATGCTGGAAATCTTCGCGGTCGCCGACCGGCATGGCCTGGCCATCCACCCCAGCGCCATGCGCGCGGCCAGCCGAGACGCGGGGCTCATCACCGCGAAGATCCGCCGCGACGCCCGCGCCAACGCCGCCTTCATGGAAGTGCTGACCTCGCCGCGCGATCCTGAAACGGTGCTGCGCTGGATGAATGAATCGACCGTGTTCGGTCGCTTCATTCCCGACTTCCGCCGCGTCGTCGCGCAGATGCAGTTCGACATGTATCACCATTATACGGTGGACGAGCACACCATCCGCGCGGTGGGCCTGCTCGCCAGGATCGAAAAGGGCGAACTGGCGCAGGATCATCCGCTCACCACCGACCTGATGGGCAAGCTGATCTCCCGCCGGGCGCTTTACGTCTCGGTGCTGCTCCACGACATCGCCAAGGGGCGCGGCGGCGATCACAGCATTTTGGGCGCGGAGGTGGCGGAGCATCTGTGCCCGCGCCTGGGCCTGACGCCTGCGGAGACCGAAACCGTGGCCTGGCTGGTGCGCTATCATCTGCTGATGTCGGCGACAGCCTTCAAGCGCGACCTAGCCGACTATAAGACGATCCTCGATTTCGTCGAAGCGGTGCAGAGCCCCGAGCGCCTGCGCCTGCTGCTGTGTTTGACCGTGGTCGATATCCGCGCCGTCGGTCCGGGCGTGTGGAACAGCTGGAAACGCCAGTTGCTGGGCGACCTCTATGAGGCGGCGGAGGAGCTGCTGCGTCTCGGCCATAAGCAGAAGGGGCGCAGCGAGCGCGTCACCGCCAAGCAGGACGCACTGCGGCAGGCGCTCAACATGTCCGTCGCGGACTTCGACATGTTGAGCAAACGCCTGCCGGCATCCTACTGGATCGCCGAGCCGGACGACATCCTCATCCACAACGCCCAGCATATATTGGCGTCGGGCGATTCCCCGCTGTCGATCGCCGCGCATTATTATCCGGAACGCGGCGCGACGCTCGTCACCGTCTACGCCGCCGACCATCCGGGCCTGTTCTACCGCGTCGCCGGCGCCATTCACTTGGCCGGCGGCAACATCATCGACGCGCGCATCCACACGACGCGCGATGGCGTGGCGATCGACAATTTCCTGGTGCAGGACCCGCTGGGCGGCGCTTTCCACAGCCCGGAGCAGCTGACCCGCATCCGCAACGCGATCGAGGATTCGCTCGCGAACCGGCATCGCATGATCACGAAGCTGGAAGCGCGCCCGCTGTCCCGCACCCGCGCCGAAGCCTTCCGCATCGAACCCAATGTGCTGATCGACAACAAGGCGTCGAACCGCTTCACGGTGATCGAGGTGAACGCCCGCGACCGGCCTGCGCTGTTGTTCAGCCTCGCCAACGCGCTGTTCCAGTCGAAAGTGACGGTCCACAGCGCCCATGTCGCCACCTATGGCGAGCGCGCGGTCGACACCTTCTATGTGACCGATCTGCTGGGCGGAAAGATCGAGAGCAAGGGGCGGCTGCAAACGCTGGAGAGGCGCCTGCTGGACGCGGCCGGCGGACACGTCGGCGAGGCGCTGGAGCAGGCGTAAGCCTCCGGCTCAGGCGATCTCCACCACATCCCCCGGCGCCAGCAAAGGCAGAAGCCTCAGCATGTCCGCCCGCTCGACCGCGATACAGCCGGCGGTGGGCCGGCCTTCGGAGAGGTGAAGGAAGATCGCGCTCCCCTGCCCCGGCACCGGCGGCGCATCATTGTGGCCCAGCACGACCACCACATCATAAGCGTCATCCGTCCGCAGGAGATTTTCGGCGGAATAAGGGCGCGGCAGATGGACAGGCCGGTTATAGGCCGGATCGGCGGGATCGTCCGACCAGCCATCTCCTTCCCGCACCCAGCGCCAGGGCAGCCGAATCCCTTCCGCCACCACTTTCCCCGGCCGCAGCAGCACGCCCCGAACCGGCCACGTCCCCAACGGCGTGCAGCCATCGCCCTCGCGCTTGTCCGCCGCCGCGCAGACGCCGCCACGACCGATCGCGCACACCATGCTGACATCGCCCAAGGATAGCCGACCCGCGCCCGTATCGACGCGGATCACGCTCACAACTGATGCCCCGTGCGGTCCCGTTTCGTGGCCAGATATTGCTCATTATGCGGATTGCTGGGCAGGATGATCGGAAGCCGCTCGGCCACGCTGATCCCCGCCGCTTCCAGCCCCGCCACCTTCTGGGGATTGTTGGTGAGCAGCCGCACTTGCCCGATCCCCAACAGGTCGAGCATCCGCGCCGCGACCGAAAAATCGCGCGCGTCGATCGCGAAGCCCAGCCGCACATTGGCGTCCACCGTATCGAAGCCCTGATCCTGCAACGCATAGGCGCGCAGCTTGTTGACGAGGCCGATCCCCCGCCCTTCCTGCCGCAGATAAAGCAGCACGCCCCAGGTCGAATCCGCGATCTGATGCAGCGCCTGGTGCAGTTGCGGCCCGCAATCGCATTTCAGCGACCCCAGCACGTCGCCGGTCAGGCATTCGCTGTGCAGCCGCACGACCGGGGGCGATCCGTCGCGCTTGCCGATGACCAGCGCGATATGCTCGCGCGGTTCATCGGGGCTGCGGAAGGCGACGATTTCCGCCGTTTCGCTCGCCGACACCGGCAACCTCGCCCGCGTAGCGACGGCCAGATGCGCGGCGTCGTCATAGGCGTCGACATCCTGCGCGCTGACCTCCGCCTCGCTCTCGTCGCCTTGCGTGACGAAGAAGGCCGGCAGGATGCCCGCCAGCCGCGCGAGCCGCAGCGTCGCCTTGGCCGCCAGCGGCGCGGCCAGCGGCTTGGCCTGGAACGGCCCCTTCAGCGGCGAGGCGAGGTCGAGCACCGGATCGGCGATCGCCATCGCCACGTCGCCGTCGATCCACGGCGCGCGGGCGATAAGCACCGGCATGTCGGGATCGGCGGCGGCGATCTGGTTGGCGAGCTTCAGCGTCTCGCCCCGCGCGGCGGCGACCAATATGTCGGCCTTCCCCACAGGATCGAAGTCCGCCAGCGTGACGGCGTCGGCTCCTTCGACGGCCATGACCCGCACGGCGCCGTCCGCCGCGCGCACCGTGACCGCCCAGCCCCGGCGAAGCGCGTCGATGGCGCGGGCGGCGTCGCGCGCGCTCATCAGAAAGCGAATTCCGTGATGATCGGAATATGGTCGGACGGCTTGCCCCATCCGCGCGCGGGTTCGACCACGCGATGGCTGACCGCCTTGTCCGCGACGTCCCGCGTCATCCACATATGGTCGAGCCGCCGTCCCCGGTCCGATTCCGCCCAGTCGCGCGCGCGATAGCTCCACCAGGTGTAGAGCCGCTGCGGGGCGGGGTGGAAATGGCGGCCGATATCGACCCAGTCATTGGATTGCTGGAGCCGCGCCAATATCTCGCACTCGATGGCGGTATGGCTGACGACGTTCAGCAATTGCTTGTGGCTCCACACGTCGCATTCCATCGGCGCGATGTTGAAATCGCCGGTCAGGATCGTCGGCTTGTCCTCCAACTGGGACGACCATTCGATCATGCGCTCGAGAAAATCGAGCTTCTGCCCGAACTTCGGATTGACCGCGCGGTCGGGAACATCACCGCCAGCAGGCACATAGACATTCTCGATCCGCACGCCATTGTCGAGCCGAACGCCGACATGCCGCGCCTCACCATTGGCCTGCCAGTCGAGCCGGTCATCCTCATGGATCGGGAGCTTCGACAGGATGGCGACGCCATGATGCATCCGCTGCCCGTTCAGCACCTGATGGACATAGCCGTGCTGATGGAAAATGGCGGCGGGGAAGATCTCGTTCACCACCTTGGTTTCCTGAAAGCACACTATGTCGGGCGCTTCCTCGGTCAGGAAACGCTCCACAATGTCGATCCGGGCGCGGACGCTGTTGATATTCCATGAGGCGATGCTGAGTGTCTGCGACATGCTGATCCACTAGGAGTCTGAACCGGGATGCGCAAGGGCGTGGCATGCCAGCTTATGTGTCGGAATTCGGCTCAGGACGGAGCGAAAATGGTGAGTTTTGAGAACCGGCGCGCAGCGTACTTCAGTACGTGAGCACCGGAAGCGCAAAAAGTCGACATTTGCAGCCCGACCTGGGCCGAAGGCCAGCACATAAGCAAAGACCCCCGCTCCGGGGGCATGGAACGGGGGTCTCTATCGCGCCCTTGAAGCGCTTTGCGGCGGGAGCGGGGGTCCGGGTAACAGGGGGGAAATCCCGGTCTCGTCTCGCGCCGTGGAGTTCTTTTTAGGGGCCGCGATATGAGCCCCAGATGAACGGAACGGAAAGATTATCCGTCCGTCTCACAAGTGGCGCGCTTCACCCGCCGGCGGCGCGGCCCTTGGGCCTGGGATCGGTCCAGCGGAAGGCGGAATTGGCCACCGGCGCGCCATAGGCCTGGTTCGACAACCGCACCGTGGTCCGGTTGTTCTGCGAATCGAGCGCGACCCAGCCGTAGAGTTGCAGACCCGCAGGGCCCGCTCCGCCGCGCTTGAAGATCATCGTGATCGTGCCGAATTCGGGCCGCTTGGGATCGCGCGCCTGCACGCTCACGATCGTCGGATCGCCGGTCTGCACGACCTTGCCGAATTTCGACAGGTCCTTGCTCGGGTCGATCAGCGCGCCCAGCGGGGAATTGCCGATCGGCCAGCGCTGCACCTGCCGCACTTCATAATCGATCATCGTCAGCGCCTTGCCGTCGCCCACGATCAGCAACGGAACGCCTTTCTGATATTGGAAGCGGATCTTGCCCGGTTGCTTGATCGTCAGCTTGCCGGCGAGCGTCTGGCCGTTGCGGTCGGTCTGGGTGAAATCGGCGGTCATGGTGGTGACGCCGCGAATATAGCTGTTGACGCGGTCCAGGTCGGACTGTCCCTGCTGCGCGGCGGCGGGCGTCATCGGCAAGAGCAGCGGCGCGGCAGACAAGGCGAGGACAAGGGACGCAACCAGGCGCTTCATGCAATCTTCTCCGCTTCTTCAGGATGATCGGGGATAGGGTCCATGCCTTGAACCCGCCGTGAACTGGCCCGTTCCCTTTTAGGGGGGCGCCTGCCGCAGTAAGACTTTGCCGGAACAAAAAAAAGGGCTGGTCAGAAGACCAGCCCGTAAAAGTTTTAAGGAGAGGATGCCTGAAAGGCCCGTCCCTTTTGGCCGGAAGCGCGCTTTGCTGCAAATGCGAAAGCCCCGGAGACGATTGCGCGATTTGCAACCCCGTCTCTCGCCGCTGTTCAGCCGAGCTTAAAGCGGATTGCCATTTTCATCGCGCAGCACCTCGCGGCGGCCGACATGGTTGGGCGGGCCGACCAGCCCCTCTTCCTCCATCCTTTCGATAAGGCGGGCGGCGCTATTATAGCCGACCCGCAACTGGCGCTGGAGCCAGCTGGTCGACGCCTTCTGATTCTCGAACACCAGTTGGCATGCCTTGCGGAACAGCTGCGCGTCGGGGCTGTCATCGCCCAAATCGACGCCGTCGAGCGCGAAGCTGCCTTCCTCCGGTTCCTCCGTCACGGCGGAGATATAGTCGGGCTGGCCCTGCGCGCGCCAATGGTCGGCGACCACGCGTACCTCGTCGTCCGACACGAAGGGGCCGTGGACGCGCATCAGCCCCTTGCCGCCATGCATGTAGAGCATGTCGCCCTTGCCCAGCAGCTGTTCGGCGCCTTGTTCGCCCAGGATGGTGCGGCTGTCGATCTTGGACGTGACGAAGAAGCTGATGCGGGTCGGCAGGTTCGCCTTGATGACGCCGGTGATGACGTCGACGGACGGACGCTGCGTCGCGAGGATCAGGTGGATGCCCGCCGCGCGCGCCTTTTGCGCGAGGCGCTGGATGAGGAATTCGACTTCCTTGCCCGCCGTCATCATCAGGTCGGCCAGCTCGTCCACCACCACCACGATCTGCGGCAGCGGCTGATAGTCGAGCTGTTCCTCCTCATAGATCGGCTGGCCGGTTTCGGGATCGTATCCGGTCTGCACGCGGCGGCCCAATGGCTTGCCCTTGGCCTTGGCCGCGCGCACCTTCTCATTGTAGTTCTGGAGGTTGCGCACACCGATGGACGCCATCATGCGATAGCGGTCCTCCATCTGCTCCACCGCCCATTTCAGCGCGCGGATCGCCTTCGCAGGCTCCGTCACGACCGGGGACAGGAGGTGGGGGATGTCGTCGTAGATGCTCAGTTCCAGCATCTTCGGATCGATCATGATCAGGCGCAGCTCGTCCGGCGTCATGCGGTACAGCAGCGACAGGATCATGCAGTTCAGACCGACCGACTTACCAGAACCCGTCGTACCCGCGATCAGCAGATGCGGCATGGGGGCGAGGTCGGCGACAATCGGCTCGCCGGAGATATTCTTGCCCAGGATGATCGGCAACTGCGCATTCTGGTCCGCGAACGCCTGGCTGGTGATGAGCTGGCGCAGCACCACGGATTCGCGGTTCACATTGGGCAGTTCGATGCCGATGACGGTGCGGCCCGGTATGGTGGCGACGCGGGCCGACAACGCCGACATGTTGCGGGCGATGTCATCGGCCAGCGCGATGACGCGGCTCGCCTTGATGCCCGGTGCCGGCTCCAGTTCGTACATGGTGACGACGGGGCCGGGGCGGACCTCCGTGATGTTGCCCTTCACATGGAAGTCGTCGAGGACGCTCTCCAGCAGCCGGGCATTGCGTTCGAGGGCAGGCTTGTCGACCTTGATATCGGCGGTCGGCGGCGGCGCGCTGAGCAATTCGGGCGACGGCAGCGAGCTGTTGCCGAACAGGTCGTCCTGATTGGAAACGGGCGCGATCGCCTTTTGCGCGGTTGCGGGTGTGCCGCTCTGGATATTGATCGGGGGCTTGGGGGTCGTGTCCACGGCCTTGCGCGGCTCGGCGGCCTTTTCCGACGGATCGGCAGCCGGAGCGGACTCGCCGCGTTCGGCAGGCGCCGTGATCTTGCGCCGGAACATCTGCGTGACGGGCGACAGCGAGACATTGGGCACGCTGGGCTTGGCGAAGCGGATCAGCGGCTTTTCGAGCGCCAGCGAACGCACCCACATGAGAATGCCCGCGCCCAGAATGACGAGGATGCCGATACCGATCACCCATTTGCGCAACCCCTCGTCCATCACGGCGGCGAGGCTCAATATCCCGCGCGCGGCGACGAGGCCCGCGAGCCCGCCCCAACCGGCGGGCAGGCCGACCAGCGGTTCCGGCTGGAACAGTGACAGGGCGAGGCCGATGAGGAAGATGCCGAGCAGGCATTTGCCAACCTGCCCCTGCCACCCCTTCATATCCTGATCGAACCAGATGCGCCGCGCGGAGATGAGCATCAGTGGCAGGGCGAGGCCGACGGGGACGCCCAGCAGCCACAGCAGCACGTCCGCCGACCATGCACCCGGCGCGCCCAGCGCGTTGGCGACAGCCCCGCCCGCCTCCGTATTGAAGGAGGCGTCAGCCGCGTTGTAGGTCAGCAGCGCGAGCAACAGCATCAGCGCCGACGCGCACAGCACGACGGCCGTGCTGAGCGCGGCGAGGCGCAACAGGCTGCGTTTCAGCATGACACGCCATTCCGGTGTCCGATTGGCCGAAGCCCGGCTTGCCATTCCCCAATGTCCCCGAAAATCCATGCGATCCGACGCGGCATTGAGCGTTCTGGACCCGAAATGTTCCCTCCGTGCACAATCGCCTTTCGCGGACTCTGCGTCAAGAGTCGGCGTTTGACGTCATGATTCTGCGGTGAGCGTTGCCGCCCCCGGCCCACTGCGCGCCGCCCACAGGCAGGCGGCGACAATCAGCGCGGCCCCCGCCAGCGTTGCCGCCGTCACCGTCTCCGCAAAGATCAGCCAGCCATAGATCACCGCCCAGATGAAGGCGGTATATTCGACCGGCAGCAGATATTGCGCCTCCGCCCGCGCATAGGCCCAGGCGAGCAGCATCATGGAGATGTTGGAGGCAGCGACCGCGATGAGGAGGGGCACGATATGCTGCTGTTGCGGAATGATCGCGAACCACGGCACGCCGAGCAGGCAGAGGCCCGCCGCCACGATGTTGAAGAACAACGCCATCTCCAGCGGGGAGGCGCGCTGTGCCAGCGGGCGGGAGAGAACCGTCCCGATGGCATAGAAAAAGGCCGCGATCAGGATGGCGGCGGGCGCGCGCCAGTCGCCCGTACCCGGTGCGCCATGGGGCTGGACGGCCAATATGACGATCACGCCGCCAAAGGCGATGACGGAAGCCCCCGCCACAGACGGGCCGATTTTCTCCTTCAGGATCAGCGCGGCGAGGCCCAGAGCGATCAGCGGCGCGATGAAGGTCAACGCAACCCCTTGCGCCATGGGCACCCGCGCCAACCCCCAGAAGAACAG
>DASVOF010000118.1:0-29336 GCA_036383495.1 Sphingobium sp. | reverse complement strand
TCCTCGAAAATGAAGGAGGGAAAGATGCCCGGTTCACCCGTCATCCCCGGCCTGCGCTATGCCGATGCGCCCGCCGCCATCGAATTTCTATGCCAGGCCTTCGGCTTTGAACTGCGCGCATCCTATGAGGATGAGGACGATCCCCGCATCATCCACCATGCCGAACTGATGTTGGGCGAGGGGATGGTCATGCTGGGCAGCGCCCGGGATGGGGAGAAAGAATCGCTTTATAGCTGGACGACCCCACGCGATCTGGGCGGCGTCACCGCCTGCATCTATGTTGTCGTGCCCGACGCCGATGCGCATTGCCTCCACGCCCGTAATGAAGGCGCGATCGTGGTCAACGAACCGCATGACAATGAAGGCTATCCCGGCCGCAGCTATGAAGCGCTCGATCCGGAGGGCAATGTCTGGAGCTTCGGCAGTTACGATCCCTGGGCGGGATCGGTTTAAGCCTTCCGCAATATCACGCCGCTAGGCTTGGCTGGTTCAGATCGAAGGGCTCCGTGCTCCTGCGAAGGCAGGAGCCCAGGCCAGACGTCGGAACTGGGCTCTCACGAACCACTTGTTTCGTTCGAGTGCCTTCGCAGGAGCACGTAAGGAGCAGATTGCGTGGCGCTAATAGGCTGGACCCTGAGTTTCCTTGCCCTGTTCGGGGCTCTGGCGCTGCGGCAGGACATGCCGTTCGGTGGATCGGCCAGCCTTTCCAACATGCTGTTCCTGCTGGCCGGTCTCGCCTGCCCGATGCTGTGGCATGGCAAGCCGCTGGGCGTTTCCCGTGCCCAGCGTATCGTTACCGCTTTGATCCTGTTTTTCTGCCTGCCGCTGCTGCTGCTGCCGGTCGCCTGAAAATCGCGCCGCGCGACTTTGCGCGATCAGTCGAACAGGCTGGAGACCGAGCTTTCATCCGCGATGCGCTTGATCGCTTCGCCCAGCAAAGGCGCGATCGGCAGGTGGCGGACGCTCCTGGCGTTGCATGCCGCGTCGGTGCCCTGGATCGAATCGGTGATCACCAGTTCCCGCAGTTCCGACGCCTCGACGCGCGCCACCGCGCCGCCCGACAGCACGCCGTGGCTGACATAGGCGACCACATCCTCCGCGCCCGCCGCCTTCAGCGCAGCCGCCGCATTGCACAGCGTCCCCGCCGAATCGACGATATCGTCGATCAGGACGCAGAATCGGCCCTTCACGTCGCCGATGATGTTCATCACTTCCGATTCGCCCGCCCGCTCGCGCCGCTTGTCGACGATGGCCAGCGGGGCGTTGTCCAGACGCTTGGCGAGCGCGCGGGCGCGCACCACGCCGCCCACGTCGGGCGACACGACCATCAGGTTGCGGTCGCCAAAGCGCGCCTGAATATCGGCCGACATCACCGGCGCGCCGAACAGATTGTCGGTGGGAATGTCGAAAAAGCCCTGGATCTGCCCGGCATGCAGGTCCACCGACAGGACGCGGTTCGCGCCCGCCGTGGTGATGAGGTTCGCCACCAGCTTGGCGGAGATCGGGGTGCGCGGGCCGGGCTTCCGGTCCTGCCGGGCATAGCCGAAATAGGGGACGACCGCCGTGATTCGCTTGGCCGACGCGCGTTTCAGCGCATCGATCATGATCAGCAATTCCATCAGATTGTCGTTCGTCGGATAGCTGGTCGACTGGATGACGAACACGTCTTCGCCGCGGACATTCTCATGAATTTCCACGAAAACCTCTTCGTCGGCGAAGCGGCGGACGCTCACGTCGGTCAGGGGGATTTCGATATAGTCGGCGATGGCGGCCGCGAGCGGCTTGTTCGAATTGCCGGTCATGAGCTTCATGGCCAAACCCCCGTGACGAATTGATGACGCTGCAAGAAACGCGGTCCCTTTAGCGACGCATGCGCCTGCTGGAAAGGCGCTTTCGCGCGCCTCGTCGAAATGCGGGGCGGCGATGCGCCACTTTATTTCGTGCCGCGCATTTTTCTGACAGCGCCGGGTGTTTCCACCTGATCCCAAAATGCTTTAGGGCGACCCCTATGACCGACAAACTCGTGATCGCGCTGGCCCAGATGACGCAATCGGTGGGCGACCTTGCCGCCAATGCGGACGCCATGCTGGAATGGCGAAGCCGGGCCACAGGCGCGGACCTTATCGTCTTCCCCGAACTCCAGCTCATCGGCTATCCGCCGGAAGATCTGGTGCTCAAGCCCGCTTTGGTGGAGCGCGCCAATCAGGAACTGGACCGGCTGGCGCAGGCGACGGCGGATGGCGGTCCGGCGATGCTGGTCGGTTCGGTCGTCGCGGCTCAGGGCGTGCTGTTCAACATCGTCGCCTTGCTGGAAAATGGCGCGGTTACGGCGATCCGGCAGAAGCGCGAATTGCCCAATTATGGGACATTCGATGAAAAGCGCCTGTTCGCGCCCGGTCCCTTGCCCGCGCCGATCGACTTCAAGGGCGTGAAGATCGGCGTTCCGATTTGCGAGGACATCTGGTTCCCCTTCGTCACCGCGCATCTGCGGGCCGAGGGCGCGGAAATCCTGATCAGCCCCAATGGCAGCCCGTTTGAGGTCGACAAGGACGATCGCCGCATCAACGCCGTCGCCGGCACGCGGGTGCGCGAGACCGGCCTGCCGCTCGTCTATGTGAACCGGGTGGGCGGTCAGGACGAACTGGTGTTCGATGGCGCCTCCTTCGTCATGGGCGCCGACCTTGGCATCGCGCACCAGTTGCCCGACTGGGAGGAGGCGCTGGTGCTGACCCAGTGGGAGAAATGGGACGGGCAATGGGTGTGCATCCCCGGCGATCGGCACGAACTTGATCCGCGTCCCGCCGACATCTATAACGCCATGGTGCTGGGCCTGCGCGACTATGTGAACCGCAACCGCTTTCCCGGCGTGGTGCTGGGCCTGTCGGGCGGCATCGATTCCGCTCTGTCCGCCGCCGTCGCCGTCGACGCGCTGGGGCCTGACCGGGTCTGGTGCGTGATGATGCCCTCGCGCTTCACCAGTCAGCACAGCCTGGATGACGCGGTGGAATGCGCCCGGCTGCTCGGCGTGCGCTACGACACGATCCCGATCGAACCCGGCGTCGCGGCCTTTGACGCCATGCTGGCCGATGTCTTCAAGGACCGCCAGCGCGACCTTACCGAGGAAAATATCCAGTCCCGCATCCGGGGCGTGACGCTGATGGCGCTGTCCAACAAGTTCGGCCACATGCTGCTCACCACCGGCAACAAAAGCGAGATGTGCGTCGGCTACGCCACTATCTATGGCGACATGGCGGGCGGCTATTCGGTGCTGAAGGACGCCTACAAGACTACCGTGTTCGACCTCTGCCGCTGGCGGAACGAGAATGCGCCCTCGCTGGGGGCCGGGTTCGGCCCCACAGGGCCCGTCATGCCCGATCGCGTCATCACCAAGCCGCCCAGCGCCGAATTGCGCGAAAATCAGAAGGACGAGGACAGCCTGCCGCCCTATGAGGTGCTCGACCCCATTCTGTACGGCCTGGTCGAGGAGGAGCTTTCCGTCGAGCAGCTGGTGGGACGCGGTTTCGACCGCGATACCGTCGCCCGTGTCGAACGGCTGCTCTATGTCGCCGAATATAAGCGGCGTCAGGCTCCCCCCGGCGTCAAGCTTGGTAGCCGCAATTTCGGCCGTGATCGTCGCTATCCGATCACCAACGCCTTTCGGACACTATAACTCAATGGAAAAGGCCGTTCGTCCTGAGTAGCCATTGAGCTTGTCGAAATGGCGTATCGAAGGATGCTTCGATACGGGTCTTCGACTTCGCTCAGCCCCTACTCAGCATGAACGGGTTGCAAATATGACCGTCATCACCCGCTTCGCGCCCTCGCCCACGGGCCATCTCCATGTCGGCAATATTCGCGCGGCGCTCCACAACTGGCTGTGGGCGCGCAAGAGCGGGGGCGCGTTCCTGCTGCGCCTCGACGACACCGACGTCGAACGATCGCGCGCGGAATATGCCGATGCGATCCGGGCGGACCTGCGCTGGCTGGGCCTCAACTGGGACAGTGAGGCGCGTCAGTCGGACCGCTTCGCCCTCTATGAGCAGAAGTTCGAGGCGCTCAAGGCGTCGGGTCGCGTTTATCCGGCCTATGAGACGAGCCAGGAACTGGAACTGCGCCGCAAGGTGCTGCTGGGGCGCGGCCTGCCGCCCGTCTATGACCGCGCGGCTCTAACGCTCACCGCCGATCAGATCGCCGCGCATGAAGCCGAGGGCCGCCGTCCCCATTGGCGCTTCCGCCTCGATCATGACCAGCCGATCGTCTGGACCGACCTCATCCGGGGCGATCAGCGCTTCGACCCCAAGCTGCTGTCCGACCCGGTGATCCGCCGCGCCGATGGCAGCTGGCTCTACATGCTCCCTTCGGTCATCGACGATATCGACATGGGTGTGACCCATGTCCTGCGCGGCGAGGATCATGTCTCCAACACCGCCACCCAGATCCAGATGTTCGCGGCGCTCGGCGCGCCCCTCCCCCATTTCGCGCATGAAGCGCTGCTGACCGGCAGCGAGGGCAAGCTGTCGAAGCGGCTCGGTTCGCTGGGCGTTGCCCATTTTCGCGAGATCGGGCTGGAGCCTATGGCCGTCCTCTCGCTGCTCGCGCGGCTGGGCAGCAGCATGGCGATCGAGCCCTTCATCGATCCCCAGCCGCTGACCGAGACGTTCGACTTCGCCCATTTCGGCCGCGCGCCTGCCCGTTTCGATGAGGCGGAACTGGCCGCGCTCAACCAGAAGATCGTCCACCAGCTGCCCTATGCGGCGGTTGCCGATCGCCTGCCCGCCGGCATGCGCGAAGCGGCATGGGATGCCATCCGCCCCAATCTGGAAACCGTCTCGCAGGTGGACGATTGGTGGCGCATCGTCACCGGCCCGATCGATGCGCCCGATCCCGCCGAGGAAGACCGCGATTTCCTCGTCCTGGCCCATGCGGCCCTGTCGGAAAGCGCCTTCGACGCGGGCGTCTGGCGCACGCTCACCGAAAAGTTGAAGGCGGAGACGGGGCGCAAGGGCAAGGCGCTGTTCCTGCCTCTCCGCCGCGCGCTGACAGGATTGGATCATGGCCCCGACATGGGCCAGTTCCTCCCGCTCATCGGCAGGGACGAAGCATTGAAGCGATTGCAGCCTTAACCACCTTCGTCGTTCCCGCGAAGGCGGGAATCCAACGCGCCTCTGCATCCAACTTATGTGTGGAGAGATGGGTCCCCGCCTGCGCGGGGACGACGGGAGTGCGTCAGCGCATAGATTCCAGCGCGCGACCCACCGCCAATATGCTCTCGGGCGCGACGGCGAAGCCCATATGGGTGCAGTCCACCTCCATCGCCCGGTCGCGCTCGCCGGGGCGGCCTCGCGCGCATTCGGGCATGATCACGCCGTCGCGGCGCGACCAGAGCGCAACGGTCGGGACCGGCGGCTTCTGCTCGCGCTGGCAGGCGAAGGGCGGGCGATCCACCGGGAAACCGGACACCAGCTGGTAAAGCCGCCAGGCGTGATTGGCGCGCGGATCGCCGGAAAAGGGCGTGCCCATCGTGACGACGCCCCCGACCTTGGCGCTGGCCGCCTTGGCATATTCCCGCGCGAACAGTCCGCCCAGGCTCCAGCCCACCAGCGTCACCGGCGCGCCGCTCGTCCGCCGGATGGCGTCCACGCGCCGGTCGATCTGCTCCAGCGTCTCGGGCCGCGGCCCGAAATTGCGCCCCATGCCCCAGCCATGCGCCTCAAACCCGGCGCTGTTCAGGATCGTGCGCAGGGCCTCCATCCGATGCTCCGACGCCATCAGGCCGGGGATCAGCAGGATCTGGCGACCGTCGCCCTTAATGGCCTTCGCCAGCGCCGCCGCCCTTATCCGGCTGCGCGCCAGATCATAGGGCATGGACGCATTGCTCAGAAGATGCTGGAGCGCGGGCCGTTCAGCCGCGCGGGGTCCGCTGGCGAGGCGGCCCTTCCAAAAACTGGCGATGGCGTCGGCATAGGGCGGCACGAAAATGGGTCCTTAACAGCCCGAGGGCGAAAGGTGACATTCTCATGACAAATGCGCGGGCCGTCCAATGCTTTCGTCCCTGCGGACGAACGGTTCGTCGAATGTGACAGGGGTTAGGGGGCTAAGGGAGTCGCCTGCCCCACCGCGCCGCCATCGACCGCCCGCAACTGGCGCGGCTCCAATATGGCGGCGGTCTCGATCAGGTCCAGGGCTCGCCGCGCTTCGAGATAGCGGCGCGCAAGCTGCATCCAGCGATCGGCGACGGCCCGGCCCGGCATCCGCTCCACCTCCGCCAGCGCCGCGTCGACGCGCCCGGCGTCGACATAGTGGACCGCCCGATCCATCGCCGCCTGCGGCCGGGGCGAGGGGGTCGACACCCGGCGAATGGTGACCAGCTCGCGCGCTTCATGTTCCAGCGCCTCCCACCACCCCGTATCCCGGCCGGGGGTCGTCAGCAGACCGGCGATATTCGCAAGGCTGCCGCGCAGATCGGCCAGCGTCACCGGCTCGCGCGCGGCATTGATGATGGTCGCGACGGCGCGCGGCTGCGCCTGCCCGAAACGAAGCCGCAACTGCCCCTCGATATAGCCCAGAGGCGCGCCATTATCGAGCGCGCGGCGGGCGGCGAAGGCGACCAGCAGCCCTTCGGCCCGTGCAGCGTTGCCCGATGCGGCCTGCGCTTCGACGGTGATGCGGTTGAGGCGCTCCTCCAGTTGCACCACACGGCTGTCGAGCATCTGCGCGCTACTGCCCGAAAGCGGTTGCAGGGGAATGGCGGGTACCGCGCTGCGCAGGGCCGGGTCGGAAAGGACCGGCTGGCGCGCGCCACCGCCCCAGCGGCCTTGCGCATAAGGCATGGCCCAGATGGTCAGCACGACGCCGATCGCGAAAGCCAGCAGCAGCAGGGACAGCATCAGCCAAGGGCCGCGTTTGCGCGCAGGAGGCGGTGTTGTGGACGCAACCACCGCGCCGCCTTCCTCGCTCATTGGGGATTTTTCTGCCATGCCGCCCGAATCATTCGCACAATCGGGCGGCGAGGGCCAGCATCCTCTCGTCATCGGGCCGATCGGGCGCTTCGCCGCTGGCCCAGCCGTCACCGCAGGCGGCGAGCGCGGCGGGGCTGATGGCGATGACGTGCAGTGCGGATCGCTGGTCGGGCGCGACCAGTTCGGCGATCCGCTGGCCCGCGCGGGGCGAGTGGACCAGCAGGATCGCGCCGGGCTCGAGAAAATCGTCCAGCGCCACCTCTTTTTTCGCCGCCACGGTGTAGACGGCGATGCGTTCTATCGTGAGCGGCCCTGCGTCGATCGGCGCGACCGTCGTGCCGCCCAGATGCAGGACCCGCCGGTGACCGTCGGCGCTGATCCGCGCCGCGATGGCGTTGCCGCCCTCTTCCCCCGCCACGACGTCGGCAAAGCCGCGTTCTGTGAGGGCCTTGGCCGTCGCTTGGCCGACGGCATAGGTAGGAAGGGTGCGATAGAGCGCCAGTTGCGGCCCGGCGAGCCGCGCCGCCTGCGCGCTCGTCAGCAGCAGGGCGTCGAATCGATCGGCGGCCGGCTCCTTCCAGATGACAGGCCGCGCCTCGAACAGGGGGCAGCGGCGGCTGCGCAGTCCCAGTCCCTGCGCGCGGGCTTCCGTCGCGCTCGCTCCCGGCTCTGGCCGCAGGATGATGACCGGCTTCACGCCTCGAACAGGGCGCGCAATTCAGGGCTGGCGCGATCCAGCAATGATCGCCCCAACGCTTCGGCGGCGGGCAGAGTCCCGCGCGCGATGCGGATCTCGTCGGCCACGGTTTCCCGTCCGTCAGCGCTCAATATCTCGGCGCGCAGCAGGATTTCGCCATCCACCAGCCGCCCCAGTGCGGCGATCGGCGAATGACAGGTGCCGCCCAGCCCCGTCAGCACCGCGCGTTCCGCCATCACGCAATCGAACGTGTCGGCATCGCTGATCGTCGCCAGCAGGTCCAGCATCGCGCCATTGTCGCTCAGCGTCTCGATGCCCACCGCGCCTTGCGAAGGGGCGGGCAGCATGACGTCAATCGGGATGGCCGCGCCTACATCGCCCTGGCCCAGCCGGTCGAGTCCCGCCGCCGCCAGCAGCGTGGCCGTCGCCTCTCCCGCCGCCAGCTTGGCGAGCCGGGTGGCGACATTGCCCCGGAACAGCACCACCTGCGCGTCGGGGCGAAGCCGCCGCACCTGCGCGGCGCGCCGGGGCGAACTCGATCCCACCACCGGATTTTCGGGCAGCGCGTCGAAACTGTCCGCGCCCACCAGCCTGTCGCGCACGTCTGCGCGCGGCAGCATCGCGGCGATGCGCAGTGCGTCCGGGCGCAGCGTCTCGACATCCTTCATCGAATGCACCGCGAAGTCGATCTCCCCCGCCAGCAGCGCGCGGTCGAGTTCCTTGGTCCACAGCGCCTTGCCGCCGATTTCGGCCAGCGCCCGGTCCTGAATCCGGTCGCCGCTGGTCTGCACGACGACGGTCTCGATCGCCTCCTCGGGCCAGCCATGGCGCGCGCACAGCGCCTGCGCCGTCATGCGGGCCTGCGCCAGCGCAAGCGGGGAACCACGGGTGCCAAGGCGGAGCGGCCGGTCGGGCCGGGGGAAAGTCTGCGTCATAACGCGCTTGCTCTAATGTCCGCGGGCATTAGATGGAAGCTGCAATGACGATCATTCTCGGCCTGGAATCTAGCTGCGACGAAACGGCGGCGGCGCTGGTGACGGCTGAGGGGAAGATACTCGCCCACCGCCTCGCCACGCAGGAGGAAGCGCATCGCCCCTATGGCGGCGTCGTGCCCGAAATCGCCGCGCGCGCCCATGTCGAGGTTTTGAGCCCGCTTGTGGCGGCGGTCCTGGCCGATGCGGACATGAAGCTGGAGGATGTCGACGTCATCGCCGCCACCGCCGGGCCGGGCCTGATCGGCGGCGTAATGGTCGGCCTCGTCACCGGCAAGGCGCTGGCCCATGCCGCTGGCAAGCCGCTGGTCGCGGTCAATCATCTGGAGGGTCACGCCCTCTCGCCCCGCCTTGCCGATCCGACGCTGCGCTTTCCCTATCTGCTGCTGCTGGTGTCGGGCGGCCATTGCCAGCTGCTGGAGGTCAGGGGGCCGGGCGATTATGCGCGGCGCGCCACGACCATCGACGACGCGTCGGGCGAAGCCTTCGACAAGACCGCCAAGCTGCTGGGCCTCGGCTATCCCGGCGGCCCGGCGGTGGAGCAGGCGGCGGCCAAGGGGAATCCCAAGGCCGTTCCCCTGCCGCGCCCGCTGGTCGGCACGGCCGAACCGCATTTTTCCTTCGCGGGCCTGAAAAGCGCCGTCATGCGCGCCGCCCAGTCCGGCCAATATTCGACCGAGGACATCGCCGCGAGCTTCCAGCAGGCGGTGATCGACTGCCTGATCGACCGCACCGAAAAGCAGATCGCCGCGCATCAGGGCATGACCGCGCTCGTCGTCGCGGGCGGCGTGGCGGCGAACCAGTCGATCCGCGCCGCGCTGGAGGCGCTGGCGGCGAAACACGACCTGCCCTTCGTCGCGCCGCCGCTCTGGCTTTGCACCGACAATGCGGCGATGATCGCCTGGGCGGGGGCGGAGCGCTATGCCGCCGGCCTGATCGATGACCTGACCGTCCCGGCGAGGCCGCGCTGGCCGCTCGATCCGGGTGCGGAAAAGGCGCGCGGAGCGGGGGTGAAGGCATGAAGGCAGGCGTGATCGGGGCGGGCGCATGGGGCACGGCGCTGGCGCAGACCCTCTCGGCGCAGGGCGAGGATGTCCGCCTCTGGGCGCTTGAGCCCGATGTGGTGGAGGCGGTCAATCGCGACCATCTGAACCCGCTCTATTTGCCGGGCATTCCGCTTAACCCCTCGTTGCGCGCGACCGGGGACATGGCCGACATGGTCGATTGCGACATGCTGTTGATCGTCAGCCCGGCCCAGCATCTGCGCAGCGTCGTCGCGAACGCCCCCGCCGGCAAGCCGCTCATCCTCTGCTCCAAGGGGATTGAGGCGGGCACCGGCTTCCTCATGTCCGAAGTCGCCGAACAGGCGCAGCCTGCCTCGCCGATCGCCGTCCTTTCCGGCCCCACCTTCGCGCATGAAGTGGCCAGGGGCCTGCCCACCGCGATCACGCTGGCCTGCGCCGACCTTGGCCTCGCCGCCCGCATTTCGGCCCGCATCGCCCGTCCGGCCTTCCGCCCCTATCTGTCCGACGATGTCGTGGGGGCGGAGATTGGCGGCGCGGTCAAGAATGTGCTCGCCATCGCCTGCGGCGTCGCGGACGGCGCGGGCATGGGCCTCAACGCCCGCGCTTCGCTCATCAGCCGGGGCTTTGCGGAAATGACGCGCTTCGGCCTCGCGCGCGGGGCGCGGGCGGAAACGCTGGGCGGCCTGTCGGGCCTGGGCGATCTCGTCCTCACCTGCTCGTCGACCAATTCGCGCAACTTCTCGCTGGGCGTGGGCCTGGGGCAGGGGCAGGCGGCCGCCGACCTGCTCGCCAACCGGCGGACCGTGGCCGAAGGCGCTTTTACCGCACCCGTGCTGCGCGACGCGGCGCGCGCCGCCGGGGTGGAAATGCCGGTGGTGGAGGCGGTCTGCGCCCTGCTGGAGGACGCGGCCCCGCTCGCGCAGGTCGTGGAAGCCCTGCTCGCGCGTCCGTTGCGGCCGGAATGATTTTCATCGCCCCGTTTTCATTTATTGCTTACTGTCCGACGCCGCAGGCATGACGCGACAGGGGGAACCACATTCTTTGCCGGTAACGGACGCCTCTTCGTCGCAGCAGGATGACATTGCGGCCCTGGCCCGGGGCGGCCGGACCAATATATTCGGCTTCCTCCTGCGCCTCGCTGCGCGCCTGCCTTTCCTGTTCATCGCGGGGCGCTGGTATGGCGCGGATACGCTGGGCCGCTTCGCCTATGCGGTGCTGGTGGTGGAGTTCGCCGCGCAGCTCGCCACGCTCGGCCTGAAGCGCGGCCTTGCCGGCGCGCTGGCGCAGACCAAGCGCCCGCATAACCATGTCGTCACCGACGCCATGATTATCACTTTGGCGGCGTCGTTGTTCGCGGCGGGGCTGCTGGTCGCCTTCCCGCAGGCGATGTTCCCCAACAGCGGCATCAACGGCCTTGATCGCCTGCTCGCGCTGATCGTCATCGCGGTGGCGGGGTCGGACGTGGCGCTCGCCGCCTGCGCCTACCGCTTCGACATCGGCGCGACCGTGCGCGCCCGGTCGATCATAGAGCCATGGGCGATCAGCATCGGCGCTTTCGCCTTCGCTTTCTACTCGACGCGCGACGGCCTCATCCTCTCCTATGTCGTCTCGATGGTCGCGGCGTTCGTCGCCTCGATCATCCCGCTGGCGCGCCATTACGGCGTCCCCCATGGCTGGCGCCCGGACGTCGGCAGGCTGTGGCGGCTCGCGCGCCGCAACTTGCCGCTCGCGGCGGCGGACGGCGTCGAATGGGGCTCCCGCCGTCTTGACCTGGCGATCCTCGGCTTGTTTGTCAGCCCGGCGGTGGTCGGCGTCTATTATGTCGCGCAGCAGGTCGCCTCGCTGCCGCAAAAGCTCAAGACCAGCTTCGATCCCATCCTGGGCCCGGTCATCACCCGCAACCTCGCCGAAGGCAATCTCGCCGCCATCGCGCGGCAGGTGAGCCAGGTCGGCTTCTGGATCATCGCCGCGCAGGCGGGCATCGCGCTGGCGCTCGGCATCCCGGGCGAAGCGGTCATGGGCCTGGTCGGCCCGCATTTCGTCGGCGGCACGGGCGCGCTCGCCTTCCTGCTGCTGGCCGAAGTGGTGGCGGCGACCGCCGTCGTCAGCGAATCCGCGCTGGTCTATATCGCGCGGCACCGCAACCTCATGATCTCGCTGTTCATGATCGCGCTTCAGGCGGCGCTCAGCTTCGCGCTGATCCTGCTCGCGCGAGACATGGGCCTGTCGCCGATGACGATCGCCGCCGCGCCCGCGCTGGCGCTCACCATCGCGCTGGGCGTCGGCGCGCTGGTGAAGGCGCGGCTGCTGTCCCACCTGCTGAAGGAAAGGGTGAATGCCTGGCGCTGGCCGCTGCTTACCGCTTCCGGCGTCGCCTGCGTCGTCGGGGCGGGCTTTGTCGCGCTGCCGCCCCGCCTCGAATGGGTGGAGCTGGTCTTCGGCGTCGCCACGATCCTCGTGGTCTATGGCCTTGTCATCTGGCGTTGGGGGTTCGGCCCGGATGATCGGGCGCTCTTCCGGCGGAAAGCGGCTTAGCGCCGCCCCTTAAATTTCCCGTCATCCCCGCGCAGGCGGGGATCCATCTCCCATAAATATGCGCTTGGTGCAGCGTCAGGAGATGGGTTCCCACCTTCGCGGGAATGACGGTATAGTTGCTTCACCCCAGCAGCTTCGCGCGGATCGCCTGCAAATCCTGTTCGGGCCGAGCGCCCCAGTGCGAGATCACTTCGGCCGCCGCCGCCGCGCCCAGCTCCAGGCACTGGTGAACCCCAAGATCCTCCAGATGCGCCGCCAGGAATCCCGCGGCGAACAGGTCGCCCGCGCCCGTCGTGTCGATGATCTGCTCTACCGGAGCCGCGTGCGCTTCATAACGGACGCCGTCGACCACGGCGATCGCACCCTTTTCGCTGCGGGTCGACACCAGCACCGGCACGCGTGGCGCTATCGCCGCCACCACCTTGTCGAAATCATCGATCTGCGCGAGTGACTGAATCTCGCCCTCGTTGGAAAAGAGGATGTCGATCAGTCCATTGTCGATCAGGTCGATGAAGTCCGCGCGATGGCGGTCGATCACGAAGGTGTCGGACAGGGTGAAGGCGACCTTGCGTCCCGCGCCCCGCGCCGCGTCGATCGCGGCCCGCATCGCCGCGCGCGGCTGCTCGGGGTCCCACAGATAGCCTTCGAGATAGAGGATCGAAGCCGACCGGATGAGGTCCATGTCGAGAGCGGAGGCCGGCAGGAACTGCGACGCCCCCAGGAAGGTGTTCATCGTCCGCTGCGCATCGGGGGTCACCAGGATCAGGCAGCGCGCGGTCGGCACGTCGCCCTTAACCGCCGGCGTGTCGTAACGGATGCCCAGCGCGCGCACATCATGCGTGAACACGCCGCCCAGCTGGTCGTCGCACACCTGGCCGATGAAGCCGCACTTCTTGCCCAGCGCCGCCAGGCCCGCCAGCGTATTGGCCGCCGACCCGCCGCTGATCTCCTTGCCCGCGCCCATATTGGCGTAGAGGCTTTCCGCCATCTCCGCGTCGATCAGCTGCATGCCGCCCTTGTTGAGGGCATGTTCGGCGAGGAATGCGTCGTCGCTCGGGGCGAGCACGTCGACAATGGCGTTGCCGATCGCGACAACATCAAGCGTGGGGGCGGCAGCGGTCACGCGGCGTCCTTATCGTTCGAGGGAAAAGATCGCGCCGTCTCTATCGGCCCGTGCGGTCTCACGCAACGGCGCTGATTGACGCGACCGCCAAGGCGCGGGATAGCTGCGCCATGGTGATCATCGCCGCGTTGCGCGCCTTTCCCACGATATTCCATCCGGCGGCCATGCGCCTGCTCGCCAAAACGCTGCTGCTGACGCTGATCGTCTTCGTCATGATCGCGCTGGGGCTCTGGACCAGCGTCTATGCGGTGCGCGCCTATTTCGGCTGGGGCGGGGGCGGCCTGGCTGAAGCCGCGGCCACGGCTCTTGGCGTGATCGCGCTCGGATGGCTGCTCTTCCGCGCCACGGCCATGGCGATCATGAGCTTTTTCGCCGATGCCGTCATCGTCGCGGTGGAGCGGGACAGCTATCCCACCGCCGCCGCCGCCGCCCGTCCGCTGGGCATCACCCCCAGCCTGCGTCTGGCGCTGGCGTCGGTCGCGCGGACGCTGGGCTGGAACCTGCTGGCGCTCCCTGCTTATGTCCTGCTGCTGGCGACGGGCGTCGGCACGATCGGGCTGTTCCTGGCGCTCAACGCCTATCTGCTGGGCCGCGACCTCGCCGACATGGTCGAACCGCGCCAGCCTGTCCTGCCGCCGATCCCGCGCCTCAGCCGGTGGCTCATGGGCCTCGTCTCGGCGCTTCTCTTTCTCGTGCCGCTGCTCAACCTGCTTGCGCCGATCTGGAGCGCGGCTATGGCGGTGCACATGCTGCACGGCGTCAGAAGGAAGCCCGCATGAAGTCCGCCCGGCTCGGCCTCGCCGTCCTCCTGTCATCCACGCTCGCGGCCTGTTCCGGCGGGGTGGCGCCTCCCGCGCCGATTGCGCCGCCACCGGCCGGACCCCCGGCCAGCGCCTTCACCCGTCCCGGCCCGCTGATGGGCATGGACGCCCGCCATCTGATCCAGCAGTTCGGTACGCCGCGCCTCGACATCCGCGAAAGCACCGTGCGCAAGCTGCAATTCACCAACAGCCGCTGCGTGCTCGACGCCTATCTCTATGCTCCCGCGCGCGGCAAGGAGCCGGTCGTCACCCATGTCGACGCGCGCACGCCCGCCGGGGTGGATGTCGATCCCGCCGCCTGCTCGGCATGGCTTCTGGCGAAATAATCCTGTCCTACAGGGCGGCCAGCCGATCCAGCGCCCACTGCGCGGCTTCCGCCACCACCGGATCATCATCTTCGGCCAGCGGTCGCAACCGCCCGATCAATTTCACATCGCCGCTGTTCCCTGCGGCGATGGCGGCGTTGCGCACCATCCGGTTCCGCCCGATCCGCTTGATCGGCGATCCGGAGAAAATTTCCCGAAAGCCCGCATCGTCCAGCGCCAGCAGGTCCTCAAGCGCGGGCGCGGCCAGTTCCGCGCGTCCGATGAACGCCTTGTTCGCCGCCGCTTTGTCGGCGAACTTGTTCCACGGGCACACCGCCAGGCAATCGTCGCAGCCATAGATGCGGTTGCCGATTCCAGCGCGCAATTCCTCCGGGATCGGCCCCTTATGCTCGATCGTCAGATAGGAAATGCAGCGCCGCGCATCGACCACATAGGGCGCGGGAAAGGCGTCGGTGGGACAGGCGGTCTGGCAGGCGGAGCAACTGCCGCAATGATCGAGTTCGGGCGGATCAGGCTCCAGCGCGATCTCGCTATAAATCGCCCCCAGGAACAGCCAGCTGCCATGCGCGCGGCTGACCAGATTGCTGTGCTTGCCCTGCCAGCCAAGGCCCGCCGCCTGCGCCAACGGCTTTTCCATGACCGGCGCGGTGTCCACGAAGACCTTGAGCGCGCTCTCCTGCTGCTCGACCAGCCAGCGGGCCAGCGCCTTCAGTCCCTTCTTGACCACGTCGTGATAGTCGCGCCCCTGCGCATAGACCGATATGCGCCCCCGGTCCGCCACATCCGCCAGCGCCAGCGGATCGCGCCCCGGCGCATAGCTCATGCCCAGCATGATGACGCTGCGCACGTCGGGCCACAGCCCCTGCGGCGAGGCGCGCTGTTCCGCCCGTTCCTCCATCCACAGCATCTCGCCATGCCGCCCCGCTTCCAGCCATTCGCGCAAGCGCCGCCCGGCTTGCGGAGCCGCATCGGAACGCGCGATGGCGCAGGCGGCGAAGCCCAGCTGCCGCGCTTGCGCCTTCAGGCGCTGTTCCAAGGTTTCCGTTTGCGTTGGCATGGCGTGCGACTATCAGGATCGGATGATCGGCGACACCCCGGCTCCATACCCGACCTATGCCGTCGAAGGCCATGGTCTTGTCAAGACTTTCGGCGATTTCCACGCGGTCGACGGCATCGACATCGCCGTTCCCGCAGGGTCGATCTATGGCGTGCTGGGACCCAATGGCGCGGGCAAGACCACTTTGCTGCGCACATTGCTCGGCATCATCGACCCTGACGAAGGCCGCCGGACCTTGCTGGGCGACGATGTGCCGCTGCGGCAGGCGCGGTCCGTCGGCTATCTGCCGGAGGAAAGGGGCCTCTACCCCTCGATGAAGGCGGCCGAAGCGGTCGCCTTCATGGGCGCGCTGCGTGGGCTGCCGCTCAAGATCGGGCGGGAACGGGCGCGGGCTATGCTGACGGAACATGGCATGGGCGCATCGGTCGACAAGCCGATCCGCCAGCTGTCCAAGGGGATGGCCCAGACGGTGCAGCTGTTCGGCACCATCATCCACGAACCCCGGCTGATCGTTCTGGACGAGCCCTTTTCCGGCCTGGACGCCATCAATCAGGGCAAGCTGGAGGCGCTGATCCGCGAACAGGCGCGGCAGGGGGTGACGGTGCTTTTTTCCACCCATGTCATCGCCCATGCCGAACGGCTGTGCGAACGCATCGCGATCGTCGCCGGCGGGCGCATCCGGTTCGAAGGATCGGTCAGCGACGCGCGCGACCGGCTCCGCCCTCAGGTGCGCCTGCGCACCCGGGCGAGCGACGGGAACTGGCGTCGGGCGCTTCCCGTCGAGACGGTGGCGGAGGATGGCGCGTGGCATTTCGATCTGCCCGATGAAGGGATAGAGCCGCTGCTGCGCGCCCTGCTCGACGGGCAGGCGGGAATCGAAAGTCTGTCGATCGAGCGGCCGGGCCTGCACGACGCCTTCGTCGCGATCGCCGGAGCGGCCGCCGCTCGCCAAATGGAAGAGGACCGGGCGAGGGAGGCCGCCGCATGAACGAAGTCCTGCGCGCCGCGCTCGTCATCGCCCGACGGGACTTTTCCGCCGTCATCCTGTCGAAGACCTTCATCCTTTTCCTGTTGGGGCCGCTATTTCCTATCGCCATCGGCATGGCGTTCGGCGGTCTGGGGGAAAAGATCACGGCTGAAGGCGTTCGTCCAACCGTGGGCATCGCCATGCCCGCGCCCGACGCGGCGCGTATGCAGCGAGCCTATCGCGCTCTGGCTGGCCGGATCGGGCCGCAGAACCTGCCCCATCTGCGCCAAACGTCGGGCGGCGATCCCCGCCTCCTGCTGGCGCGACCGGATGCGCGGTTCATCGCTATCGTTTCCGGGACGGTCGATCGGCCGGTCCTGACCGGCAAGGCTGCCGATCTTTCCTGGCTGGAAGGGGACATCAGCCTGATCGCCAGCGCCGCGCTCGCCGGAGAGCGACTCCCGCATGTCCAGGTGCGCAGGCAGTTCGTCACCGAAAGCTCTGGCGCGCAGGCGCAATCGCGCCTGCTTACCGGCCGAGCGGCGCAGGTGCTTATTTTTCTGCTGACGATGCTGCTGGCCGGTATGGTCCTGTCGAACCTAGTGGAGGAAAAGACCAACAAGGTCATTGAGATTTTGGCGGCCGCCGTGCCTATTGATTCGGTCTTCCTGGGCAAATTGATGGCGATGCTGGCCATGAGCTTTGTCGGGATCAGCTTCTGGGGCGCGGGCGTCTTTGCAAGCCTCATGGTCGTCGCCGGTCCCGGTTTCACGCTTCCCGCTCCAGCGGTCGGCTGGCCCATCTTTTTGCTGTTGGGCGCGATCTATTTTTCGACGGCCTATGCCCTGCTTGGCTCCCTGTTCCTGGGCATCGGCGCTCAGGCGGCGACGGTGCGCGAGGTGCAGACGCTCAACATGCCCGTCACCATGGCACAGATGGGCGTCTTTTTCCTCGCGACCTACGCCGTGGATCGCATGGGCTCCGCGCCGGAGATCGCAGCGGCCATCTTCCCCTTTTCCTCGCCCTTCGCCATGATCGCGCGAGCCGCGCAGGATGCCGCGGTCTGGCCCCATCTTCTGGCGATTGCGTGGCAGGCGGTGTGGGTCAGCATCATCATCCGCTTGGGCGTGTGGCTTTTCCGCCGTCATGTGCTGAAATCGGGGGTGATACGGAGCGGTCGCCTGTTCAGGCGGCGCTCAGCCTCCGCGAGGTAGGAATGTGGGAATGATGCGGCGACAATTTTTGAGCGGCGCGGGCTGCGCAATCGCGGCGATCGCGTTCTGGCGCTTCGGTCTGGACGACGCCGACGCGGCCTATCCTGTCACATTGAGCGATGCGCAATGGCGCAAACGCCTCAGCCCCGCCGCCTATCGCGTGCTGCGGGAACATTCGACCGAACATCCCTTCACCAGTCCGCTCAACAAGGAGCATCGCGTCGGCGCGTTCCACTGTGCGGGCTGCCGGCAGCCGCTCTTCAGTTCGAAGACAAAGTTCGACAGCGGCACCGGCTGGCCCAGTTTCTGGGCTCCCTTGCCGCGATCGGTCGGCACGTCGCGCGATTTCGATCTTGGCTATCCCCGGACGGAGGTCCACTGCGCCCGCTGTGGGGGCCATCTGGGCCATGTCTTCGATGACGGGCCGAAGCCCACGGGCAAGCGTTACTGCATGAACGGCGTGGCGCTCAGCTTCGTTCCGGCATGACCTTGTAGACGCGCAGGCCCTTTGACCCAGGCAGCGGCACCGGTCTCAGCCAGCCCGGCGTAGCGCCTCGGTCCAGCATCGCGGCCAGGCTGGCGCGATGTTCCTTCGCATAATGTTTGAACTCATTGAGACCGGGGCAGGCGATCAGATAATCCGGCCCCTTGCCGCCGTTCAGTCGGGCGAGGATCGCACGGGCGCGATCGGGCGCAGCGGTGAAGCCTTCGACAACCGCCGTGATGCCTGCCGCGTTGCGATGATGCGCGGTGCCGATCACGCTGTGGCGGGTCCGGATCAATATATCGGGACCGATGTCCAGCGGGGCGAAAAAGGTCGATGTCGGCAGCAGGCGCAAGGGCGCCAGCGACGATTCGGTGCGGCACTCGCTGGCGGGAGGAGATGAATCGTTGGCGCGGGTATCGGCGGCCGTCATCAACACCACCCAGATGGCGCATAAAGCCGCCGGGGTCAGCATGGCCACGGCGGATGATGCGAACACGCGGGTCAACAGGATTTTCTGTTGCTGGGCGCGTTGGAACAGGCGCAGCATGAGCCACGCGATCCCGGGCAAGGCGAAGACGTGCGCGACCGACATCGCCCGCATCACCAGCATGGCGACGATGGCCGCGCCGGCCAGCAGCAAGGTCAGCGCGATCCACCGCTCGCGCGTCCGTGCGTCGGCAGCCGCCCTCGCCGCCACAATCGAGCCCACGAGTCCGGCGATGGAAGGAAGAATGATCAGTCCGATCATGGACCGGTCCTGCTCCCAGACCGGTCGCCCCTCCATGACGTGCAGATACCAGAGTTTGTAAGCCACTGGTCCCAAGGCCTGGAAAGGATCGCCTGTCAGGCACTGATGACCGGTCATGAGGAAAGTCGCGACCGCCGCCGCGCCGCCGAGCATTGCGGCCATGAAACGGCGGCCGGCTGAGGTCGGCTTCATCCATCGATAGGCGAGCGGCGTTGTGATCGCAAAGGCCGCAAGGGGCCAGACATAGGCGGCGGACAGGGCGTCGCATTGCTGCTGCATCAAGGCCGGAGCGCCCCGCAGCAGAACCAAAAGCACAAGCGCGGCCCCGCCAAGGCTTGTGGCATAGGCGATGAAGCGCGATGTTTCCTCCCGCCTGCGCCACTGCCAAAGCGCAAAGATCGCTGCGAAGAACGCCGCATAGGGAAGGCCTTCGCTGGAAATTTGCAGCCAGACCGCGATCGCGATCCCCGCGATCGTTCCGCCACGAACGCGCCGCGGATCCATCGCGCCGGCGAGCGCGATCGTCGCCATTAGGATCTGCCATCCGTGGTGGTCGATCCTGAGCGCGCCGAACTGTACTAGGATGGTTGGCGTCGCGAGCAGCAGCACCGCCGCGAGCAGGGCCAGCGCCTGCCCTCCTATCCGTCGGGTCGCAATGTAAATGGCCGCCGTCAGGCCGCCGAGCAGGAACAGGGGCACAAGCACGCAGGCAATCGTTTCCGCCATTCGCGCGTCCAGCACGGGACGCAGCAGCAGGATCATGGCGGCCAGCGGCATGTCCACCAGTCGCGACCAATGCATCGGGCCGCCAAGGGGCGGGTTCACCCGATGCTGGCTCACGTCCAGGAATGGTTGACCGGCGATCCAGTCGCGCACTTGCTGCAGGCGCATCGCGTCGTCCGGATCGCGAAAGTTCAGCGTCGCCAGATTGTCGCGGGACAGCCAGAACAATGTCGCGCAGCAGAGAAGCCAGGCCAGAACGACCCAGCGTCCGCGAGGGGCGATGGCCAGCCCGCGATCTTGCAGCAAAGCGGCGCGAAATTTAAGCAGAGCCGAAGACGCCATATTTCCTGATCGCATAGACCGTCAGGAAGCTGACGGGAACCGACGCCAGCTTGGCGATGGCAGGCGCGACGCCCGCGACCGTCAGACCGCTGACCAGAGCAAGGGTGATACCCATTCCGATGAGCGCGCTGACGACGAAGCCGATCCGTTGAGCGTGCGTCGGCGGTTCCGCCGCGACGAAGACAAAGCGGATGCTGATCAGCCAATGGACCAACAGGCCGGTGGCATAGCCCGCAAAGGCGGCCGCCGCCGGGTGCAGGTCCAGCCGTAGCAGGGCCAGGAACAACAGCATGTCGCTGCACAGCGCGCATATGCTCGCCAGCAGGTAGCGGATGAAGGTGAAGCGCGCGACGACCGCGCTCGTCAACGCGGTGATGGCCGACGACCGTTGCGTCATCGGCTCACGCCGCCTTCAAACGATTAGGCACGGCTCGCACGCTGTTCAGCGCGGCTTGCTGGCCGGCTACGTCCTGTTGTTCGCCTTCTTCGCCCGCCTCATGATATTCGGCATCCTCGTTCACGGCCCAGATGTCGTAAAGCGGCTCGCCCGCCTCGATATTGCGGACCGTCAGCATCGCCGTCATCATTGCGTGATCCTGGTTATTGTAGCGGTGCATGCCGTTGCGACCGACCAGATGGAGCGAGGGATAGAGTTGCTGGAGTTCGGTCCGCATCGCCAGCACATTGGCGGCATAATCATCGTCATAGACCGGATAGGCCTTTTCCTGCCGCACCACCGCGCCGCCTACGATATCCTTGGGGTCGCAAAGACCGAGCAGCGCCATTTCCTTCTTTGCGAGCTCGACGAGATCATCGTCGCTCGATGACCAGAGGCCGTCGCCTTCGAAACAGAAATATTCCAGGCCGACACAGGCCAGAGTAGGATCGGGCACCATTTCCGGCGACCAGCTGCGGAAGTTCTGGATACGGCCGACCTGCACCTTCGAATCGTGAATATAGATCCAGTTGTCTGGGAACAGGTCGTCCGACTTGATCATGAGAGCCACGGTCAGGAAATCGCGATATTTAAGCTCCATCGCTTGGCCCAGCGTAGTCGGCAGCGGATGGATGCGCCCGGCCAGCTCGCGCATGGGCGCGGAACTGATGACATGGTCGGCCTTGATCATCACGTCGCCGTCAGGACCCTGAGCTGCCATCTGCCATTGACCGTTGTTCTCGTCCCGCGAAAGCTGCTTCAGGCCGTGACCCATCAGGATCTGGTTGCCGCCGGCGGTGACGAAATCCCGCGCAGCTTCCCACATCATGCCCGGGCCAAGGCGTGGATAGCGGAAGCTTTCCAGCAGGGTCTTGGTCTCCATGCCGTCATTAGGCTTCTTGTTGAGACCCAGCGATCGCTTGAGGCCGTCGACCACGGCGCCCCAGAGGGAAAGCCCCTTGATCCGCTGCGCCGCCCAATCGGCTGACATTTCGTCGCACGGCATGCCCCACACCTTTTCGGTGTAGGTCTTGAAGAAGATGGAGAAAAGCTTGTGCCCAAAGGCGTTTACGGTCCAGTCCTGGAAGGACCGGATGCGGCGATTGGGGAACAGCTTGGCCCTGGCGAAACTCGCCATGCACAGCGTCGAGCGCCAGACGCCCAGGTTCCACAGCGCCTCAAACGCGCGCAGCGGATAGCTGTAGAATTTGCCTTCATAATAGATGCGGCTCATCCGTGGCCGCTGAATGAAGTCGTTCGGCAGAATCTCGTTCCAGAGATCGACCACCTCTTTCGACTTGGAAAAGAAACGGTGGCCGCCAATGTCAAAGCGGAACCCGTTCAGTTCGACGGTGCGGCTGATGCCGCCGACGTAGACGGGGTCTTTTTCGATGACGGTGACCGAATAGCCCTTCTTGGTGAGCAGATAGGCGGCGGTAAGGCCTGCCGGGCCCGCGCCGACGATGGCGACGTCCACATTCTTGTCGATAGCTGGCATTAATGCCCCCCGGATGACTTGCTTCTACCAGTTTGAGTGAAGGAAATCATCTAAGGAATGGTTAACGAACCGTAAGGATGTAGGGCGGGTTCCGATCGATCAGTGGCGGAAGTGGCGCATGCCGGTGAAGACCATCGCCAGGCCCGCTTCGTCCGCCGCCGCGATCACCTCTTCATCGCGGATCGATCCGCCCGGCTGGATCACCGCCGTCGCGCCTGCCTCCACCGCCGCCAGCAGGCCGTCGGCGAAGGGGAAGAAGGCGTCGGAAGCGACCGCCGAACCGATGGTGCGCGCCTCCGCCCAGCCGGCCTTTTCGGCGGCGTCCCGGGCCTTCCACGCGGCGATTCGGGCGGATTCGAGCCGGTTCATCTGCCCCGCGCCGATGCCTGCCGTGCTGGCGCCCTTGGCGTAGACGATGGCGTTGGACTTCACATGCTTGGCGACGGTCCAGGCGAACAGGCAGTCATTCAGTTCCTGTTCGGTCGGCGCGCGCTTCGTCACGACCTTCAGCATGTCGCGCGTGATCCGGCCATTGTCGCGGCTCTGCACCAGCATGCCGCCGGCGATGCTCTTCATCATCAGGCCCGGACGGGCCGGATCGGGCAGTTCGCCGGTCAGCAGCAGGCGGAGGTTCTTCTTCTTCGCGAAGATCGCCTTGGCGTCCTCATCGGCGTCCGGCGCGGCGACCACTTCGGTGAAGATGCCGCTGATCGCTTCGGCGGTGGGACCGTCGAGCGGGCGGTTGACGGCGATGATGCCGCCAAATGCCGAGACGCTGTCGCAGGCGAGCGCGGCTTCATAGGCTTCGATCAGCGTGTCGCCGGTCGCCACGCCGCAGGGATTGGCGTGCTTGACGATCACCACCGTCGGCGGGCCATCGCGAAATTCGCTGACCAGCTCCAGCGCGGCGTCGGCGTCATTATAATTATTGTAGCTCAGCTCCTTGCCCTGCACTTGCTGCGCCTGCGCGATGCCGTTCGCCGAAGGGCCGACCGGCAGATAGAGCGCGGCCGCCTGGTGCGGATTTTCGCCATAGCGCAGGGTGGAGCCAAGCTTGCTCGACACAGCCAGCGTTTCGGGGAAGGCGACTCCCTGGTCGGCGAAGGCGAACCAACTGGCGATCATCGAATCATAGGCGGCGGTGGCGGCATAGGCCTTGGCGGCGCACAGCCGACGGAAGTCGTAGCTGGTCGCCCCGCCCTTCTCCTCCATCTCCGCGATCAGGCGGGCATAGTCGGCCGGGTCGGTGACGATCGCGACGCTTTCGTGATTCTTCGCGGCGGAGCGGACCATGGAGGGGCCGCCGATATCGATATTCTCGATGATCTCCTCGCGCTCGGCGCCCTTGGCGACCGTCGCGGCGAAGGGATAGAGGTTGACGACCACCAGGTCGATCGCGCCGATTTCATGTTCCCGCATCGAGGCGACATGTTCGGGATTGTCGCGCACCGCGAGCAGCCCGCCATGGACCTTGGGGTGCAGCGTCTTGACCCGGCCGTCCATCATCTCGGGGAAGCCGGTGAGGTCGGAAATATCCTTCACGTCCAGACCCGCGTCGCGCAGCGCCTTGGCCGTGCCCCCGGTCGACACCAGTTCGACGCCATGCTTGCCCAGCGCCTGACCCAGTTCGACGAGGCCGGACTTGTCCGATACGGAGAGAAGCGCGCGCTTGATGGTGACGTCGGTCATGGGAGGTCCTGTGATGCTGCGGATGAGGCTTGCCGCAGCCCTCTAGTCCCGCTTGGCCATGGCGGCAAGCGTGTAGGGTTTTGCGGGTATAGGGGATGGGCGGGGCCAGCGGAAAATCGCCAGTCCGCAATCCGCATCGCAAACCTGAACAGCGCATCAGAGCAGCCCGCTTCAGTCACTCCCATCGGCGTCGGCAAGCTGCCACTGGTAGTCACCAGCTTATACCTTGAGTATGTCAAGCAGGGGGTCAAACGCATAAAGAGCAGCGCGACGCCCAGCCGCAGGTTCAATTGTACGAAGCAACCCTGCTTCAACAAGCCTCCGTGACAACGAGCGAGCGGACGATGCCGGGATACCGGATCGATCCACGAAGCGGTCATTGCGGAAGACCGGGCTGGCAAATACGAAATCCAGCGCCTGATCATGGAACTGAGAGTTAAGCGCCTCGCGAAATCGCTCCCTCATTTCGCCATGTAGTGCAAATATCCTGTCGGCGGTTTGAATATTGACCGAAGCTTGGGCATGCATGGCTTGAAGGAAAAATATGCTCCAGCCTGACCAATCTCCTTCGGCCGACACGGCGCGCATCCTCTCGATATATTCATCTTTGTGTGTTTCGAAATATCCCGAGACGAAAAAATTCGGCTGACTTATAATTCCGAGCTTCCAGAGCATCAGGGTAATGAGCATGCGTCCGATCCGGCCATTGCCATCCTCGAACGGATGGAGAGCCTCGAACTCCACATGCGTGAGGGCGGTTCGAAGAAGCGGACGCATCGTGCTTTCATTCATGAACTGCACGAGTCCGGCCATAGCGGGGGCCAATTGCTCCGGAGCTATCGGAACATAATATATCTTTCCGCGCCGATCATCGCCGATATAGTTCTGTTCCACCTTATACATGCCCGGGCGTTTTCGAGCACCTCGCCCGAAGTATAGCAATTGCTGGTGGGCCGTCCTGACAAGATGCTCGCTTAGTGGCGCGCCTTCGGCAAGCGTCTGCTGCGCATTGCGCAGCGCGCGCGAGTACAGAAAAGTCTCAATATCATCATTACGGGCTTCTCGGTACGGGTCGCTCGCGCCGGCATCCTCCTCGGCCTCAAGGCGGTACAGTTCCTCGATGGTGGATATCGTTCCTTCCATTCTCGATGAACTAACAGCATCCTGGCGACGCAATGGCGCAAGGAATAGCTCGCTATTCACCATGTTCGACATTTTCGCATCATAGCGCGCTAATGACGCCGCAGCCTCTTCCAATGGCCCAAGCAGAGCCTCATAATCCAGGGTCTCGGGGGGGAATGCCCCCGTATGATAATGAACGGCCTCTGATAGGTCATAAGGTTTGGTGCTCATTTTTAGGGCTAGCCTGTCATCAACGGAGGTTGACGCTAATCTAGTAGCACCAAAAGTGGTTGGCAACAGAATGGGGCGTCACTCTAACATCAACCTTGGTTGTTGATAGCAAACTCCCATCAATCGGGATTGATAATAAGATGGGTCGTCATTCTGTCGCCAAGGGCGACCAGCAACCTATCGCCGATACCGCACTTACCCTGCCAATTCTGTAACCAGCCGTTCATGCAACCTGCCTCCGAATATAAATATGGCAGCTTTTAAGATCGGCAGGTTTGTTGCTGTCCGCCATCCACCCAATCGCCCGACCGTCCCCTCACCCCATCCGCTTGAACAGCCATCCGATGCTGGAACCACCGGGCAGCGCCTCGGCGGTGACGACCAGTTGCCGTGTCGGGTGGGGGCGTCCGTCGCCGTCGGTCCAGAGGCTTTCCTCTATGGCGAGCTTGCCGGCGGTGGCGCGGAATTGCCAGAGGGCGCCCATCTCGACGCGCAGGACCGCGCCCATGCCGTCGGCGGTCGGCGTCGGTTCGACGCCGGGGGCGAGGTGGAAGCGTAGCTGGACGGGCAGCTTCACGGGCCTCCTGCGCCGCACCGCCGGGGTCAGCATGTCTTCGCCGCGTATCTCCCTGCCGTCGCCGCTCATCAACAGCAGGCGGCGGTGGACATAGCCGGTGCGCCGGACATAGCCGTCATGGCTGATCTCGATCCGGCTGCCATTCTCCTGTTCCTGGCGGTGGACCTCAACCTCGGTCACGCCGCGTCCCAGCGTGCCGTCGGGCAGCAGCGCGGTCGAATTGCTGTCGTTCAGCACCAATGTGCTGTGCGCGGCGGTGGTGCGCAGGCCCTGCGCCAGTTCGGCGGGCATCCACGCGCCGGGAAGCGCCGCGCCGCCGCAATTGATGACCAGCCGCTGCGGGCCGTCGCTGATCTCGATCGCGGCGGTGGAGGCGCAACCCGCCTCCGCCAGACGCGCGACGGGCGGCGGCGCGGCGTCGACCTGAAGCACCGTCGCGCCCGCGACCAGCCGTTGATAGCCCCAGTCGCTCGCCTGCCGTAGCGGACGTGCGCGGACGCGGCTGGCGCGGATCACGGCTTCCACCATGGCGGGGGCCACCGCCCCCGCGCCCTGCCAGTTGCCCAGGCCCCCGTCGCCATGCGTCAGACTGAGCAGCGCCGGAACGGTGCGCGCCAAGGCTTCCTTCAGGAAGGGGGGAACCTGTTCCCGCCGCACATCATAGACCGCCATCACCATCGACAGCAGCATGATGCCGTCCAGCTGGTCGAGCGGCGAGCGCGAGATGACGCCGCCGTCGCCGTGAAAGACAGTGTCGATCGCGCGCTTGAGCCCCGCTTCGCCGAAGACCTTACGCGCGGCCCCGCCGGGCAGCAGCATCGACGCGGCGACGATGCCGCCCCAGGCGACGAGCCGGGGCAGGCCGATATGCGCCTTGTCCGCCCCGCGATCGAGATGCCGCGCGGCGCGCGCGATGCTGTTGAGCACGAGCGAGCGATAGACGAGGTCGCTGGACGAGAGGATGAGCGGCGCATGGGCGGCCCAGAAGAGCAACCGCCAGCCCGCATTGTCCGCGCGCCAGGCCGGTTCGCTGGGCGTGTCGGCATGCGCGGCCAGCCATTTGCGCATCACCGCTTCGGCGATCGGCGCGCCCTGTTCGCGCGTGCCCGCCGTCGCGAGATCGCGCAGCCAGGCGAAGCTGTGGATATAGTCGGCGAAGGCGGGGGTGACCGACAGCCGGTCGAAATCGAGCGTGGCGATCGGCTGTTTGAGGCCCCGGAACAGGAAATAGCCCGCGCGGATCGCCTGTCCGGCCCGCGCGTCGCCGGGGATTTCGTCATCGGGCACGGCCAGCAGCTTGAGCGGATATTTGCCCTTGAGCCGCCGCCCGTGGATCGGCGTCTTCCAGCTGAGCAGGTAGAATCGGTTGGCGACCCTCTGGGTCAGCGACAGGCCCTTGTCATCCGCGACGCGGATGAGCCGCTTGCCCTGTTCGACTCCGTCTTCCGCCGGTTCGGGGCCGGCTGCCTCCGGGATCGGTGGGGAAGGGGGTCGCCGGCGGTCGCTCACCCGCCCTTGAGCTTCCGGATATTGTCGGCATAGGCGGACGGGCCGCCCCGGAAGGTCGCCGTGCCCGCGACCAATACGTCCGCGCCCGCCTCGATCGCGCGCGGCGCGGTGTTGAGGTCGATGCCGCCGTCGACCTGAAGCCGGATGTCGCGCCCGCTCTTGTCGATCATCTTCCGGATCGCCTCGATCTTGCGCAGCTGATTCTCGATGAAGCTCTGACCGCCGAAGCCGGGATTGACGCTCATGACGAGGATGAGGTCGACATCGTCGATGAGGTAATCGAGCATCTTCGCCGGCGTGCCGGGATTGAGCACCACGCCCGCCTTCACGCCCAGCGACTTGATGTGCTGGACCGAACGATGGATGTGCGGCCCGGCTTCGGGATGCACGGTTATGATGTCGGCCCCGGCCTCCGCAAAGGCGTTCAGGAACCCGTCCACCGGCGAGATCATCAGATGAACGTCGAACGGCTTTTTCGAATGCGGGCGCAGCGCCTTCACCACCCCCGGACCGATGGTGATGTTGGGCACGAAATGGCCGTCCATCACGTCGATATGGATCCAGTCCGCCCCTGCTTCGTCGATGGCGCGAACCTCCTCACCCAGGCGGGCGAAGTCGGCGGAGAGGATGGACGGCGAGATAAGGATCGGGCTGGTCATTAACAGCCCGCCTTAACGGTGGCCCGGCGCGAGGGCAACGCATCATTTCGAGCTATCCACAGGGATTTCGCCCGGCCCCGGCCCAAGGTGTCAGGGAAGGCTGAAAAGCGTCGGGTCCAGCCCGCGCGAAGGGAGCGATCCGCGCAGCAGAAATTGTTTGACGCCATGCAGCGCGACGACGCGGTTGCCCTGCAGGATGGGCGCAGCGATCAGGCGCATGGCGCACTGGCCGCCGTCGAGGGGCCGGATATCGACGTCCAGCGTGAAACCCCGCCGATGCCGGATGGCATAGGCGCGCAGCCGCTCCATCGCCTCACGCGAATCGGGCGCATAGAGCGAGACGGCAAGCGGACGCGGCACGATGCTGTGCCGCTCGATCCCGAAAATATCAAAGACCCCGTCGGTCCAGTTGAGGCTGTTGTCCGACAGGTCGCAATGCCACAGGCCAAGCCCGCGTTCGGCCAGCGCCTCGTCATCGCGGGCGATGCGGTCGTCCAGCGTCACGGGCGAGAGATGGTCGCGCAGATCGTGCAGCGGCCAGCTATGGTGCAGGGGAAGGGGCTCGGTCGGGCGCAAACGGTGCCTTTCAGGCGAGCGGTCTATGCTATCGCCTTATGGTTAAGGCTTAGTGGAGCGACCGCGCAAGCCGGGCGATGAAAAAGCCGTCGGCGCCGCCCTTGTCTTCCAGCGTGGCGGGGTCGGTCCGCAGCCAGCCCTGTGGGGTTGGGGCGATGCCTTGGGGCAGTTCGCCTGCCTGTGCCGGCGACAGGGTGAAGCCGGGATGATCGGCCAGGAAGCGCGCGATCTGCTCCTCGCCTTCGGCCTGTTCCAGTGAGCAGGTGGCGTAGATCAACGTGCCGCCCGGTTTCACCCAGTCGGCGGCGCGGGCGAGGAGCGTTGTCTGCAACTCCGCCAGTTCGGCGATCTGGCGCGGGCCGATGCGGTGGAGCACATCGGGATGGCGGCGATAGATGCCGGTCGCGCTGCACGGGGCGTCGAGCAGGATCGCGTCCACCGGAGCGGGCGGCGTCCATTCGCGCAGGTCCGCCGGGATTATGTCGGCGGAAAGGCCGGTGCGGCCAAGATTGTCGCTGAGGCGCTCCAGCCGCTTCTTCGACTGGTCCACCGCCGTCACCCGCCAACCGGCGGCGGCAAGCTGCATCGTCTTGCCCCCCGGCGCGGCGCACAGGTCCAGCACCGCGCGCCCCTCGCCCGCGCCCAGCAGCCGCGCGGGGCAGGACGCCGCCAGATCCTGCACCCACCACGCGCCCTCGGCGAAGCCGGGCAGTTCGGTGATGGCGGCATGTTCGGGCAGGCGGACATGGCCCCGGCCCAGGCTTTCGCCGCCCAGCCTTTCCGCCCATATTTCCGTCTGCTCGCCATCGCGCAGGCTGATGTCGACCGGCGGACGCGTCGCATAGGCGCGAGCCGCCGCCGCCGGCATCGCATCGCCCCACTGCTGCGCCCATCGCGCCGCGACGGTTTCAGGAAGCGCCGGCGGATCGGGCAGCACGGGCGCGGCGCGCGTGACGGTGCTGAACACGCCATGGACCAGCTTGCGGGGGCCGCCGTCGACCAGCGGCAGGGCGGTGGCGATGG
>DASVOF010000117.1:0-2810 GCA_036383495.1 Sphingobium sp. | reverse complement strand
CGGTCGAGGCCGACGGGGAAGAGATGCGCCGCCTCGATCAGCTCCAGCCCCTTGTTCATCATGGTCGCGCTGTCGACGCTGATCTTCGCGCCCATCGACCAGTTGGGATGCGCGACGGCCTGCGCCGGGGTGATGGCGCGCATCTCATCCCGGCTGCGTGTCCGGAACGGCCCGCCACTGGCGGTCAGGGTGATTCTTGCGACATCTTCCAAACGACTACCAGCAAGACACTGGAAAATAGCATTATGTTCACTATCAACCGGCAGCAGAACCGCGCCGGATGCTTTGGCGGCGCCCATCATCAGATCGCCGGCGGACACCAGCGACTCCTTGTTGGCCAGCGCCACCGTCCCGCCCGCTTCCAGCGCCGCCATCGTCGGGCGCAAACCCGCGCAGCCGACAATCGCCGCCATGCTCCAGTCCGCCCCGGCGCGCGCTGCATCAATCAGCGCCTGCTCACCCGCTGCCGGTTCGACGTCCGAGCCGTGCAATGCTTCCTTCAGCGCGCCATATAGCGCCTCATTGCCGATAACGGCGATTTTGGCCCCATGCCGCCGCGCGGCGGCAGCCAGGCCGTTCACGTCACCATGGGCCGTGAGCGCAACCACCTCGAAGGCATGCCGATCGCGCTGGATCAGGTCCAGCGTGGATGTGCCGACCGATCCCGTCGCGCCGAAGATGGAAACCTTGCGCGTCACGACAGCACCAGCATCAGATATAGAAAGGCGGCGAGCGGCGCGGCTGTCGCGACGCCGTCCAGCCGATCCATCACGCCGCCATGGCCGGGCAGCAAGGTTCCGCTATCCTTGACCCCGGCGCGCCGCTTCATCCCGCTTTCCAGCAGGTCGCCCAGTTGCGCCGCGACGGCCAGCAACCCGCTGGCAGCCGCAAGCTGGATCGGCAGCCGGCCAGTGGCATGCAGGACAAAGCCCAGGACCAGCGCGGCGAGCACGCCACCGCCCAGCCCCGCCCAGGTCTTGGACGGACTGACCCGTGGGGCCAGCTTTGGCCCGCCGATCGCGCGTCCTGCAAAATAGGCGCCGATATCGGTCGCCCAGACCAGCGCCAGCGACCAGAAGGCCAGCATCAGCCCATAGCCATCCGCCCCTTGCTGACGCAGGAACAGCAACGCCGCTATCGGCACGCAGACATAGGGGATGCCCAGCGCCAGCGGCACCGACCGCGTCACCAGCGCGACGAAGAAGAAGGCGGCGGCCATAGCCGTGAACGCGACCCAGGACACGCCCGCCGCGAACGGACAGAGCAGCGCCAGCGGCACCGACACGGCGAACATCGCCAGCCGCCGATGTTCCGGCGACGCGCCGACCAGATCGCCCCACTCGCCCTGCATCAACACGCCCGCGACGACCAGCAGCAGCCAGAAGAAGAACCCGCCGAACCAGAGCGCCGCCGACGCCAGCAAGATGAGGGCGATGCCCACGATCGCGCGCGTGCGAAGCTCGTTCGACATGCCGATCACAGCCCGCCGAAACGGCGGTCCCTCAAGCGGAACGCATCGAGCGCGGCGGCGAGCGCATGGCGGTCGAAATCAGGCCAGAGCGTGTCGGTGAAATAGAGTTCGGCATAGGCCGCCTGCCACAGCATGAAATTGCTGAGCCGCTGCTCTCCCGAGGTGCGGATCAACAGATCGAGCGGGGGCAGGCCCGCTGTGTCCAGCCCCGCCTCGACATGCTCGACATTGATGTCGGCAGCTTTGATTTCCCCGGATTCCACCCGCTGCGCCAACCGCTGCGCGGCGCGGACGAGTTCATCCTGCGCGCCATAGTTGAGCGCGATGGCGATGATCGGCCCGCTATTGGCCGCCGTTCGCGCCACCGCGTCCTCTATGAGCTTCACCAACGAGGGGTCCAGCACCTGATAATTGCCGATGATCCGCAGCCGAACGCCATTGGCGTGAAATTCATCCAGGTCGGCCTCGATGAAGCGCCGCAGCAATCCCATCAGGTCGGCCACTTCCGTCGCCGGCCGTTTCCAGTTCTCGGACGAAAAGGCGTAGAGCGTCAGGCACTCAAGGCCCAGTTCCCGCGCCGCGCGCGCGACGCGACGCACCGCTTCCACGCCAGCGCGATGCCCCGCGATCCGGGGAAGAAAGCGCTTCTTCGCCCAGCGGCCATTGCCGTCCATGATGATGGCGACATGGCGCGCGCCATGGACCGGGGCGGGATCGGTTAGGTCGGGCTGGGCTTGACTGGCCATCAGGATAATGGGGACCGGCTGGACACGGGCGGAGCACCCCGGCTCAGTGGCCGAGAATTTCCTTCTCCTTGGCGGTTGCGGTCGCGTCGATGTCGGCGATGGTGCTGTCGGTCAGCTTCTGGACTTCCGTTTCCAGGCGCTTGCGCTCGTCCTCGCTTATCTCGCCCTTCTTCTCGTCGGCTTTCAGGCTGTCCATCCCGTCGCGCCGGACATTGCGGGCCGCGATCCGCGCGCCTTCGGCATATTTGCTCGCGAGCTTGGCCAGTTCCTTGCGACGTTCCTCGGTCAAGTCCGGGATCGGCAGGCGCAGCGTCTGGCCATCGACGATGGGGTTGAGGCCAAGGCCCGCCGATCGGATCGCCTTGTCGCAGGGGCCGACATTGGTCTTGTCCCACACCTGCACGGACAACATGCGCGGTTCGGGCGCGGAAACGGTCGCGATCTGGTTCAAAGGCATATGCGCGCCATAGACCTCGACCGTCACGGGATCGAGCAACTGGATGTTGGCGCGCCCGGTGCGAAGCCCGGAAAGGTCGCCCTTCAGCGATTCGACCGCGCCTGCCATGCGGCGCTCCAGGTCCGACTTGTCATAT
>DASVOF010000116.1:0-14497 GCA_036383495.1 Sphingobium sp. | reverse complement strand
TGGCCGCGCCAACGCCGCCGAAGCTCAGGCCCGTCACATTGCCGTCATTGTTGACGATGACCGCGCCATCTCCTTCGCCAGCGGCATAGCCGCCCGCGACGAAATCATAACCGATGCTGGCGCCGCTGATATCCGCGCCTGTCGCGATCGTGACCGTCAAATCGGGATTTGCGGGTGTGGTGATGGCGGTGTCGATGTCGGCGTTGACCGCGCCGCCGGTTCCTGCGCCGGCCGGCACGTTCACCGTAGCGGGGGCCGCCCAAGCTCCACCGGCATTCGCGAGAAGGGCCGCGGCCGGTATGGAGGCTGACAGCAGCAGCATCCGATTGAACTTCGAACTCTTACTCATTCTTCTTTCCCCTAATCATCGTGCAAAACCACGAAGCGGATCGCCCAGGGGATCAGGGTGACCGAAGCGACGCCCCACCAGTCACCGGGCCGCGAACATATGAATGCGCTTTCGCCCCTTTTGACCCCCGCTCGTCACCCAGTTCCATTTGCATACGGTCTGCGCAACGTGCGCAAATTCTCTATGCGTAACACCCTGTTACCGCAAATGGTTTTTGCGTAAGTGTGCGCAAATATGATTACATTACGCAAAATTAAGTAAGTTATCCAATAAAGTCAGTCTATTATGTGATTTTTGTAGCAAGAGAATAACGCAAATTGTATAAGTGTAAAATATGCTGACTGAGAGTTTGCGGTCACGGTCAGCTCGACACATAGTTCGCGCATTCAACATGAGCGGTCGCACGATTCATGTGCCCAATGTAGGCGCGTAGATATGTCTTTTGATTATGAATGGGATCAGCGGAGAGCGCGGGACCTCATCGGTTGTCTGGTCGAGGAAACCGGTTTTTCCGCAACGGAAATAGCCCGACGTTCGGGCCTGGCGCCTTCCACGTTGACCCGTATCTATCCCACATCCACCGTCGGTTATTCCCTATCCGCCCGCAGCATCGCCAAGCTCCGGGAAGCGTTCCCTGAACCCTTCTCCATGTACGAAGCCGTTGCGCCGTCGCCGTCGGCGATGCCTTCACTTGCACCTGCAGGGATGCTGAAGGACCGTTCCCATGCCTTCGCGATGCCCAGTCCGCGGCTGATTCCGGTTTATGCAACGACGCTGCTGTTTCCCGAAGAAGGCGACGCGGCCCTGGCGAATGATCTGGAGGTGTGGGAAGGCAATCTCTCCCGTCCGGCGGCGCACATGGCCGTCCCCTTTGGCCTCAGTGATCCCGACCGCTATTTCGCCATATATATCCCTGGCGAGGCGATGGAGCCGCGCTTTCGCGCCGGTGAGCGGGTGATCCTGGATCGGATCAGGCCCGCTTCGATCGACACCGACGTATTGGTCCAGCTTCGCGACGACAGCGAACGATCCTTGTGGACCATTGGACGGTTGACCGCTCGTGATCGCAACCTGATCAGCCTGACCCAGTATCGGGATCAGGTGACGGGCTCCATTCACAGGAGCAGGATCAAGCATATCTTCCCGATCATCGGCATGATCGACGACGATAGCTGAAAAGCCGATCCCTGCGGAATGCGAGAGCCTGAGGTCCGACGCGGCTCCCTCAGATGCGCGTCGCATGCGGCCAGCCGCCCCTATCCAGCCGCTGACCGCAAAAAACACGGGAATCATATGATATTACTATGACTTCCCGCCCTCCTGTCTCTCGAAATCAAACGGGGCGATGGCCTAGTTGACGAGCGGCGCACGAATCGGAGCCGCACCTCCTGCGGTCCCCGACGCCGTGCGGGAGACGAATATGCAGGACATCCTCTGGATCGGCCTCATCCTCGGCATGCTGGCGGCGACGCTCGGCTACGCCGCCCTTTGCGATCACGCATGAAGGTTCGGCAGCGCATGGGAAACCGGGCATGAGGAGCCACCATCATGACAATTGACCTCTGGCTGGCGGCTCTGACCGCGATCGGCCTTCTCCTATATCTAGTGGCCGTGCTCGCGCGGCCCGAACGCTTCTGATTGGGGGCGATAGCATGACATTTCAGGGATGGATTTTGATCCTTGTCTTCGTCGGCGTTTTGCTGGCGTTGACCAAGCCCGTCGGCCTCTGGCTCTTCGCCTTGTATGAAGGGCGCAAGACGCCGCTGCATGCTGTGCTGGGGCCGGTTGAGCGTGGCTTCTATCGCCTTTCGGGCATCGACCCGGACGAGGAGCAGGGCTGGCGCCGCTATGCGGTCCACATGCTGATCTTCAACGCGGCGTTGCTGCTCTTCACCTATGCCGTTCTGCGCCTACAGGGCGTCCTGCCGCTCAACCCGCTGGGTTATGCGGGGACGAGCGAGCATCTGTCGTTCAACACGGCGGTCAGCTTCACCACCAACACCAACTGGCAAAGCTATGCGGGGGAATCGACCATGTCGAACCTCAGCCAGATGCTGGGCCTCACCATCCACAATTTCCTGTCGGCGGCGACCGGCATCGCGCTCGCCTTCGCGCTGTTCCGTGGCTTTGCCCGGCGTGAAGTGAAAAGCGTCGGCAATTTCTGGGCCGATATGACGCGGGTGACGCTCTATCTCCTCCTGCCGGCCTGCGTCGTCTATGCGATCTTCCTGATCGCCAGCGGCGTGCCGCAGACATTGGCCGGGTCGGTCGACCTGACCACGCTGGAAGGCGTCAAGCAGACGCTCGCCCTCGGCCCGGTGGCCTCCCAGGAAGCGATCAAGATGCTGGGCACCAATGGCGGCGGCTTCTTCAACGCCAACAGCGCCCATCCGTTCGAGAACCCGACCGCGCTCACCAATTTCGTGCAGATGCTGTCGATCTTCGTCATCGGCTTTGGCCTTACCTGGACGTTCGGCAAGGCGGTCGGCAATACGCGCCAGGGTTGGGCCATCCTCGCCGCGATGCTGACGATCTTCCTGATCGGCGTCACCATCACCTATTGGCAGGAAGCAGCCGGCAATCCGATCCTGCACCAACTCGGTCTGCCCGGCGGGAATATGGAGGGCAAGGAGGTGCGCTTCGGCATCGCCGCCTCCGCGCTGTTCTCCGTCGTCACCACGGCGGCGAGCTGCGGCGCGGTCAACGCCATGCATGACAGCTTCACCGCGCTGGGCGGCATGATCCCGCTGATCAATATCCAGTTGGGGGAAGTCGTCGTCGGCGGCGTGGGTGCAGGCATCTACGGCTTCCTGCTGTTCGCCATCCTCGCCGTGTTCGTCGCGGGCCTCATGGTCGGGCGCACGCCTGAATATGTCGGCAAGAAGATCGAGAGCAAGGAGGTCAAGCTCGCCGTCCTCGCCATAGCGGTGCTGCCGCTCATCATCCTGGGCTTCACCGCCATCGCTTCGGTGCTGGACGTCGGCCTCGCCGGACCCCTCAACAAGGGCCCCCACGGCTTTTCCGAAATCCTCTACGCCTTCACGTCCGCTGTGGGCAATAATGGGTCGGCCTTTGCGGGCCTGACGGCCAACACGCCCTTCTACAACGGGATGTTGGGCGTCGCGATGTGGATTGGCCGCTTCTTCATCGTCGTGCCGATGCTGGCCATCGCTGGAAGCCTGGCGGCGAAGAAATATACGCCTGAAACGGCGGGCAGCTTCCCCACCACCGGGCCGCTCTGGACCGGGCTGCTGGTCGGCATCGTGGCTGTAGTCGGCGGCCTGACCTTCCTGCCCAGCCTCGCCCTTGGCCCTGTCGCCGATCATCTCGCGATGATCCGTGGCCAGCTTTTCTAAACGGAGCATATCCATGGCACGCAAGGCGTCCAAATCGCTCTTCACCGCTGACCTGATCCTTCCCGCTTGTCGAGACGCATTCCGCAAACTCCATCCCAAGGAACTGATCCGCAACCCGGTGATGTTCACCACAGCCGTGGTCGCGTCGTTGCTGACCGTGCTGCTGGTCGTGGGGCATGACGGCCTCACATTTGGCTTCAAGTTGCAACTCGTCATCTGGTTGTGGCTGACGGTCCTGTTCGGCGCCTTCGCCGAAGCCCTCGCCGAGGGGCGCGGCAAGGCGCAGGCCGCCTCGCTGCGCGCGACCAAGGCGGATCTGACCGCCAAGCGCCTGAAGGGCGATGGGCGGGAGCATGAAACGGTTCCCGCCAGCGCGCTCAAAATGGGCGATATCGTCCTTGTGGAAACCGGCGACCTGATCCCTTCGGACGGCGACGTCGTTTCCGGCGTCGCATCGGTGAACGAGGCCGCCATCACCGGCGAATCCGCGCCGGTGATCCGCGAGGCGGGCGGCGACCGTTCGGCGGTGACGGCGGGCACGCGCGTCATTTCCGACCAGATAAGGGTGCGCGTCACGGTCAATCCGGGGCAGGGTTTCCTCGATCGCATGATCGCCCTGGTCGAAGGCGCCGAGCGGCAGAAGACGCCCAATGAGATCGCCCTCACTTTGCTGCTGGTCGGGCTCACCATCATCTTCCTGATCACGGTGGGCGCCATTCCAAGCTTCGCCACCTACGCGGGGGGCGAGGTGCCGGTGGCGATCCTCGCCGCCTTGCTCATCACCCTCATCCCCACCACCATCGCGGCGCTGCTGTCGGCGATCGGTATTGCGGGCATGGACCGGCTGGTGCGCTTCAATGTGCTCGCCAAGTCGGGCCGCGCGGTCGAAGCGGCGGGCGACATCGATACGCTGCTGCTCGACAAGACCGGCACCATCACCATCGGCGACCGGCAGGCGACCGAATTTCGCCCCGTCGGCAGCGTCAGCCAGACCGACCTCGCGCAGGCCGCGCTGTTCGCCAGCCTGGCCGACGAAACGCCCGAAGGCCGCTCCATCGCGTTGCTCGCCCGCGAAAAGTTCGGCCAGACCGTGACCAGCCTTCCCGACGGGGCGGAGGTGATCCCTTTCACCGCCCAGACCCGCATCTCGGGCGTGAAATGGAATGGCGGCGTCATCCAGAAGGGCGCGGTGGACAGCATATTGCGCGCCAATCCGGGCCTGGACAAGGAAGCGCCGACGCAGGACCTGCGCCGCATCGCCGATGAGATCGGGCGGGCCGGGGGCACGCCGCTCGCCGTGGCGCAGGACGGCCGGCTGCTGGGCGTCATCTTCCTCAAGGACATCGTCAAGGCCGGCATTCGCGAGCGTTTCGGCGAACTGCGCGCCATGGGCATCCGCACGGTCATGATCACCGGCGACAATCCGCTGACCGCCGCCTCCATCGCGGCCGAGGCGGGGGTCGACGACTTCCTCGCTCAAGCCACGCCGGAGGACAAGCTGGCCCTGATCCGCAAGGAGCAGGAGGGCGGGCGGCTAATCGCCATGTGCGGCGACGGCACTAACGACGCCCCGGCGCTGGCGCAGGCCGATGTAGGCGTTGCGATGAACACCGGCACGCAGGCCGCGCGCGAGGCCGGCAACATGGTCGACCTCGACAGCGACCCGACCAAGCTGATCGAGGTGGTGGGCCTGGGTAAACAGTTGCTGATGACGCGCGGCGCGCTCACCACCTTCTCGGTCGCCAATGACGTCGCCAAATATTTCGCGATCATACCGGCCATGTTCGTGGTGCTCTATCCGGGGCTCGGCGTGCTTAACGTCATGGGCCTCGCCACGCCGGAAAGCGCGATCCTGTCGGCGATCATCTTCAACGCGCTGATCATCCCCCTGCTGGTTCCGTTGGCGCTCAAGGGCGTCACTTACCGGCCGATCGGCGCCGGGCCGCTGCTGGCGCGCAATCTCGCCATCTATGGCCTGGGCGGCCTTGTGGCGCCGTTCGTCGGGATCAAGCTGATCGATCTGGCCGTGAATGGGCTGGGCCTGGCCTAGCTCTCATCAGTGCTCCTGCTTTCGCAGGGGCACGGAAAGGACAAGATAATGACCAAGGATATTCTTTCCTCCTTCCGCCCGGCGATCGCCATGACGCTGCTCTTCGCCCTGTTGCTGGGGCTCGCCTATCCGCTGGCGCTCACCGGCGTCGGGCAAGCCATCTTCCCTGCTGAGGCCAATGGCAGCCTGGTCGAGGAAAATGGCAAAATCATCGGCTCCGCTCTCATCGGGCAGGGATTTTCGGGCGATCGCTATTTTCATTCCCGTCCTTCCGCCGCGGGCAAGGGCTATGACGGCCTCGCCTCATCGGGCTCCAACCTCGGCCCCACCAGCAAGGCGCTGGTCGAGCGGGTCGAGCAGGACATCAAGAGCAATCAGACTGCATCGCCCGGTCGCCCCGTTCCGTCCGATCTGGTGACAGCCTCCGCATCGGGGCTCGACCCCCATATCAGCGCCGATGCGGCTTTTTTTCAGGTCGACCGGATCGCCAAGGCGCGCGGCCTGGCTCCGGCCCAGGTCCACGCGCTGGTGAAGGTGAATATCGAACGCCCCATCCTCGGCTTCCTGGGCGAACGCCAGGTCAACGTCCTCGAAATCAATCGACGGCTCGACCGGATCGGCGCTAATCCAAGCCGATGAACGACCCGGACCGCCGCGATCCCGAAGCCTTCCTGCGCCAGGCGGTGCAGGAAGGCCGCGGTCGTCTCAAGATCTTCCTCGGCGCCGCTCCGGGGGTCGGCAAAACCTATGAGATGCTGACCGATGGCATGCATCGGCTCAAGGCGGGTGTCGACGTGGTCGTGGGCGTCGTCGAGACGCACGGACGGGGGGAAACGGAGGCGCTGCTGTCGGGGCATGAGGTCATTCCCCGGCGCGATATCGATCATCAGGGTCACAAATTGGGGGAGATGGACATCGACGCCATCCTGGCCCGCCACCCCCAACTCGCGCTGGTCGACGAACTGGCGCACACCAACGCGCCGGGCAGCCGGCATCCCAAGCGATATCAGGATGTCATCGAACTGCTGGACGCCGGCATCGACGTCTATTCGACCGTCAATATCCAGCATGTGGAGAGCCTCAACGATGTCGTCGCCTCCTTCACGCGCGTTCGCGTGCGGGAAACGGTTCCCGACTCCATTCTCGAAGCCGCCGAAATCGAGGTCGTCGACATACCGCCCGACGAACTGATCGAACGATTGAAGGAAGGAAAGGTCTACATCCCGGCCGAAGCCAGCCGGGCGCTCAACCATTTCTTCTCCAAATCCAATCTGACGGCGCTGCGCGAAATGGCGCTCCGCCGCGCCGCCCAGGCGGTCGATGCGCAGATGCTGGATTATGTGCGCGCGCATGCGCTGGCGGGCAGCTTCGCGGCGGGCGAACGCATCCTCGTCGCGATCAGCGAATTGCCGAGCGCGCAGGGCATCGTCCGCGCCGCCAAGCGATTGTCCGACGCGCTGAAGGCGCCCTGGAGCGCCGTCCATATCGAGACGCAACGCAGCCTTCAGTTCACGCAGGCGGAGCGCGCCCAACTGGCCGACACCATGGCGCTGGCGTCCCGCCTTGGCGCAACCACGGCGACGATACCCGCGCCGTCCGTGGTCGAAGGATTGCGGCGCTATGTCGCCGATACGCGGGCTACGCAGATCGTCATCGGCAAGGCGTCGCGATCCTGGTGGTTCGAATGGCGCCACGGGTCCGTCGTCGACAGGCTGGTGCGCGACATCGGCGACGTCGCGGTGCATGTGCTGCCGGGCGACAGTATCGGGCAGCCTCCTCCCGCCGCGAACGTGGCGAAGGGCGGGCGCTGGGGCAAACCGTCCGATTATCTTTGGACGGGCCTGATGATCGTGGCGATGACGCTGGCCGGTCACCTGTTGGTCGAGGCGATCGATCTCGCCAATATCGCGCTGCTCTACCTCGTCCCGGTGATGTTCGCGGCCGCCTCCTTCGGTCTGCGGGCTGGCCTGTTCGCCGGCATCCTGTCCAGCCTCGCCTATAATTTCTTCTTCCTGCCGCCGACGGGCACATTGACGGTCAACAATCCTGAAAATGTCATCAGCATTTTGGTGTTGCTGGGCGTCGCCATCGTCACGAGCCAGTTTGCGGCGCGCATGCATGCCCAGGCTGATCTCGCCCATGCGAGCGCGCGGCAGAATGCGGCGCTGGCGGGCTTCTCCCGCGGACTCACGGCGGCGGCGAGCCAGGAGGAGTTGATGCAGGCGATCTGTGGAGAAATATCGCGCCTTTTCAACGTCCGCACCGTCCTCCTCCTGCCCTCGCGGGACGGCCCGCAGCTGCGCGCGGCCGTTCCGCCGGAGGACCGGCTGGAGCAGATCGAGAGGGCCGCCGCGCAATGGGCGATGGAGAACGACCAGCCGGCAGGGCGCGGTTCGGCCACCCTGACGGCATCGGACTGGCTCTTCCACCCGCTGCGCACGACACGGGGCGTGCTGGGCGTGCTGGGCCTCGCCCGGGAGGATGCGGGCGAGCCGCTCCGATCGGATCAGGTTCCATTGCTCATGAGCCTGCTCGACCAGGCGTCCATCGCCTTCGACCGCATGACCCTGGAAGAAGAGATGCTGGACGCGCGGCAGGTCCGGGAACGCGATCGGCTGCGTTCCGCGCTGCTGTCGTCGGTGAGCCATGACCTGCGCACCCCGCTCACCACGATCCTCTCGGCCATGCATGAACTCAAGCGGCTTCACCCGTCCGAGCTGATGGATACGGTCGACGTCGAGGCGCAGCGCCTCAATCGTTTCGTCGCCAACCTGCTCGACATGGCGCGGGTGGAGGCGGGGGCCCTGCCGCTCAAGGTTGAACCTATCGATCTGTTCGACGCCGTGGCCGGCGCGGTCCATGATACGCGGCAGTCGCTGCTGGGCCATGAGGTCAAGGTCGACATTCCGCCCGATATTCCGCTGGTAAAGGTCGATCCCACGCTGCTGCATCATTGCCTCATCAACCTGCTCGACAATGCGGGACGTTATGCGGACCCAGGCACGCCCGTGACGATACGCGGCAGGCGGCTGCACGACGCGATCGCCCTTTCAGTGCTGGACACGGGGCCGGGAATCCCGTCCGGCAGCGAGGAGCGGGTGTTCGATACCTTCATCCGCATGGAAGGATCGGACCGGGTCAAGCATGGGACCGGCCTTGGTCTGGCGATCGTCAAGGGCTTTGCCGAAGCGATGGGGCTCACCGTAGCCGCGTCGAACAATGCAGAGCCCTACGGCGCCTGTTTCACCCTCACCATTCCCGAACGCCTGATCATTACCAATCTGCTCCATGAGGACGATCAATGAAAACCCGCCACAAGGTGCTCATCGTCGATGACGAGCCTCATATCCGCAAGCTCATTCAGACCGCGCTCGCCCGCGCGGACTATGCCACGGTCGAGGCTGAAAATGCGCGCGAGGCGTTGAAGAAGCTTGAGGAGGAGCGGCCCGACATCAGCCTGCTCGATCTGGGCTTGCCCGATCGGGACGGCCTGGAACTCGTGCCGCTCTTCAAACAGCGGTCCGACACGACGCTCATCATCGTCTCCGCGCGCGATTCCACCGAGCAGAAGGTGACGGCGCTGGATCTGGGCGCGGACGATTATCTGACCAAGCCGTTCGACACCGACGAACTTCTGGCGCGTGTGCGGGTCGCCTTGCGTAACCGGATGACCAAGGACGGCGGAGTTTCCAAGGTCAGGGCCGGCGATGTCGAGATCGACCTGATGGCCCGTATCATCACCAAGGCCGGCAAGGAGGTGCATCTGACGCCCAAGGAATATGGCGTGCTTGCGCAGCTCGCTAAATTTCCAGGCCGCGTCATCACGCATGCGCAGATCATGAAGCATGTATGGCCCGCGGATCATGAGCATCATGTCGAATATCTGCGCGTCCTGGTGCGCACACTCCGGCAGAAGCTGGAAAACGACCCGCAACATCCGCGCATCATCGGCAATGAACTGGGCATCGGCTATCGTCTGCGCTTCAATATAGAAGGCGAGACCGACGAATTCGCCCCTGATGGCGAACCCCGGATTTCCACCTGAGACCCCGAGGTTCAGGGGCGGACAAAAACCGCGATTTCATACGAAAATTCAATGCAGATCGGCCTGCTTCGCTCTCGAGAATCTATGCGGCGATGCGCAATTGATGATCCTCCTTCGAGAGGTGTCGTCATGTGGTATGAAAAATTTGGGCCCCGGATCGGACTGCGGGCAGCGGGGCTCGGTCTCCTTATATCGGCCTGGTTCGAATGCGATTGGCTTCGCAGGCTGGTCATGGAAACCCCGGTCGCCGACATGACAGGCGCGGAATTCCTACTCGGCGCGCTGATGTTCTTCAGCGCCAGCGCAGGGGCCGCGCTGGCCGTTGTTGGCGGCGGTCTCTGGAAGCCCGTCAGGGTTTCGGATCGTTGGGTCGATGGACGGTAAGGCCGCCTCGCTGTCCCCTGCTGCATTTCGCGCGGGCGGGTCGATCGGTTTTTCTGGAAAGCCCTGCAAAAACAAGAGCTAGGTGGCGGAGCGGGAGTCCGTAGAACGCGCGTCCAAAATGGCGTATTTACTGCCAGTTTGAGAGAATGGGGCGAATTTTACTCCCACACTTGCTCCCACGTTTCGCGGATCGACATCCAAACTGCGCCTGATTCTTGAGCATCCGTTGGCGTGAAAATCACCCTACGTCGGGCCAGTCCAGCGGGCCGGATGTGGGGCTGCGCCTCATAAGTCAGAGAGTCTTAAACCCCAAAAAATTACAATTCCCTTCCCTTAACTCACAAAATCTTGCACAAGGTCCGAAAGGACGCGCTTAATGCCCAAAAACCCGCTCGACGGTCTTCCAGAGGTCTTCGTATCGAACGCGACTATCGCGACCGCCGTTTCCCGCGCCGTCGCGCAAGGCCGTATACGCCAGATTGGAACGAAGCTCTACACCTTCAATCTCAACGATCCGCCCGAACAGATTGTCCGCCGTTCGCTCTGGCAACTGGTGGCCAGTTATGTGCCGGGGGCGCTGATCGCGGATCGAACGGCTATCGAAAACCGGCCTGCTGCCGATGGCTCGATCTTCGTCATATCGGATCGGAAGCGTGATATTGTTCTGCCCGGCATCACGATCCGCTCGCGCGGCGGCGCGATGCCGCTCGAAAGCGACCGGCCCTTTATCGGCGGGCTGTTCCTGTCTTCCACCGCGCGAGCCTTCCTCGATAACATTGCTCCGTCACGGAAACGGGGCGGCGATGTCAGCCGGACGCTGACTCGCGTCGAACTCGAAGCCCGCCTTGATGACGTTGCCCGCCGCAATGGTGCGGACGGCCTCAATGCATTGCGCGACGAAGCAAAACGGATTGCGCCGCTCATTGAGCGGGAAGCGGAATATGCGGCGCTTGATCGCCTAATCGGCGCATTGCTCGGAACGCGCGAGGACAGGCTGGCCAGCGAGCGGGGGCAAGCGCGCGGTGCCGGAACGCCCTATGATCCTGACAGGCTCAAGCTGTTCGACGCCCTCCACGCCGAACTTCGCTCGACCGCGCCCTTCTCCCGACCCGTTGAACAGCGATCAGCCGAGGCTCGGTCGGTGCTGGCCTTCTATGAAGCCTATTTCTCCAACTTCATCGAAGGCACCGAGTTCGACGTGGCCGAGGCGGCGGACATTGTGTTCAACAACGTGATCCCGCGCGACCGCCCGGAAGATGCGCATGACGTGATGGGAACGTGGCAGATCGTCTCCGATCCGGTCGAAATGGCGAGAACGCCGCGCGATCCGCAAATGCTGGTGGCGCTGATGCAAAGTCGCCATGCGCTGCTGATGGGCGCGCGGCCTGACAAGCAACCGGGGCGCTTCAAGCGCGAAGCCAATCGCGCAGGGTCAACGCTGTTCGTCGCGCCCGATCAGGTCGATGGCACCCTTACGCGCGGTTTCGAATATTATGACAGCCTCGACACGCCATTCGCCCGCGCCGTGTTCATGATGTTCCTCGTGTCCGAAGTGCATCCGTTCGTCGATGGTAATGGCAGGATCGCCCGCATCATGATGAACGCCGAACTGGTCGCGGCGGGCGAGGAACGCATCATCATCCCCACCGTCTATCGCAACAATTACCTGACGGCGCTCAAGGCACTGTCGCAAAGCGCCCAGCCCACGCCGATCATCCGAACGCTGGACTTCGCGCGCAAATGGGTGGCGGCGGTGCCGTGGGCCGATCTGGAAACCGCGCGCCGCACGCTGGAAAGCTGCCACGCATTTGTCGATCCCGCCGAGGCGGATGATCGCGGGATACGGTTGAGATTACCGACTGCGGCGTAGCCTACAAATGGATCAGGTGTAACGCGCTCCTCTCGGCATTGTAGGAAACCATCAACAAAGTGGCGCGAATAAGTCGTGGTTTACTTGCGCTCTCCAATCGTCCCGGCAAACAATCCGTTAATTACCAACCTACTCTCAAGAGGGAGAGAGACCCATCCGGGATTGTTCATTACAGTTGAATCATTCAACCACCCCAACCGCTTCCCAATCCCGACCGTCACCGATTCACGGGTCTTCTCTATGGTTATTCGCCGCAACCTGACACCCGGCCCGAACGTCTGATCCAACACACCCAGCTCAACCCGTTCAACGCTTTTGGGATCGCGCACATCGCCAAAGCGTGCCAGCATCGGCAACGGATCTGTGCGCTGGAGGCCGACCGTGTTTGGCGCGACCGGATAGAGCTCAACCGGGCCGCTACTTTCCCATACGCCCGCCCGCCCGCCGATCTGCATGGCATAATCAACATCGCCATCGCCGCCAGTGAGCAGCGCGAACAGCGTCTGCCCACCCGGCAGGTCCACAGCCACAGCCTCGCCCTTCAGGCTTCCGGTCGCGGGACGCACGATATTGTCTGTGTTGAACCCCATCTCACGCACAGCAAAGCCAGATTTCACCCCTTGGGGCGTATCGACCTCTACCACCATCTTGTAGCGTAGGGAGCTGTTCAGGCTACACCGCCAAAGCACGGCCACTCCGACAACGGCAACCATCGCCCCCATCACCCCGCGCCGTGCCATCATGCCAACTCTCCCCGTCCCAAACCAATTCACGAGCATGTCCCCGCTCAGCACATTCTCGATGCCGATATAAAATGCCTAATGCGTCGGTCGGTCGCGGATGTCCGCCCACCATTCGAAACGCCGGGCGGCATCGCGCTTCTCAGGCGATGTGCACAGCCAGTCGTAGAGCGCCTCCGCCGTGACGTATCGCGTCCGCCAGCGGGACAAGGGAAGGTGCCGGGTTTCAAAATCCATGACCCAGCCACGGGGCGAAAGCGCCAAATGGTGATTCCAAAACTCTCCATCGTCGCTATAACTTGCCACTAGCCGTCTTGGTAAAGCGCCTCCATGAGTTCGCCAGTCTGTCGCATCGAAACGAAGCCTGAGTGTCTTATTGGAGTATGGACGTGTTACTTCGCGCCACCCCTCTCCCAAATTGCTCCCGTCCTCCGGCCTGAGACCCTTGAGCAATGCCAGATAGGGCACCGGCTTTTCGCCCGGCGCATGAAATATCAATTCCAGCATGTCGGTTGCGAAGTGGTCAATCCGTTCGTTCTTCCGACCGCCCCACCAATTGCGCTTTTCGGGCGGCAGAGGAAACTCAAACGTGATATCCAGCCAAAAGAATGGGTCTCTGGGATCGACTTTCTGGCCTTCGCTTGACGCCCGGAAAATTCCGTCCTGCGGCCATGATCCGTAATCGTCTTGTGCTCCCAACGGTCCACGGCTGGGGTTAAACTGTCCCCAGCCACCGGTCCCTGCCAGAACGCCGTTGCGCCACGGACGAGGAGAATCCGTCCGTGTAACGCCCCATGCCTCCGGCACGAAAATCTTGGTGCCGTCGATCTCCATTGCCACGATTGTATTAGGCCGGATCGACATTCAGGATTCCCAAAAGGGCTGATCGCTGATTCATAGGGCTCCGTGTTGGATCGCGGAGCGAACGATGGGTAACAAGCGGTACGAGTTGAACGATGTGCAGTGGGCGAAGATTGCGCTGCTTCTGCCGGGCAAGGCGGGCGATCCTGGACGGACGGGATCAGATAACCGGTTGTTTGTGAACGGATGTTTGTGGGTTCTGCGATCTGGCGCGCATTGGTGCGACCTGCCTGAGCGCTATGGCCGATGGAAGACGGTGCACCGGCGATTCAGTCGCTGGTGTGACACCGGTGTATGGGAGCGGGTGTTTGATGCGCTCACCACGGATCGGGACAATCAGTATCTGATGATCGACAGCACCATCGTTCGCGCCCACCAGCAGGCGGCGACCGGAAAAGGGGGGCGCAAGACCAGGCGCTGGGGCGTTCCCGAGGAGGACTGACGACCAAGATCCATATGCTCGCCGATGCACTGGGTCGACCGTTGCGCTTTTCCATCACGGCGGGGCAGGCCCATGACATCACCGCCGCTCCAGCCCTGCTCGAAGGTCAGCAGGCTGGGGCTATACTCGCCGATAAAGCCTATGACAGCAATGGCTTACGCGAGACGATCGCTCAGATGGAGGCGCAGGCGGTGATCCCGTCCAAGCGTAATCGCAAGGTCTTCATTCCTCACGACACCGAACTCTACAAGCAGCGCAACCGGATCGAGCGATGCTTCGGACGCCTCAAGCATTTCCGCCGTTTCGCAACACGCTACGACCGGCGCACCAGCCACTTTGCCGGCTTCATCCACCTCGCAGCCGCCATGATCTGGTTACGCTGAATGTCGATCGGCCCTAA